>CAYMWJ010000026.1:0-30001 GCA_964394235.1 uncultured Sedimenticola sp. | reverse complement strand
GGGGACGCCGCTCCTACCGTAGGAGGCCCGTCCTCGGGCCGAACCCTTCGCGGCGGGGACGCCGCTCCTACCGTAGGAGGCCCGTCCTCGGGCCGAACCCTTCGCGGCGAGGACGCCGCTCCTACCGTAGGAGGCCCGTCCTCGGGCCGAATATTCGCGGCGAGGACGCCGCTACCAGGGCCCGTCCTCGGGCCGAATATTCGCGGCGAGGACGCCGCTCCTACCCGCAGGAGGCCCGTCCTCGGGCCGAATATTCGCGGCGAGGACGCCGCCCCTACCGTAGGAGGCCCGTCCTCGGGCCGAACCCTTCGCGGCGAGGACGCCGCCCCTACCGCAGGAGGCCCGTCCTCGGGCCGAACCCTTCGCGGCGAGCGGGAGGGCTGGTTCACTCGAAGGGGTGACGCAACACCAGGGTCTGCGCGCGATCCGGGCCGGTGGAGATGATGTCGATCGGTGCCTCGCACAGCTCCTCGATCTTCTTCAGGTAATCGCGCGCGGCCGCCGGCAGCTCGTCCATCGAAGTGGCCCCCACGGTCGATTCCTGCCAGCCCGGCAGCTCGATGAACACCGGTTCGCACTCCGCAAAACGGTCGGCACCCACCGGTGGGGTATCGACTTCCTTGCCCTCCAGCCGATAGGCGACACAGATCTTCACGCGCTCCAGGCCGTCGAGCACATCCAGCTTGGTGATGCACATGCCGGTGACGCTGTTGATCTTGAGCGAGCGGCGCAGGGCCACGGCATCCAGCCAGCCGCAACGACGCTTGCGGCCAGTGGTGGCGCCAAACTCGTGACCCTTCTCCCCCAGATGGTTGCCGTCGCCGTCGAACAGCTCGGTGGGGAAGGGACCGGCGCCGACCCGGGTGGTGTAGGCCTTGACGATGCCCAGCACATAGTCGAGATCACGTGGTCCCATGCCACTGCCGCTGGCCGCGCCACCGGCGGTGGTGGTCGAGGAGGTGACATAGGGATAGGTACCGTGGTCGATGTCGAGCAGCGCCCCCTGGGCACCTTCGAACATCACGTTCTTGCCCTCGGCGCGCAGCCGGTGCAGGGTGCCGGGCACGTCCTCGATCAGCGGCAGGATCTGCTCGGCCTGCGCCAGCGCCTCGTCGAGCACCTGCTGGTAGTCCACGGTAGCGAATTTGAAATAATGCTCGAGCGCAAAGTTGTGATAGTCCATCACCTCGCGCAGGCGCTCCGCGAAATGATCGGCATCGAGCATCTCGCCCAGGCGGATACCCCGCCGCGAGACCTTGTCCTCGTAACAGGGGCCGATGCCGCGTCCCGTGGTGCCGATGGCCTTCTTGCCACGTGCCGCTTCGCGCGCCTGATCGAGCGCGATATGGTACGGCAGGATCACCGGGCAGGACTCGCTGATGCCCATGCGCGAACGCGCGTCCACTCCGCTCTGCTCGAGCTGCTCGAGTTCCTCGATCAGTGCCGAGGGCGAGAGCACCACGCCATTGCCGATCAGGCAGCGTACGTTCTCGCGCAGGATGCCCGAGGGAATCAGGTGCAGCACCGTCTCCTTGCCATCGATCACCAGGGTGTGCCCGGCATTGTGTCCCCCTTGGAAACGCACCACGGCGTCCGCGCGATCGGTGAGCAGGTCCACGACCTTGCCCTTGCCTTCATCACCCCACTGGGTGCCAATGACGACTACGTTCTTGCCCACTTCAGTTTCCTGCCATCTTCGTGATTGATCTTCAGTGCTGGCGGCCGCTCACAAGGGGCACAGCCGCCAGTCGCCATCCTGTCGTTCGAGGCGCTCGCCTATACCGGCCTCGGCGGGATCCAGCGGCTGCCCCGGCAGCTCGCGGATCACGATGCGGCCTGCGGCCCGCAGTTCGCGGATGCGCGCCTCCAGCGCCGGGTCGTCACCCGCAGGCGCCAGCACGGCCGGTGCCTCCTCGGCACCCTCCGATCTGCCGAGCAACATCAGCGTCTTGAGGTCGGCGCTGAAGCCGGTGGCCGGTCGCGCACGACCGAACTTCTCGCCGATGTGGTCGTAACGACCGCCACGCGCCACCTCGTTGCCCTGCCCCGGCACGAAGGCGGCGAACACCACCCCGGTCTGGTAGTGATAGGCCCGCAGCTCGGCCAGGTCGTAGTGCACCGGGATCTCCGGCAGGCTGCGCCCCAGCTGCGCACCGAGCGCCTCCAGATAGTCGATCGCCGCCAGCACGTCTTCCGGCGCCTCGGCCAGCGCTTCGCGCGCGCGCCCCAGCACGTCGGCATCGCCGTTCAGCTCGGCCAGCGCCTCGAGCATCGCAGCCTGGGCTGGCGGCAGCTCGAAGCCGGCCACCAGCTCGCCGATCTCGGGCCGCGCCTTGCGTTGCAGGGCCTCGAACAGGGCGGCCTCCTGGCGTTCATCCAGCCCGGCCTGGCGCGCCAGTCCGCGGAAGATGCCGACATGGCCCAGGTCGAGATAGATCTCGGACAGGCCCGCGAGGCGCAGCGTCTCCAGCATCAGACAGAGCACCTCGGCATCCGATTCGATGCCGGCGTGTCCGTACAGCTCGGCACCGATCTGCAAGGGACTGCGCGAAGAGGAGAAGCCGTCCGGCCGGGAGCGCAGCACGCTGCCCATGTAGCACAGCCGGGTGGGCCCCTGCTGCTGCAACTGATGGGCGTCGATGCGCGCGACCTGCGGCGTCATGTCGGCACGGATGCCGAGCTGGCGCCCGCTGAGCTGATCGGTGAGCTGAAAGGTCTGGAGTTCCAGGTCCTTGCCGGCACCGGTGAGCAGCGAATCGAGGTATTCGATCACCGGCGGGATCACCAGGCGATAACCCCAGCTCCGGTAGGTGTCGAGCAGGCGACGACGCAGGGCCTCGAGCGCCGCGGCCTGCTCGGGCAGCAATTCGTCGATGCCTTCGGGCAACAGCCAGCTACGATCTTG
Source organism: uncultured Sedimenticola sp. (assembly GCA_964394235.1). Classification (GTDB taxonomy): domain Bacteria; phylum Pseudomonadota; class Gammaproteobacteria; order Chromatiales; family Chromatiaceae; genus MONJU. Next base: position 27,096 of record CAYMWJ010000026.1, on the reverse strand, counting down.
CACGTTCATGATCTCACCAGGTACAGCAGCAATACGCCAAACACCATGGCGCCGAGCCCGAAAGCACGCAGCGACCGATCGCCCAGCTCGGCGAGCCGGCGTACCGCGTCACGATAGCCGCCGGGCGAAAGAAACGGCAGCATGCCCTCGATCACGAACACCAGTGCCAGCGCCGCGAGAAAATCCTGCCACATGCCGATTCCCACAAAAAAGCCGGGAAACCCCGGCCGGTCGATAGGCCCTCGGCGACACACCGAAAACCGGGCAATTTTCGCAAATCGCCCACATAAAGTACAGGCGGATCCACATCGAGGCCGCCGGCAAAGAATCGTCTGCCCTGGACATGCTGCACTACAGCTCTAGCCAGAAATGAGGCAGCACCCCTCCCCGAGCGGTTTCATTCACCTTCGAGGATTGGGGGCATGATGCCCCCGCATCATCAGGGTTTGGGCTGTTGCGACTTGAAGTAGCGGAAGAATTCCGAGTCGGGATCGAGCACCATCAGGCTGTTGCCGTCGCGGAAGACCTCACGATAGGCCTTGAGGCTACGCCAGAAATTGTAGAACTCGCGGTTGCGATCGAAGGCCTGGGCATAGATCTGGGCAGCCAGGGCATCACCCTCGCCGCGCAGCAGTTCGGCATCGCGGTAGGCCGTGGCCAGGATCTCGGTACGCTGACGGTCGGCATCGGCCTGGATACGCTCTGCCGCCTCGGCACCCTCGGCACGCAGCTTGGCGGCCACGCGGTGCCGCTCGGTACGCATGCGCTCGTAGATGTTCTCGCTGATCGCCTCCTCGAAGTCGATCTGCTTGACGCGCACGTCGACGATCTCGACCCCCAGGTCGGCGGCCGCGACGTCGGCCTCGCGCGCCAGCTTGCGCATGATCTCGGTACGCTCGCCGGAGACGACCTCGCGGATGGTGCGCTTGCCGAACTCGTCGCGCAGCGCGGCGTTGATCCGTGCCGAGAGCAGGCGCGCGGTCTGCGTGGGACTGCCGCGCGTGGAGCGGAAATACTGCGCCACATCCGAGATACGCCACTTGGCATAGGAATCGACCACCACGAACTTCTTCTCGACCGTGAGGAACCGCTCGGGTTCCAGGTCGAGCGTCTGGATGCGCCTGTCGAAGATCTTCACGCTCTGCACCAGCGGTGTCTTGAAGTGCAGGCCGGGGTCGTAGTTGGAATCGACGATCTCGCCCAGTTGCAGGCGCAGGGCCACCTCGTTCTCCTTGACGATGAAGAAGGAAGCGTTGATCAGGCCCGCTACCACGACCAGCAGGACGAGCAGGAACATCGGCTTGGCGGAATTCATCAGCGGCTACCTCTTTCGCGCGGGAAAACCGAACGGGCGGGCCGACGGGGCACGCGGGTGACGCCCGGCAGTTCCACCTCCTGCGGATTACTCTGTTGCGGACGCAGTACCACATCGCGGTCGATGCCGACACTGCCCGTACCGGACTTCAACAGCCGGTCCAGCGGCAGGTAGGTCAGGTTGTTGCCACCCTTCACGTCCAGCAGCACCTTGCCGGTGCCCTGGAGCACGTCCTGGATGCTCTCCAGGTACAGGCGATCGCGGGTCACCTCGGGGGCCTTGTCATACTCGGCGAGCAGCGCCAGGAAGCGCTTGGACTCACCCTCGGCCTCGGCCACCACCTTGGCCTTGTAGGCCTTGGCGTCCTCGAGCAAGCGCGCCGCCGCGCCACGGGCACGCGGTATCACGTCATTGGCATAGGCCTGCGCCTGGTTCTGCACCCGTTCGCGGTCCTCGCGCGCCTTGATGGCATCGGCGAAGGCGTCCTGCACCGCCTCCGGCGGCTTGGCATCCTGGATGTTGATGTTGAGCACCTTGAGACCGGCACGGTACAGATCGATCAGCTCCTGGGTGCCCTTCTGCACCGCCAGGGCGATGCCGCTGCGGTTCTCGGTGATGATCTCGTCCAGTTTGCCCTTGCCGATCACCTCGCGCAGGGCGGATTCCATGGCATTGCGCAGGGTCAGCGGCGGATTGGCATCCTGGAAGAGGAAGTCGGCCGGGTCCTGGACACGGAACTGCACCTCGACGGTGACATCGACGATGTTCTCGTCCTTGGTCAGCATCTGCGCCCGGTGCACGAACTTGTTGATCTGGTCGACGTTCACCGCCTGGTAGCTGTCGATGAACGGCAGCTTGAGATGCGGCCCGGGACCGACCACCTCGTGATAGGCGCCGAAACGCAACACCACGCCGCGCTCGGCGGGCTGGATGATGTAGAAGCTGTTGATGGCGGCAGCGATCAGGCCGGCCACGACCAAGCCCACGCCCAGCATGCCAAACCCGCCGCGGCCACCGGCGCCGCCCCCACCACCGCCACGCCCGCCGAACAGGCCGCCGACCTTGTCCTGCAGCTTGCGAACCACTTCGTCCAGATCGGGGGGGCCTTCGCCGCCCTTGTTGCTCCAGGGGTCGCGATTGCCATTTCCCGGCTCGTTCCACGCCATGCATGACTCCAGATGAGATGAACCTCTGGACACAAGTCTATCAACACCGGGCGGTGCTGTCCGCGTCCATTTGCCCGCGTAGACTACGCGGTAAGGCAATCTTCGCCCAATGCCGGCCAGTGTGCGGCCAACCAGGTCTCGTGCTTGCGCAGGCGTTCGTACTCCTGCGGTGAGAGTTCGACCTCCAGGCAACAACCACCATCGTCTGCCGCCTCCTCGGCAAGCACCCGGCCGCGCGCGAACAGCAGGGCACGCAGCCGACCCTGCTCCGGCGGCAGGCAGATCCGCCGCCGCACCGCCTGCTCGGCGAAGCGCTCGGCCAGCACCTGCAACAGCAGGTCGCAGCCGCGACCGTCGGCCGCCGAGAGCCAGACCGCCACCGCCCGGCCCCGTTCGTCGCGGTCGATGCGCGGCACGACATCCTCGATGCAGTCGATCTTGTTGTAGATGTTCAGGCGCGGCACCTCCAGCGCCCCGATCTGCGCCAGCACCTCCTCCACCTCGGCCATGTTCTCGGCGCGGCGCGGACTGGCCGCGTCGATCACGTGCAACAGCAGATCGGCCTCGGCAGTCTCCTGCAAGGTGCTGCGAAAGGCGGCCACCAGATCGTGCGGCAGGCGTGAAACGAAACCGACGGTGTCGGCCAGCACCACCGGAGGACAGCCATCCAGCACCAGCCGGCGCAAGGTCGGGTCCAGGGTGGCGAAGAGCTGGTCCTGCGCATAGACGTGGGCGTTGGTCAGACGGTTGAACAGGGTGGACTTGCCAGCATTGGTGTAGCCGACCAGCGAAACGGTCGGCGTCTCTGCACGCTGGCGGGCACGCCGGCCCTGGGCACGCTGGCTGTCCACCCGCGCCAGGCGACGACGGATCTGGTCGATGCGCTGACCAAGCAACCGCCGGTCGGTTTCCAGCTGGGTCTCGCCGGGACCACGCAGACCGATGCCACCCTTCTGGCGCTCTAGGTGTGTCCAGCCACGGATCAGGCGGGTGGAGAGGTGGCGCAGCTGCGCCAACTCCACTTGCAGCTTGCCTTCGTGCGAACGTGCGCGCTGGGCGAAGATGTCGAGGATCAGGCCGGTGCGATCGAGTACCCGGCATTCGAAGAAGCGTTCGAGATTGCGTTCCTGGCCGGGCGAGAGCTCGTGGTCGAAGATCACCAACTGCGCCTCGTGGGCCACTACCTGTGCGCGAATCTCCTCGGCCTTGCCGGACCCCACGAAGAGGCGCCGATCCGGCGCATGGCGCTGGGCTGTCACCAAGACCTGCGGCTCGGCCCCGGCGGAGGTCGCCAACTCCGAGAACTCGCGCAGGGCCTCGGGATCGGGTGCCCCGTGAAAGGCCACATGAACCAGGATGGCGCGCTCGCCGCCTTGCGGGCGCTCAAACATGTGCGCCTTCCGGGCGCGAAACGAACAGTCCCCGCAGCAATGCTGCGGGGCCCATGGAGAGTAGGTGGCGGATGGACATCACGGACGGCCGGAATCACCCCCGTCATCGCCGGCCTGCCCCTGCTGGAAGCGCACGTTGCGCGCCGGCACGACGGTGGAGATGGCGTGCTTGTAGACCATTTGACTGACGCTGTTCTTCAGCAGCACCACGAACTGATCAAATGACTCGATGGTGCCCTGAAGCTTGATGCCATTGACGAGAAAGATGGATACCGGAATGCGCTCCTTGCGCAGGGTGTTCAGGAAGGGATCCTGCAGGCTCTGCCCCTTGGACATCGTCATGACTCCTTGTTTCTATTTGAGTTTTTAATGACTATAGTTTACGAAGACGACAAGACGGGACCGGCCGGATCGCGATAACCCCGACGGCGACCGAAAAAGACGGCCCGGACCCGCTGGCCACGCCAAGCCGGGATACAGTGAGGGCGGGACCATGAGGTCAATATAGCACAGCCGGCCCGCGCCACCATGAGAAGGCTCAATGCACCGATATACCCGTCAATTCAGGGCGTTTTCAATGCAGTTCACCGCCTGATCCAGGACGGAACCGCAATCCTCACTCAGCCAGTGCAGATCCCGCTCGCTGCGCAACCAGGTCATCTGGCGCTTGGCCAGTTGCCGGGTCGCGGCGATGGCGCGGCGGATCATCTCCGCGCGGTCATACTCGCCTCGCAGCCAGGCCCACATCTGCCGATATCCGACCGAACGCATGGACGGGAGTTCCGGGTGCAGATCGCCACGCGCCACCAGGCCCCGCACCTCGCCCTCGAAACCGGCCTCGAGCATGGCGTGGAAACGCTGCTCGATGCGCGCGTGCAGCACGGCACGCTCAAGCGGCGCGCGCGCCAGCTTGATTGCCCGCCAGGGCATGGCTTCACCGGCCTGTTCGGCCTGCAGGGCGCTCAACGGCCGCCCGCTGATCTCGAACACCTCCAGCGCGCGCAGGGTGCGCTGGGTATCATTGGGATGGATACGCCGGGCGATCACCGGATCGACCTCGCTCAGCCGCGCATGCAAAGGAGCCAGACCGTGCGCTGCCAGCTCGGCTTCGAGCCGCCCGCGCACCGCGGGGTCCGAAGGCGGCAGCGGCGAGAGCCCGTATTGCAGGGCCCGAAAATACAGCATGGTGCCACCGACCAGCAGCGGGATGCGTCCCGCCTCGGTGATCTCGGCCATCGCCGCCAGGGCATCCGCGCGGAAGCGTTCTGCCGAATAGGCATCGACCGGGTCGCAAATGTCGATCAGGCGATGCGGGCAGCGTGCCAGCTCCGCGGGCGAAGGCTTGGCGGTGCCGATGTCCATGCCACGATAGACCATCGCCGAATCGACGCTGATCAGCTCCACCGGCAGGCGCTCGGCCAGCTGCATGGCCAACTCGGTCTTTCCCGAGGCGGTCGGCCCCATCAGCAGGATGGCCGGCGGCAGTGCCTCGCTCATCGGCCGCGCAGGAACAGCCGGTCCAGCTCGTCCATGGAGAGCTGGATCCAGGTCGGTCGCCCGTGGTTGCACTGCCCCGAACGCTCGGTACGTTCGATATCGCGCAACAGGGCATCCATCTCCTCGCGGGTGAGGCGGCGGTTGGCGCGCACCGAGCCATGGCAGGCCATGGTCGCCAGCACCTCGTTGACCGAGGCCAGCACCCGCTCGCTCTGCCCATGCACAGCCAGGTCCGAGAGCACGTCACGCAACAGGCGCTCCGCATCGGCATCGCGCAGCAGGGCCGGCAGGGCACGCACCACCAGCACCTCCTCGCCCATGCGATCGACCTGCATGCCCAGACTGGTGAACGTCTCCGCATGCCGCTCGGCCAGCTCGGCCTCGCGCCGACTCACCGATACCGAGACCGGCACCAGCAGAGGCTGCGACTTGATGCCCTCCCCCTCGCGCGCAGCCTTGAAGCGCTCGTAGGTGATGCGCTCGTGCGCCGCGTGCATGTCCACCAGCACCAGGCCGGCGGCGTTCTGCGCCAGGATATAGACCCCATGCAACTGCGCCAGCGCAAAGCCCAGCGGCGGCACCTCCTCGCCCTCTGCCGGCGGCTCACCGGCCACCGCCCCCGCGGACGGGGCCGGCGGCGCCTGCCATGCCAGCGCCACACCATAACTGCTGCGACGCTCGGCCACGCCCAGCTTCAGGCCCGGCTGCGCCGGCGGCGGAGGCGACACCGCCCCTTCCCGCGCAGTGGTCGCCGGCTCCGGGGTGGACTCGGTTTCGGCCGGCGGAAACTTCGCTGTCGCACCCGGTCGCTCCTCGGCCAGCACCTGGTGCAGGGTACGAAACAGGAAGTCATGTACCAGCCGCCCCTCGCGGAAGCGTACCTCGTGTTTGGTCGGATGCACGTTGACGTCAACCAGCACCGGATCGAGCTCGAGGAACAGCACGTAGGCCGGGTGCCGACCGTGATACAGCACATCCTGGAAGGCCTGGCGCACCGCGTGGGTGACCAGCTTGTCGCGCACCATACGGCCGTTCACGTAGAAATGCTGCATGTCAGCCTGGGCACGCGAGAACACCGGGCGCGCCACCCAGCCGTGCAGATGCAAGCCCGCGGCCTCGTGTTCGAAATACAGCGCATGCTCCAGAAAGGCCGGACCCAGCAGACCCGCCAGACGCCGCTCCTGCCCCGCGCGGTCCTCGGCGGGAAGGGCGGCGAACACCTCGCGGCCATTGTGCGTCAACCGGAAGGCGATCGTCGGACGCGCAAGCGCCAGCCGGCGCACCACCTGCTCGATATGACCGAACTCGGTCTTCTCGGTGCGCAGGAACTTGCGTCGCGCCGGGGTATTCCAGAACAGGTCACGCACATCCACCGTGGTGCCCTCGGGATGCGCGGCGGGCACCGGGGCCTCGGCCTCGGCATCCAGCCGCCAGGCATGCTCGGCACCGCGCTCGCGCGAGACCAGGCTCAGGCGAGAGACCGAGGCGATGCTGGGCAGTGCTTCGCCGCGAAAGCCCATGCTGGCGATGCGTTCCAGATCCTCGAGCGAGGCCACCTTGCTGGTTGCGTGCCGAGCCAGGGCCAACGGCATGTCATCCGGGTGCAGTCCATGCCCGTCATCGGTCACGCGCATGCGCTTGAGCCCGCCCTGCTGGACATCGACCTCGATGCGCCGCGCACCGGCATCCAGACTGTTCTCCACCAGCTCCTTGATCACCGACGCCGGGCGCTCCACCACCTCGCCGGCGGCGATCTGGTTGACCAGTTGCGAGGGGAGCTGACGGATGCGGAGCGGCATGTGCCTATTTTGCCATGAAAACAAAACCCGGCCCCACGTGCAGTGGCGACCGGGCTGTGACGGTGCAAGGGGGTCGATTCAGGGCCGAATGTACGACCAACCCTCTTCCTGACGCTTGACCAGGTGCATGACACCGGAAGGCACAACCTCTGCCTGCGGCAGCAGGGGGACTTCCTTGCCGGTCTTCTTGCGCATCTTGCGCATGGTATTCGCACAGGCCTTGAAGCTGACGTTGTCGAAGTTCTGCGCGAAGGAGGCGATACGGCCCTTCACCGGCGACTTCTTGGCGTGCAGCATCATCAGACCGGGACCGTAGGTGACGATCTCGATCTGTGCCTCTTCGCCCTTGTCCTGATAATACTTGTTCAGGTTGGCGGCATTGTTGAGCGTGATGTTCATCTTCTTGGGATCGTTCTCGTCCACATGGAACACGATCCGGTGCATATCTCCGGCCAGGACCAGGCCGGATGCCAGCAGCGCCAGCGCTAACAACATTCCTCTCATCAGTCTCTCTCCTCGAATCCTCATGACGATGTTCAGGCGGTAATGACGCCCGCACTGAGAGAGACTGTGGTCAGGGACAATTATTCCGCAGCGATACGAGAAAGGCGGGGACAGCAGCCTCAAGTCTCGGGGATGCGCAACACCTGACCCACGCGGATGCGCCGGTCGTTCTTAATGCGATTGACATTGCGCAGCTTGCCCAGGCTGACCTGGTAACGGCTGGCGATCATGGACAAGGTCTCGCCACGCGCGATCACATGTTCACGCGGTCGGCGCTCACGCTCCAGCCTGGCAATCAGGGTGCCGGGGGGCGGAGCCGAATGGAAATAGCGTTCCACGCCACGGGCAATGGCCTGCGCCAGCTTGCGCTGATAAGCCGGGCTACGCAGATTGCGTTCCTCGATGGGGTTGGAGATGAAGCCGGTCTCGATCAGCATGGAGGGGATGTCCGGTGACTTGAGCACCACGAAGCCTGCGCGCTGGATACGGCGCGCATGCACCTTGCCCAGTTTCGCCAGGTTGCGATAGACCTTCTGCGCAGCCGCCAGACTGGCTTCCTGCGCCGCCGACTGGGAGAGATCCAGCAGCACCGAAGCCAGCATATCGTCCTTGTCGTCCAGGCTCACCCCACCGACCAGATCGGCCGCGTTCTCACGCGCGGCCAGCCAGCGTGCGGCCTCGCTGGAAGCCCCACGATTGGAGAGCACATAGATCGAGGAACCGCGCACCCGCTTGTCGCGGAAGGCGTCGGCATGGATGGAGATGAACAGGTCGGCCTTGTGCCGGCGTGCCAATTGCATGCGCTTGCGCAGGCCCACGTAATAGTCGCCACTACGGGTGAGCACCGCGCGCATACCCGGCAGGGCGTCGATCTTGCGCTTGAGACGCCGGGCAATCTGCAGGGTGACATCCTTTTCCCGGGTACGATAGGCCGAACCCAGCGCCCCCGGATCCTCCCCGCCGTGCCCGGCATCGATCGCGACCACCACGTCGCGCCATTGCTTGATGTCCCGTGCGCTCTTGGCTACCCGCGGGTGAGCCCTGTCCTTTGCATACAGGTCGATCACCAGGCGATGGCCATAGCTCGCGTTGGGCTTGAGCAGGAAACTCTTGGGTCGCATGGCCTGCTCGAGATCCAGCACTACCCGCAAGGTGCCGTCCTTGCGCTGTGCATGCCGCACGCCACGCACGTGACGATCGGACAACTGGCTGGAGGCGAACCGCTCACCCGCACGGGTGTCGCGCAGGTCGATGACCAGGCGGTCGGGATGGCTCAGCGAGAAGATCTTGTGCTCGACCGGCTGGTCGATGTCGAACACCAGGCGGGTATGGTCGGGCGCGGTCCACAAACGCACTCCCTGCACCTGTGCAGCCAGGGCCGAGAGGGGCAACAACAGGAACAGGCAGACGATACGCGCCATGTATCGCATGGATTCCCCTTTCACTCGATCTCCCAGGACGCTTCAAACGCTAGCACACGATTTTTTCAAATTCCAGATAAAACATCTGGATAAACAATGTTTTTCAGAAAGTAATCGAGTTATTTGCCCAAAAATGTCGACAGCGTCACACGCCCCGACTCTGTACCGGCCTGCAGGCGCACCCGCCGTGCCACACCGCCTTCGGCATAGGACAGTTCGAGACGCAGATCCGGCTCCGGCAGCCAGCCTGCCCCCCGCTCCGGCCATTCGACCAACACCAAGGCCGGCTCGGCCAGCATCTCGCGCAGCCCCAGGTATTCCAGCTCCTCGGGATCGCCCAGACGATAGAGATCGAGGTGGTAACAAGGACCGCCCGGCAGCGCGTAGGGTTCGACCAGGGCATAGGTCGGACTCTTCACCGCGCCAGCATGGCCACGCGCGCCCAGCAGGCCCCGCACCAGGGTGGTCTTGCCGGCCCCCATCTCCCCCTCGAGAAAGACCAGTGCGCGTGGCCCGAGCACCCGCCCCAGGCGCGCACCGAAGGCGACCTGCTCTGCCTCGCCATGCAACAGACGTTCGATCATGCCAGGTTCACCAGACGCCGCAGATGTGGCATCAGATCGCTGGCGAGCAGGCCGCGCTCCCCCTCGCGGATCACGGCCCGATCGGCCGCCGCGGCATGCAGACAGACGCCGAGTTCGGCCGCCTCTTCCGGCGTCCAGCCCTGGGCAATGAGTCCGCCGATCACCCCAGCCAGCACATCGCCCATGCCGCCGCTGGCCATCCCCGGGTTGCCGTCGCTGCACACCGCCAACGGGCGCTGTCCCGGCCCCCGTACCAGTGTGCCCGCGCCCTTGAGGACCACGGTGCCGCCATAACGCTGTTGCAGGGCCTCGACGGCCGCGAAGCGGTCGGCCTGCACCTCGGCGGTCCCCACCCCCAGCAACCTGGCTGCCTCGCCCGGATGCGGCGTGAGCACCCAGTCGTCGCGCGGAGCGACCGGTTTCTCGGCCAGCCGGTTGAGTGCATCGGCGTCGATCACCTGAGGTCCTGGCCAGTCGATACCGACCTGATACAGCGTGTCGCCCCAGCCGCGGCGCCCCAGCCCCGGCCCCAGCACCAGCACAGAGGCCCGCGACAACAAGCTTCGCAGATCCTTGCGACCGTTGACGGCATGCATCATCAGCTCGGGGCCGGTGGCGAGAGCGGCCGTGACATGGCGCTTGCGCGTGGCCAGGCTGACCAGCCCGGCGCCCACCCGTGCTGCCGCCTCGCCCGCCAGGAGTGCCGCACCGCCGAAGCCGTGATCACCACCGACCACCAGCACATGCCCGAAATCGCCCTTGTGGGCCGTGCGCCGGCGCGGGCACAGGCGACTCGCCTCGCGGGTCCAGTCGATGCGCCGCGCACTGAGGATCTGGCTGGCGTAGATGGCTGCCGGCACCTCGAGGGCATCGAAGAACACCTTGCCACAGTATTCGGGGGCCTCGCCGGTGAACAGACCGCGCTTGAGCCCGATGAAACTGATGGTCGCGGCAGCCCGTACCGCCATACCCAGCACCACCCCACGATCGGCATCCAGGCCAGTAGGAATGTCCACCGCCAGTACCGGTGCCGGATGGGCATTGATCGTCTCCACTGCCGTGCGCCAGGCCCCGACCAGCTCGCGATCCAGGCCGGTGCCGAGCAGGGCGTCGATCAGGAGGTCACAATCGCGTGGCAGGGCCCCGTCGAAATCCGTCCAGGGCCGCTCGAGCGCCGCCCAGTGATCGGCATGCAGGCGGGCGTCACCGGTGATGCGCTCGCGCTCTCCGAGCTGGATCACCTGCACCGTCAGACCGGCCTCGGCAGCCAGCCGCGCGATCACGAAACCGTCGCCGCCATTGTTGCCGGTACCGCACAATACGCACCAGCGTCGCGCCTCCGGCCAGCGTTCGCGCGCCAGGGCAAAGGCCACTTCACCGGCGCGTTGCATCAGCTCGGCACCGGGGATGTCGAAACGCTCGATGGCCTGGCGGTCGAGCGCGCGCACTTGTTCAGCGGTGTACAGCGCCGCTGGCAGGGTCTCGGTCTTTGGCATCACGCGGTATGGCATTTGGGTAGAGTGTGCTCCATGAACAAGGGTGACGACATCGACTACGCGCAACTGGCCCGACACATCAAGCAATGGGGCCGCGCGCTGGGCTTCGGCGCGGTCGGCATCTGTGACACCGATCTCACCGAGGCCGAACGCCATCTGCACGCCTGGCTGGCCAAAGGCTACCACGGCACGATGGACTACATGCAGCGTCACGGCAGCAAGCGCACCCGCCCGGCCGAGCTGGTGCCCGGCACCCTGCGCATCATCAGCGTACGCCTGGACTATCGCCCATCCGAGCCCGATCCAGGCAGCGTGCTGCGCGACCCGGCCGCCGCCTTCATTTCACGCTATGCCCTGGGACGCGACTATCACAAGGTGCTGCGCGCCCGTCTCAAGAAACTGGCACAATGCATCGCCGCCGAGATCGGCGACTTCGGCTACCGGGTATTCACCGACAGCGCGCCGGTGATGGAAAAGGCCATCGCGCAGAAGGCCGGCCTGGGCTGGGTGGGCAAGCACTCCAATATCCTCGCGCGCGACGCCGGCAGCTGGTTCTTCCTGGGCGAGCTCTACACCGACCTGCCACTGCCGGTGGACAGCCCGGTGAGCGATCATTGCGGCGAGTGCACCGCCTGCATCGACGCCTGCCCCACCCGCGCCATCGTTGCGCCCTACCAGGTGGACGCACGGCGCTGCATCTCCTATCTCACCATCGAACTGCACGGCCCGATTCCCGAGGCCTTGCGTCCGCTGATGGGCAACCGCATCTACGGCTGCGACGACTGCCAGCTCTGCTGCCCGTGGAACCGCTTTGCCAACGATACCACCGAGGCCGACTTCCTGCCGCGCCACGACCTGGACAGCGCCACCCTCATCGAACTGTTCGCCTGGGACGAGGCGACTTTTCTGAAACGCACCGAGGGCTCGGCCATCCGCCGCATCGGCCACGAACGCTGGTTGCGCAACATCGCGGTGGCACTGGGCAACAGCGGCGATCCCCGGGCGATCCCGACATTGCGCGCACGCCTGTCACACCCCTCGGCGCTGGTGCGCGAGCATGTGCACTGGGCATTGGCACAGCTGGCGCCGTCCCCTTGAACGGGATCAGATCTTCAGGAAGTGTTCGCGGTAGTGGCGGAGTTCGGCAATGGAATCCTTGATGTCCTCCAGCGCCAGGTGCGAGGAATCCTTCTCGAAACCTTCGTACACCGCCGGCGCCCAGCGCCGGGCCAGCTCCTTGAGAGTGGAGACATCCAGGTTGCGGTAATGGAAATAGTCTTCCAGTTCCGGCATCAGGCGCGCCATGAAGCGCCGGTCCTGGCAGATGGAATTGCCGCACATGGGCGACTTGCCCTTGGGCACCCACTGACGCAGAAAGGCCAGGGTCTCGCGTTCGGCATCGGCCACCGAGTAGCGACTCTCGCGCACCCGCCGGGTGAGCCCGGACTGGCCGTGCTGGCGGGTGTTCCACTCGTCCATGGCGTCCATCACCGCACTCGGCTGGTAGATGGCGATCACCGGCCCCTCGGCGAGAATGTTCAGCTCGGCATCGGTGACCACGGTGGCAATCTCGATGATGTGGTCGCGGTCGGTATCCAACCCGGTCATCTCCAGGTCGATCCAGATCAGGTTGTTCTCGTCGGCGGGCATACCGGCTCCTCGGTGAAAGACCAGGCGCGGATTCTACAATGGTCGCGGGCGTTCAGAGCACGAACGCCCGTGGGCTCTGCACCTCGGTACGGGTCTGCATGTAATTCACCTTGCCGCGCCAGACCGCCACGGTGTCGGGCACACCGAGCAGAAACCCCTGGCCGAGATCCATCTTCAGCTCGGTGAGCTTGTCGAGCTGGGCAGCACTCTCGATCACCTCGACCACGGTTTCCAGTCCCAGCTCGTGGGCCATCTGACGGGTGATGTGCATGATGCGCTCGACCGCGGGCCGCGTGTTGACATTGCGCGTGAGCGAACCATCCAGCTTGAGGTAGCGAATGCTGCCCTCCAGCGCCAGCTCGATCACCAGCTGCAGGGTGGAGTAACCGGTGCCGAAGTCATCCACGGCAAAGTGCAGGCCGTGTTCTCGATGCAGTTCGGTGATCAACTCGCGGCGCTCCAGCAGGGTCTGCTCGGTCAGTTCGATGACCACTTCGAAGCCGCGCAACGGCCCCTGCACCGCCTCGACCAACGCGTCCAGGTAGGCCCTGCTCTCGAGCGAGCAGGCACAGACATTGATGAACAGGCGCCGGGTGATGTCGTGCAGGGGACCGGCCTGCGCCACGATGTGGGACAGGATCAGGCGATCGAGATCGATCGCCATGCCAGCGGCGATGATATCCTCGATGAACATGCCCACACTGATATGCCCCTCGCCCTCGCGGAAACGGCCCAGCACCTCGAAGGCGTACAGACAGCGCGTGTCGTCCAGGGTCACCAGCGGCTGGATGAAGATGTCGGTGTGCTCCGCCACCAGGCGCGTACGCAGATCGATGGAGCGGCGGTAGCGCGCCCCCAACCAGTCGAGCAGGCGCTGCGCATCCTCGCTGCCCACGGCGATATCACGGCGCCCCTGTCCCGCCTGCTCGGTGAGATATTCGACGACCAGGTGGAGATCCTCGGTGGTGAGTTCGTTCAGCTTGGTCAGTTCGATGCCGTGATAGGCCACTTCGATGGCAAAGGGCAGATCGTCACCGACCTCACTCAGGCGCTGCTCTACCCGCGCACACAGGGCATCGAGCTCGGTGGCATCGACGTCGTGTCCCATGATGTAGAAATCACCCGCGATACCGCGCGTGAACAGCAGCCAGGACTGGTTGTCCTCGAACTCTTCGCGCAACACCGCCTCGATATGGCCCAGTGCCCGTCCCCCGGCCTCGGCGCCATACAGCTTGTTGATGCGCGCAAGATGACCGAGATTGAGCACGCACAGAAACTTGCGCCCCGGCAGGTAGAGCGCGGCCTGCAGAAACCCGAAGAACCGCCCGATGCGGTTGGTCTCGCTCTCGAAGTAGAGGATGCTGAGCAGGTTCAGCAGTTCGGAGACCTTGGCCAGCAGGTCCTGATAGGCCACATAGCCCTGTTCGTAACGGCCGCCGCTGAGCATGGCATGCAGGATGCTGGCCTGCTGCAGGATCACCCGGTGCTGCTCGTTGATCTGGTCACACAGCTTCAGATCCAGGCAGATCATCATGCTCTCGGGATAACGCAGCGCCTGACTGAAGCGGCTCTCAGCCAGCGACTCCAGTGGAAATCCGGACAGGTCACCCGCCACGGCCTCGCGCAATTGCTGCAGCCAGTCGAGATAGATGCGGATCAGCAGTTTCTCGCGCACCAGCGACTGCGGCAGTCGCTGTGAGCGACGGGCCTCGAGCATCAGGTATTGCCGGGCGGTGCCCCGCTTGGCCTGCTCGAACAGGCGATCGATCTCCAGATAGTGTTCGACCGGCTGTTGCATGTTGGAGGCCACCAGCCGGATCAGCTCGCTCTTGATCCGGTTGAACGCCCCCATCAGCAGGACGAAGGGGATGTCCTCGTCGAAATAGTCGCCCGCCAGACGCTTGACGATCGCCTGTCCTTGTTCCGGTCGCTCGAGAAAGGTCTCCAGAAAGCGGCGAAAACCTTCGAGCAGCAACTGCTCGCGCCGCTCATCGAGCAGGGTATCCAGGGCGCCGTATTCAACGTGAAACTGGTGCAGTTGCTGGAGAAGTGTTTCGACTTGGTCTGGGGCGAGGTGCAAATATTCTTCCGGCATGAACGATCGGGGCGACCGGGGCTTCGGGCCATGCGCCGAGTATACCAAGGAATTCGCCGCTTGCCGGTGCGGTGCTGCGAGTACAATGTGGAGACACAGCGTCGCTTGCGAAAAGGCAAGCCTCGATCATGTTTCCCGCGCAATAAGGAGCCCATGCAATGAAACCCTTGCCCCTGGCACTGCTCGCCGCCGTCCTGCTCACCGCTGGCCCGGTACTGGCCGATTTCGACGCGGCCCGTTTCATCAAGGAAAAATGTTCCAGTTGTCATGACGAGCACGTCTACGCCCGTCCCGACCACCGCATGCAGAACCTGCAACAGCTCGAGGCCCAGGTGAGGCGCTGCGATGCCAATATCCACACCCGCCTGTTCGACGAGGACATCGCTGCGGTGGTCAAGTACCTGAACGACACCCACTACCACTTCGACAAATGACTTTGCATAACGCCTGACGATGTCGCGTCGCAGGCTCAGCAAGCAGCAGCGGGCACGCATCGCGCGCATCCAGGAACAACGGCGACGCCTGGCGGATGCCCGCGCCGAGTCCCTGCTTGGTAACGAAGACACCGGTCCATCGGTGGCTGGGCGGGTCATCGTGCGCCATGGCCGCAGCCTGCTGATACGTGGGCCGGATGGCGAGACCGTGCACTGTCTGTTCCGCCAGAATCTGGGCGAGATCGTGTGCGGTGACCGCGTACTCTGGCAGCCCGTGGACGGGGGGGGCGTGGTGGTGGCCCTGCTCGAACGCGACACCGTGCTCTCACGCCCGGATCATGCCGGGCACGACAAGCCCATCGCCGCCAACATCAGCCAACTGGTGGTGGTGCTGGCCCCCAGGCCAGAGCCCACCGGCTTCCTGCTCGACCAGTACCTGATCGCCGCCGAGCGCATCGGCGTACGCGGCGCCCTCTGTCTGAACAAGGCCGACCTGCTCGATGACTCCGCACGCGCCACCTTCCGCCAGCGCTTCGCCCATTACGAGCAACTGGGCTATCCCCTGATCCAGGTCAGCGCCAAGACGACACAGGGCCTGGCCCCGCTGTTCGAACAGCTGCGCGGACACACCAGCATCCTGGTCGGCCAGTCGGGAGTGGGCAAGTCCTCGCTGATCAATGCCCTGCTGCCAAACCCCGAACTACTCGAAGGCGCCCTCTCCGAGGCCACCGGGCTCGGTCGTCACACCACCTCGGCGGCCACCCTGTATGCGCTGGAGCGCGGCGGCGAGATCATCGACTCACCCGGCGTGCGCAGCTTCCGGCTCGGCCGACTGACACGCCAGGAGCTGGAAGAAGGCTTTCCCGAGCTGCGCGCACTCCGGGGACAATGCCGTTTCAACGACTGCACCCACCGACACGAACCCGGCTGCGCGGTACGCAAGGCGCTGGAGGCAGGCCGCATCCACCCCGACCGCCTGGCCAGTTTTCATCACCTGGCCGAGCAGACGGTCGCGCGTTGACTGCGCCCTCCCCAGGCCGCGACGAAACGGGAAAGACTCAGTGCCGAGTCGGCGGGCGTGGATGGAACTGCACCACCTGGGGTTCAGGTGCGGAACTGTGCCCCGGGCAGCAGCGATTCGTCGAACGCCTGCGGCAGGCGCTCGAGCAGTGCCAACGCCTCGGCCAGCGGCAGGCTCAGGTGCAACATGCCGCCGTCCTCGGGGTAGAGCAGCTCGAGCTGTACAGGCCCGCCCGCCTCGGCGCACCAGGCCTGGAGGATGAGCTCGTTGGCATCGATCACGCCGATGTAATTGTCCGGCACGGCCAGCAGACGTTCGGCCAGCGGTGCAATCTGCTCGCCGGCAAGCGACTCGGGCGCACTGGATGAGACCCCCTCCCCAGTGACATAGTCCCGCCAGAAGACGCGGAAGACCCGCTTGCGTGGCGCACTCATCTCAGGCCCTCCGCCAGGTGGTGCCACCGGGGCCGTCCTCGAGCACGATGCCGGCCTGCTGCAACTGGTCGCGGATGCGATCGGCCTCAGCCCAGTTCTTCTCCGCCTTGGCCTGGGCACGCTGCGCGATCAACGTCTCGATCTCGGCGTCGTCCAGACCGTCGTCCGCACTGTCACCACGCAGCCAGGTCTCGGGATCTTCCTGCAGGAGCCCCAGCACGTCGCCCATGCGACGCAGAGCCGCCCCCAGGCCGGCGGCTGCCTGTGGATCGTCCTGGCGCAGCCGGTTGATCTCGCGCACCAGCTCGAACATCACCGCCAGGGCCTCGGGGGTGTTGAAGTCGTCCTGCATGGCGGCGTGAAAACGCGCCTCGAAGGCCTCGGCGCCGGCGGGCTCGCTCTCCGGCAGGCCGCGCAAGGCCGTGTAGCAACGGGTGAGCGCCGCACCCGCCTGGTCGAGCTGGGTATCGTCGTAATTGAGCGGGCTGCGGTAGTGACTGGTGAGGATGAAATAACGTATCGCCTCGGGACGGTAACGTTCGAGTACCTCACGCACGGTGAAGAAGTTGCCCAGCGACTTGGACATCTTCTCGTCGTTGATACGCACGAAGCCGTTGTGCATCCAGTAACGCACGAACGGATGACCGGTGGCCCCTTCCGACTGGGCGATCTCGTTCTCGTGGTGCGGAAAGGTCAGGTCGGCACCGCCACCGTGGATGTCGAAGGTATCGCCCAGCGCCTGGGTGGACATGGCCGAGCACTCGATGTGCCAGCCCGGCCGTCCGGCACCCCAGGGGGAGTCCCAGGCCGGCTCGCCGGACTTGGCCGCCTTCCACAGGGCGAAGTCCAGTGGGTCGCGCTTGCCCTCGCCCGGCTCGACCCGCGCTCCCGCCTCCAGGTCGTCGATCGACTTGCCCGAGAGCCTGCCGTACCCGGGAAAACTGCGCACCTCGTAATAGACATCCCCGTTGTCCGCCACGTAGGCATGACCGCGCTCGATCAGCCGTTCGATCATGGCGATGATGCCCGGCAGGTGCTCGGTGGCGCGCGGCTCCAGGTCGGGCGACAGCACCCCCAGTGCGGCGGCATCCTCGTGCATGGCCGCGATGAAACGCTCGGTCAACTCGGTGAAGGGCTCGCCGCGCTCGTTGGCGCGCGCGATGATCTTGTCGTCAATGTCGGTGATATTGCGCACATAGGTCACATCGAAGCCCAACGCCTTCAGGTAGCGATAGACCACGTCGAACACCACCATCACCCGCGCATGCCCCAGGTGGCACAAATCGTAGACCGTCATGCCGCAGACATACATTCGCACCTTGCCCGGCTCGAGCGGTTCGAAGACTTCCTTGCTGCGCGTCAGGTCATTGTGGATCTTGAGCATCACGGGACACCATTCGATAAAAAGCGTGATTCTACCGGAATTCCCCCGCCGCCGGCCGTGCCCCCGACCTTCACCTCCCGCCCGAGGAATCCCGCTTTCTCGCGCCCCCGGCTACCGGTACACTCGACGTCACAGATCATCCGTTCAAGGGAAAGATAAAGATCATGCTGAAGCGAGTCCTGCTCCTCCCCGCCATACTCCTGCTGTCGTTCCTTGCCCCGGCCCACGCCGCCGACCCGGTCGACGTGGTGATCGAGACCAGCAAGGGCGACATCACCCTGCGCCTGGATGCCGAAAAGGCACCGAAAACCGTGGCCAATTTCCTGCGCTACGTGGACGAGGGCTTCTACGACGGCACCATTTTCCACCGGGTGATCCCGGGCTTCATGATCCAGGGTGGCGGCCTGACGCCCGACCTGGTCAAGAAACCCACCCATTCACCGGTGGAGAACGAGGCGAAGAATGGCCTGAAGAACCTGCGCGGCAGCATCGCCATGGCACGCACCCGCGACCCGCACTCGGCCACTTCGCAATTCTTCATCAACCACCGCGACAACCCGAACCTCGACTACCCGAGCTTCGATGGCTGGGGCTACGCGGTGTTCGGCAAGGTGATCGACGGCATGGACGTGGTGGACGCCATCGCCCAGGTACCGACCACACGCCGCAACGGGCGTGCCGATGTGCCGGTGGAGCCGGTGATCATCAAAAGGGTCCGGCGCAAGTGAGTCGCCGGCGATGAGCCCGCATCTCGCAACCGCTTCGGTACCTGCCGGGTAAGCTGGCCGGCGTGAAAGGCGTCCCGGGCTGGCGGCTGGCGCTCACCCTGGCCGTCTCGATGCTGCTGCACGGTGCCCTGCTCTACCTGCTCTGGCACGACAGGGTGCCGCTCCGGACCGCCAGCACGACCGCCGTGGTGGGTATTCGCCTGGTGTCGGCCACGACGAGCGCCCAAGCCAGCACCCGACCGACGAGCAGCACCCCACCCCCCACTCCCGGTTCACCGCCCGACGAACCAGCGCCCCACCCGGCACCCACTCCCCGGCCTGCCAGGCCACCACGACCGGCCATGTCCTCGCCAAAGCCCCCGCGCAAGCTCGTGAGGCCAGCCCGGACATCACCACCGTCTCGGCCAGCTCGAACATCTCCACCACCGTCTCGGCCTGCCCGCGCATCCGCGCCTCCGGCGAGACCGGCTCCGCCTCCCCCTGCTCACGCGGTGAAACCGGAGCAGCCGGCGGCGCCCGTCCCGGCCACCCCACACGCCATGCCAGGCGAGGCCGCCGCAAAGAAGGCCACCGAGGCCGCCGCCCTGCGTACGCACTATCTCGGTGAGCTGGCCGCCGCAATCGCGCGCAACCGGCACTATCCGCGCCTGTCGCGGCGGCGCCGCGAGGAAGGGCGTGTACTGGTGGGCTTTCACATCACCAGCGACGGTCGCTTCGAACAGGTACGCGTGCTCGAATCCTCGGGCCGGCCGCGCCTCGACCGGGCGGCGCTGGAGACGGTCCGCCGCACCTCGCCCTTCCGCCCGCCGCCCCCCACACTGCGCGAGGCCGACCGCGAGATCCGCCTGCCGCTGGTGTTCCGCCTGCAGTGATGCGAGAGCATCAAGCTCGGCTGCCCGCCCGAGCCCACCGGATACGAGCTCGCAACAGGCCGGCATGCCTTGCGTACCCTGACAGTTTCCGCCTGTCTGCCTGAGGATGGATTTTCACCGGCATATCCCCGAGAATGCGCGCCCCGGGCCGCGAGCCCCCTGACAGACAACGAGGAAGATTCCGTGATTACCCTGAAGACCAGCCTGGGCGATATCGTCATCGAACTGAACTACGAGGCCGCCCCCAAGACCTGCGAGAACTTCGAGCAATACGTGCGTGACGGCTTCTACGACGGCACCATCTTTCACCGCGTGATCGACAACTTCATGATCCAGGGCGGCGGCTTCCTGCCCGACATGATGCAGAAGGCCACGCGTGACCCCATCGAGAACGAGGCCAACAACGGCCTGAGCAACGAGACCGGCACCATCGCCATGGCGCGCACCATGCAGCCGCACTCGGCCAGCTCGCAGTTCTTCATCAACGTGGCCGACAACAAGTTCCTCGACTACCCGGGCCAGGACGGCTGGGGCTATTGCGTGTTCGGGCGCGTGGTCGAGGGCATGGATGTGGTCAACAAGATCAAGGGCGTGCCAACCACCAACCGCGCCGGTCATTCCGATGTGCCGGTGGAACCGGTGGTGATCGAGTCTGCCTCCCTGAGCGAGGGCTGAACCCCGCCCGCCCTCTGACAGGGCCAACGACCCTGTCAGAGGGGTGTCCGCTCAGTCCCTTCCATTACGGTTGCACAGGCCGTGCTCGACGGCGAGCACGGCCGCCTCGACCCGCGAGTGCACCTCCAGCTTGCGCAAGATGGCCTTCACGTGCAGCTTGACGGTGCCGTCCGATATCCCCAGGTTACGCGCGATGACCTTGTTGCTCTGGCCCTCGGCCAGCAGGCAGAGGATCTCGTGCTCGCGCGGGGTGAGTTCGCCGAATTGGCGCTCGATGTCGCTCTCGGGGCGTGCTGCCTCGCCCTGCACCGCACGCGCCAGCACCGCGGCCAGCTCGGGCGCGACCACAGTCTGGCCCGTGACGATGTCTTCCAGCGCCCGGATCAGCGAATCGGGCTCCATGTCCTTGAGCAGGTAGCCGTTGGCCCCAGCCTGCAGGGACTGCACCACGTCCTGCTCGTCGCGGCTGGTGGTGAGCATCACGATGGGCATGCGCTGCCCCCCCTCGCGCAGCGCGCGCAGCATCTCGATGCCGCTCATCTCGGGCATGCGCATGTCCAGCAACACCACGTCGGGCTCCAGCTCGCCAACCAGGACGATACCCTGTTCGCAACAACCCTCGGCCGCCACCACCTCGATGCCTCGCCGCTCCAGCAGCTCGCGCAGCCCCATGCGGAACAGGGCGTGATCGTCGATCAACAGTACCTTCATCGTGTCTCCCGGCATCAGACCAGCCAGCGCCTGGGCTTCTCATCCTTGCGCGTCGCCGGCTTGTAACACAGTTCGAGACGGGTACCCTCGCCCGGCTCACTCTCGATACGCAGGCTGCCGCCCAGGCGCTGCGCGCGTTCCTCCATGATCGCCAGACCGATGTGCTCGCCCGGCAGTCCGTGTCGCCGGGCATTGTCGAAGCCCACGCCGTCGTCCTCGATCAACATCACCAGCTCGCCGTCGGACTGGCAATTGAGCAGCACCCGCACGGTATGCGCCTTTGCGTGCTTGCGAATGTTCGCCAGCGCCTCCTGGGCGATGCGCAGGATCTGCATCTCCTCGGCCGAACTCAACTCGGGCTCGCGGCAGGCCACCTGGAAGAAACCCTGGATGCCGCTCTCCTGCTGGAAGCGCTCGACCAGCGCGCGCAGTGACTGGGTGAGACCACGCTGACCGACCGGCGCACGGAAGCTGTGCAGCAGCTCACGCAGTTCAGTATGCGCCTCATCCAGGCCATTGCTGATGCGCGCCAGGTCGTTGCAGGCCGCCTCGATATCGCCGCTGCGCAGCACGTCCTGCAACATGCGCACCTGGAAACGCAGGCTGGCCAGGGTCTGCGCCAGCGAATCATGCAACTCGTGCGCCAGCGCGGTACGCTCTTCGACGATGGACAGGCGCCGCGCTTCACGGTCCGAACGCTGTTTGGCGACGGCCATGCCCAGATGGCTGCCCACGGTCTTGAGCAGCTCCAGGATGTCCTCGCGCCCGGAAATGCCCGGCTTGCGCACGTACACATGGTAGAAGCCCAGCACATCACCGTGATAGTCGAGCGGTACCGTCACCCGCTCGACCTCGTCGGGACCGAACATATTGTGCCCCAGCCGACGCGCGCAATGACGCTCGGGATGCTCGCACAGGATGTCACCGGGCGAGAGCGCGGTACCACACAGACACAGGTCCAGCGGCAGCATCTCCTGCTCGGTGAGCACGGCATCGTTCAGGCCGATGGCGCCGACCAGGCGCATGTTGCCGTCCTCCTGCACCAGTCGCACCGTGGCCACCATGCCATTGACCATCTCCTTGAGCACACGCAGGAAGCGCAGCAGCAGCTCGTCGAGGTTGTCGGCCTGGTTGATGCTGGCCGCCACGTCATAGAGGATCTTGAGCGAGGCGGTCTTCTGGGCCAGCCGGGCAGTCTGGCGCGCCACCCGGCTGTCCATGTCTTCATAGAGGTCGGTCAGCTCCTCGTTGATGCTGTCGATGTCCTCGACCATGTCACGCAGTACCCCGGTGTCCTCGTGCGAGAGGGTGGCCCCCGGCTCGCCCTGGCAGACCCTGGCCACCGAGGCCTCCAGCCGCGCCAGTGGTTCGAGCAACTGGGTGCGCAGCCGCCGCGCGGTCAGCACCAGTCCGACCAGGGTGGCAATGACGCTGGCCAGCAGGGCATGGGTGGCCAGTTTCTGATCGAGCAGGCCCATGGGAAACTGCACCGCGATCAGCAGGGTGGCGCCCATGCCCGCGAGCAGCAGGCTCAACGGCATCACCAGCCGCGCACTCCAGAGAATGCGCAGGATGCGATGGCGCACCGAATCGGTGGCTGGCGCGTCGGCCGACCCCCTCGGTCGGTTCTGTGCGGCTAGCGCCTGGTGTTTACTCAATTCCATGGTGTTCTGTGTTCCCCTTCGACCGGCAGTTTGCGTGCTCGCCGGGCGCAAGACAAGGCCGCTTACCATGCGTTTTCAATGGCCTCGCGGCGCGCTTGCGCCAGTGCCTCACCCAGGGCGCGCCCTGTCAGCCCGCGTGCCTGCAAGGCCCGGGGATCGACGGCCAGCGCCGGTTCGCGCACCCGCGCCAGATCGTCCAGTCTCGCCGGCGCGTCGGGCTGCGCACGGAATATCCGCAGCCAGGCCTCGAAACGGCCATCCCGGCGCCATCCCCCCAGTCGCTCGAGCAGATCGGCCACCTCGCGGCACGACAATCGGTCGAGCACACGCACCCGCGGCCACAGTTCCCGCGCCTGTTGCAGGCGCTGCTGCAGACGCGGCGGCATGCCCAGGCGCCGCGCAGCGACATCCGGCGCATCCCCCGAGTTCAGCAACAGGGCGAGCAGGCGTTCGTCGGGCACCTCACTCCGCGCGCTGATCCGCTTCAGCGCCTCGATGGCCGGTGCCGCGGTCGTGCCGCCATGGCCAGGATGCATCTGCGCAGCCAGCCCCGGCAACAGCTCGGCCAGACCGTCACAGGCGGCAAGTACCTCAAAGAAACGCCAGGGTTGCGCGTAGCCCAGCGCCTTGTGCAGTTCCTGCCAGATCCGCTGTGGGCGCAATTCGCGCATCATGCCGTCGGCGACCATGCGTTTCATCAGTCGGTGTGTGCCATGTGCCACCCGAAAGCCGAAAGGACCAAAGCGGGCAGCGAAACGGGCAATGCGCAACAGGCGCACCGGGTCCTCGACGAAGGCCGGAGTGACATGCCGCAGCAGCCCCTGGGCCAGATCTTCTTCGCCACCGAAGGGGTCGATCAGGCAGCCCTCGGCATCGCGCGCCATGGCATTGATGGTGAGATCACGCCGCGCCAGGTCCTCTTCGAGGCTGACCTCGGGGCCGGCATCCACCACGAAGCCCCGATAGCCCTCGCCGACCTTGGTCTCACGCCGCGCCAGGGCGTATTCCTCCCCGGTCTCGGGATGCAGGAACACCGGAAACTCGGGATCGGCCTGGCGAAACCCCGCCGCACGCATGGCCTCCGGGGTGCTGCCGACCACCACCCAGTCGCGCTCTCCCACCGGCAGCCCCAGAAGCTCGTCGCGCACCGCGCCACCGACCAGGTAGGTGTTGCGTTCATTCAGCATCGCGTCCCCCCAACCAAAGAGGCCCACCAAGGTAGCGGATTTCTGGCGGAACACGGCATGGCCATTCCCCGCCTCGGCCCACGGGCCATCAGCGGTCGGCCCGAGACCGGCAGAAAAAACTCTTATATTTCGGCGTCTTGCCGAAAAACCCTGGGTTTTGCAGCATTTTTTGGACCCATCCAGCCACCCCGTCCATGCGCCTGCCCTGGAGAAACACCAGGCTGGCGCGACAATGCCCTGCCAAATCAAGGGCTTAAATTTCTTGAAACTTTATTAGTATTTGCTAATCTAAAAATATAAGAATCATATAAACGTTTTTTATCAGCATGAGGACAAGACCATGTTACCGATCATTCTTGGCGTAATAGCGGCTTCGGTATTCGGAATCGTCTCGACGATGGTGCTGGGCACGGAAGGCCTCATGACCCATGCCTGGGTCGACGTGGTGTTCTGGAGCCTGATTGGCGCCGGCACGGCCGTCTCGGCCATCAACATGACCTGGGAGTGCCTGCCCTGTCGGCTGTCCCAGGCGACCCACAACGAGCGTTTGATCAAGCGTCTGTGCCGCAACTCCCCTTGCGCGCACTGACACGGCACCACCGAGCCCGGAGAAGGCCCGCCTGCCAGCCGGCAGCGCGGGCTTTTTCTTTTCAGCATTCGCGGCGGGGACGCCGCTCCTGCCCGCGGGAGGCCCGTCCCCGGACCGAGCCTTTCGCGACGAGGACGTCGCTCCTACAGGTAGGAGGCCCGTCCCCGGGCCGAACCTTTCGCGACGAGGACGTCGCTCCTACAGGTAGGAGGCCCGTCCCCGGACCGAGCCTTTCGCGACGAGGACGTCGCTCCTACAGGATAGGGGTCGGGAAGGCTAGGTGCCTCCCCGCCCTCCGAACCGTACGTGCGGTTCTCCCGCATACGGCTCTCCAGTTGGTGGTTTCAACATCGTGACTGGCTCGCCATAAGCCAGGCTTCGTTCAAGGTGAAAAGCCCCGCTTCAGCGAAGAATCGGTTTGGCCATCGGCGGTGGTCAGCATGGCACTGACCTCGCCCTGAGCGTTTCGACTGCTTGCGCAGTATGGCCCTCAGGCGTCGCCGAATGAGTCGATCGATCGGTTCGAACGTCCATCGATGCGCATGACGGAAGTAGCCGAACCACCCCCGGAGCATCGGGTTCAGGTCGGCGATGATTCGTGCCAGACTCTCACCCCGGGTGCGCCGTGTCTTGGCTCGGATCTTCTCCTTGAGTGCTTTCATGCTCTTCTTGCGTACCCATCGACGCCCGGCCTCGAATCGGTAGCCCAGGAACTCGAACCCTTGCCCTTCCTCGGTGCAGTCCCCGACGTGGGTCTTGTCCGGGTGCAGGCGCAGGCCGTTCTCTTCGACCCACCGTTGCATCTCGGCCAGCGCTGCTTGCGCCTCATCCTCACTCCGACACAGGATGACACTGTCGTCGGCGTACCGGACCATGCGATAGCCTTTCTCCTGCATCCGCTCATCCAGCGGGTGCAGGTAGAGATTGGCCAGCAGCGGGCTGATGATGGCACCCTGGGGGGTGCCGCTGGTCGGGCTCCATCTTTCAAGTCCCTTGACAATGTCTTGCTCCAGCCAGCCTTGCAGCAGCTTGAGCACCCTGCCATCGCTGATCCGCTCTTCCACTCGCTTCAGCAGTCGATCATGCGGAATGCTGTCGAAGTAGGTTTGCAGATCGGCATCCACGACCCATGTGTGGCCTGCCTTGAGCAGTTCATCGACTTCCCTGAGTGCGTCCTTGCACCCCCGGCCCGGCCGAAAGCCATGGCTCATCGGCAGAAACGCTTGTTCGAAGATCGGTTCGATCACTCGCTTGACCGCCGCCTGCACGATCCGGTCCTTGACCGTCGGTACCCCCAGCGGGCGGTGTTTACCGTCGCCCTTGGGGATCTCCACCCGCTTGATCGCCTCCGGTCGGTATCTTCCTTCCTTCAGCGCCTCGCTCAGTTCGTCCAGGTAGTCGCTCGCGCGTGCTTCGAATCGCTTGATGCTCTGTCCATCGACACCCGCCGCTCCCTTGTTGCGTTTGACGTCCTGCCAGGCCGCTTCCAGGGTCCGGAGGCGATAGACCTTGTCGATCAGGCTAAACCATTTGTTTCCTTTGACGCCGTTACCCAGCGCCGCCAGCATGCGATCTGTCCAGATTGAACGGTCCACCCATGGCCACTCCAGAGGGCTGGACGGGTCTTGTCTAGTCGATTCTGACACTTGTACACCCTTTGCTTCTGCTCTCGTTCATTCTCGATTTCTCGCATCCACCTTCCTGCCTCCCTTCCCTCGGCATGGGTTCTGTTGGCCATGCTTTCCCGTTGCCGTTCTCCAGCCTTAGGCAGAGGTTGCCCTCCCGCTTCTCTGTCATGCGGCGTTTCCTCCGCATCGCCTTAGCCGACGTCACAACTTGCAGTACTATGAAGGCTCTGACTCCTGCCACCGTTCACCCCGGCGGCAGGTCTCCCCGCTTATCTCGACCACACTTCCCGACGTTCCGCCTCCAACCACGTGGGTGCCCCGAATATCGCTTTAACCGCCTCGTCAGCGTATTCGGTGAGTTTCAGGCTTCGCCATCTCCCAGCAGGCTCGCCGACACGCCCCGCCGAATCGAGTTCGTTTCCTGCGGACCGCCAGTTCGTCTACGGTTGCTTCCCACCCCACCTCGCGGTGACGCAGTTACCTTCGACTACGGGGCCTTGGCTTACCCCGACACGGACTCTCACCGTGCTGTGTGGACGCCTTCACGGGCGCACTAGGAGCGGCGTCCTCGCCGCGAACGGTTCGGCCCGGGGACGGGCCTCCTACAGGCAGGAGCGGCGTACCACTCCATCTGACAGGGGCCGAATCCCCCTTCGTCGCAGTGTTGCATTGCGCCCCCACGCCCCCTATCTTCGCCCAACACTCCCATAAGGAAATACGCACGCATGACCGACTCCCTCGACATCGCCCGTGCCACCCTGCTCGACGCCCCCGGGCTCGGCGAGCAGGCCCTGACGCAGGTCATGGACCGGCTGCTCAGCCGGCAGATCGACACCGCCGATATCTACTTG
>CAYMWJ010000025.1:0-30668 GCA_964394235.1 uncultured Sedimenticola sp. | reverse complement strand
CAGGCCAGCCTGATCTGGCTGGAGGAGACGGCATGAAGGATCGATGGTGGATGATTACCCTGATTGGGCGCGACGCGCCCGGTATCGTCGCGGCCCTCACCCGGATGCCGGCCGACGCTGCTCCCCACCTGGGGGCGATTACCTCGGCAGCCCCTTATTCATCGATCGCGTGATCAGCTGCCGTACCGACTCTGTTTCGCGCGCGGTAGTAGCGACGTTCTCGTCGCGAATCTTCGGCCCGAGGACGGGCCTCCTACGGTAGGAGCGGCGTCCCCGCCGCGAACATTCGGCCCGTGAACAGTTCAGCCCGAGGACAGGCCTCCTACGGTAGGAGCGGCGTCCCCGCCGCGAAGATTCGGCCCGAGGACGGGCCTCCTACGGTGCCTTGCATTTCCGCACCGATCCCCCATATGTCCAGCAGTTGAAAGATTTTTGGAGAACAAGCCCATGCGGATGGACAAGCTTACCAGCAAGTTTCAGATGGCCCTGGCCGATGCGCAGAGCATCGCGGTCGGCCGGGACCACCAGTTCATGGAACCCGTGCACCTGATGCTGGCCCTGCTGGATCAGCAAGGGGGTACGGTGCGGCCCCTGCTCACCCAGGCCGGGGTCAACGTCAACCAGTTGCGCGCGGCGGTAGGGCAGGCCATCGACCGCCTGCCGTCGGTGCAGGGCGCCGAGGGCGATGTGCACGTCTCGAACGACCTGAACCGGCTGCTGAACATCACCGACAAGCTGGCACAGCAGCGCGGCGACCAGTACATCAGTTCCGAGCTGTTTGTGCTCGCCGCCGTCGAGGACAAGGGCAGCCTGGGCGAGATCCTGCGTCAGGCCGGCGCCAGCAAGGAAAACATCACCCAGGCCATCGACAACATTCGTGGAGGACAGGCGGTGGATGATCCCAATGCCGAGGACCAGCGTCAGGCGCTGGAGAAGTACACCATCGATCTCACCGAGAAGGCCGAGCAGGGCAAGCTCGACCCGGTGATCGGTCGTGACGACGAGATCCGGCGCACCATCCAGGTGCTGCAACGGCGCACCAAGAACAACCCGGTGCTGATCGGTGAACCCGGCGTGGGCAAGACCGCCATCGTCGAGGGTCTGGCACAGCGCATCGTCAATGGCGAGGTGCCCGAGGGCCTGCGCCACAAGCGTCTGCTGTCGCTGGACATGTCGGCCCTGATCGCCGGCGCCAAGTTCCGTGGCGAGTTCGAAGAGCGCCTCAAGGCGGTACTCAACGACATCGCCAAGGCCGAGGGTTCGATCATCCTGTTCATCGACGAGATCCACACCATGGTCGGTGCGGGCAAGGCCGAGGGTGCCATGGATGCCGGTAACATGCTCAAGCCGGCGCTGGCGCGTGGTGAGCTGCACTGCATCGGTGCCACCACGCTCGACGAGTACCGCCAGTACATCGAGAAGGACGCCGCGCTCGAGCGCCGCTTCCAGAAGGTGCTGGTGCAGGAGCCGACGGTGGAGGACACCATCGCCATCCTGCGTGGCCTCAAGGAACGCTACGAGGTACACCACGGTGTGGAGATCACCGATCCGGCGATCGTCGCCGCGGCCACACTCTCGCACCGTTACATCACCGACCGGCAGCTGCCGGACAAGGCGATCGACCTGATCGACGAGGCGGCCTCGCAGATCCGTATGGAGATCGACTCCATGCCCGAGGAGATGGACAAGCTGGATCGCCGCCTGGTGCAGCTCAAGATCGAGCGCGAGGCGCTCAAGAAGGAGACCGATGAGGCCTCGAAGAAGCGCCTGCAGCTGCTCGAGGAAGAGATCGAGAAACTCGAGCGCGAGTTTTCCGAGCTCGAAGAGATCTGGAAGGCCGAGAAGGCCTCGCTGCAGGGCGCGACCCATATCAAGGAAGAGCTGGAGCAGGCTCGGCTGGAGTTCGAGGCCGCGCGGCGGGCCGGTGATCTGACGCGCATGTCCGAGCTGCAGTACGGGCGCATCCCGGAGCTGGAGCGTCAGCTCGAGATGGCCCAGGCCGCCGAGCAGGCCGAGACGCAGCTGCTGCGCAACAAGGTCACCGACGAGGAGATTGCCGAGGTGGTCTCCAAGTGGACCGGCATTCCGGTGAGCAAGATGCTCGAGGGCGAGCGCGAGAAGCTGCTGAAGATGGAAGACGCCTTGCGCCGGCGTGTGGTCGGACAGGACGAAGCGGTGCGTGCGGTGTCCGACGCCATCCGCCGCTCGCGTGCCGGGCTGGCCGACCCCAACCGGCCGAATGGCAGTTTCCTGTTCCTCGGCCCTACCGGGGTGGGCAAGACCGAGCTGTGCAAGGCGCTGGCCGAGTTCCTGTTCGACACCGAGGAGGCCATGATCCGCATCGACATGTCGGAGTTCATGGAGAAGCACTCGGTGGCGCGGCTGATCGGTGCCCCGCCCGGCTATGTCGGTTACGAGGAGGGCGGTTATCTCACCGAGGCGGTGCGACGCCGGCCCTACAGCGTGATCCTCATGGACGAGGTGGAGAAGGCGCACCCGGATGTGTTCAACGTGCTGCTGCAGGTGCTCGATGATGGGCGCCTCACCGACGGCCAGGGGCGCACGGTGGACTTCCGCAACACCGTCATCGTCATGACCTCCAACCTGGGCAGCAACCTCATTCAGGAGATGGCCCGGGTGGAAGACTACGAGGCCATGAAGACCGCAGTGATGGAGGTGGTCGGTCAGCACTTCCGGCCGGAGTTCATCAACCGCATCGACGAGACGGTGGTGTTCCACCCGCTGGGTCGCGAGCAGATCCGCAAGATCACCGAGATCCAGATCGGCTACCTGCGGCGCCGCCTGGCCGACAGCGACCTCGGGCTCGAGGTCTCGGTCGCCGCGCTGGACAAGCTGGGCGAGGCCGGCTTCGATCCGGTGTACGGTGCACGGCCGCTCAAGCGGGCCATCCAGCACGAGCTGGAGAACCCGCTGGCACAGAAGATACTCGCCGGCGAGTATGTGCCGGGCGACGTGATCACCGTGGATGTGCGTGACGGCATCCTGGTGTTCGGCAAGACCCGGCGCGCGGAGGCATCGGCCGGTGACGACGAGGTGATCGAGGCCGAGATCGTCGACTGATCGCGCCAGTGGTCGATGGAAGAGGCAGGGCTTCGGCCCTGCCTTTTCTGTTTGGGGGATTCACCACGAAGGACACAAAGGACACAAGGTTTTTCTGGCAAGGGGTTACCGCGAAGGACGCCAAGGGCGCAAAGGAGGGGGGTGAATGCGCGATACCTTCTTCGGCTTTTCACGTGCTGGCTGAAGGAGGCCCGTCCTCGGGCCGAACAGAAACCGGCACGCTCTCGAGGATTCGAAGGTTTTTTGGCCCTTTGTGTCCTTCGCGGTTGTCTCCCTTGTCAGAGTTCCTTGCTCAGAGTGAAGGCGCCGCGGATGTCGCCCAGCTTGAAGCCACGTGCCTTGTCCTCAGGGTAAAAACGTTTGAGTGTGGCCTCCACTTGCGGCTTGATCTTGGCCGCGTGGCAGTTCAGGCAAGGTTTGCCGGTGGGGATGGCCTTCATGTAGCGGAAGACTTTCTTGCCGTTCTGCTCCACGACTTCGGCGTATTCCATGCCCTTGACCGGTTCACCCTTGGCCTTGCGCTCCTCGAAGTCCTTGAGTACGGCCTGTTCCCAGGCATCCGGTGCGTTGGCCGGGTTGCGGTATTTCAGGCTGGTGCGACCGACCTGCCAGCCCGTGGCCCTGGCCACCTCGGCGGTGATCTCGGGCGCGCGCTTTTGACAGAAGGGAATGGTGCCGACCGGGCCGGAGGCCTTCATCGATTTGACCACCTCGGCCTTGAGCTTGCCGCCGAGCATCTTGGCGGTGTTGCGGGCCTCTCCGAGCAGGGCATGGTCGCCCGCCAGCGCGAGGGTGGTGGCCGAGACCAGTGCCAGACCGGTCAGCAGGGAGGTGAATGGCTTGTTCATGGAAGCTCCTCGTGTTGGTGTCGATACTGGGTCCGAGGAGGGGGATTATAGGGTAGGGGAAAGGCCGGCAAGGTGGACGGAATGTCAACCTGGATCAAGAATTTCCGGATAATTGCGGTGGATACGGTGGCGCTGATGTTCGCTGGAAGAGCTTGTCGAGCGGGCCTTGGTCTGTCGGCGACAGCCAATCGACAGCGTGACGCAGGCGAAAACCAGACCCCGGTCTCTTTCCGGGGGGCTGGTTAGTGTAGTGTGGAAGTCGACCACCACAGAGATCACAGAGGAGGTGAAGTTGGGGACTGTCCCGGCAGGATTGCAACCCGACCGACGGACCGACCGATGGTCCGTCGGCAGAAAGGTCCGCGCCTTGCCTTTTAACTCTGTGCGCTCTGTGTCCTCTGTGGTGAGGAATCAAGATGCACAAACGCATCTTCCATGATCCGGGGTGTGGGCGGTCCGCCTCATGAAAGTTATTGTCCGGTAGGCGTGCTGCCATCACTTGCCGGTGCGGACGCTGGAGGCGCCTTCGGGGCCGGCTGCACAGGGTTGGGTGGGGGCATCTGTCCTCGTGTCGGTGGCATAGGCCCCATGGGGCGCATGGGATAGCCGTAGCCGTAGCCATAGGGCGGCGGATAGGGTGGGCGATGGCCGCGGAACTTGCTCATGCGTTTGTCACGCAGGTATTCCAGGTATTCGCGGCGGCGTTTCTGCTTGGCCTTGTCCTTGCTCCAGGGCATGTCGAAACCGCTGCGGTCCCAGGGGCGATTGCCCGACCAGGGCAATTCGTCCCAGGCGTCCGACTCCCAAGGGTACTTGTTGCTCTTGTTCCAGGGGGCCCAGTGATCCCAGGGGTTGTTGCTGCCGCTTCCCCAGCTGAACCAGTCGTTGTTACGGCGTCCCCAGGGGCCGCGTCGGGAGTTCCAGTCCCAGCCGCGTCCGTTGCCCCAGGGGGCGTTGCCGGACCAGGGGGCATTGCCGGACCAGGGGGCATTGCCGGACCAGGGGGCATTGTTGCCGTTCCAGGGCATGTTGCCCCAGCCGGAAGCCAGGACGCCGGAACTGGCCAGGATCGCCGCGGTGCCGAGCGCGAGCAGGTGTTTTCGGATATGCATGGTGCCGTTTCCTCTTTGGTTCGCGAGCTGTGTCACGAACCAATCATAGGGCATTTTCCGGCACGGCCACCGGGTATTTTCGCTGGAAGGTGACAGGGTCAGGCTGACTCAGGCAAGGGAGCCGTGCAGCTTGAGGGCATCCTTGCGGGGTGGCTTGCCGCGTGGATTGGAGAGTGTATCGGGCGACCGCGCAGCGCCGTTGAGGCGCTTGAGCAGGCGTTGGCACTGGCGCAGGCTGAGTTCGACCTGGTAGTTGCGTTGCAGGTGCTGTTGCAGTTGCCTGCCTCGCCACTGCTCGCCGTCGATGCCGAAGCGCGAGGGCGGTGATTGCAGATCGTGCGCGACCGAGGCCATGGCGCTGTCGGAGAGTCGAGCCGGTCGCCCCGGGCTGGTATCATCCAGCAGACCTTCGAGGCCGTGCTCGTTGAAACGCTTGCGCCAGCGTTCGATGGTGCGGGTATGTTCGCCCAGAGCCTCGGCGATGTCGCTGATGCGCTGGCCTTGCAGGATCATCAACAGGCAGAAGGCGCGGTAACACGCCTTTTTTTCGCGGGAGTGGCCAATCTGCTTGCGCACCGCGTCGCGCAGCTGGGCGATCTGGATTTCCTTGTTGGGTTCCTGCATCTGACTCGTGTCCGGCTGAGGGGACGCCGCAAAGTATGCAGATCCGTATGGAGACGCTGGATAGTTATTTGCTGGATTATTGATCTCGGTCAGCTTGGTCGGGACAGAGAGGAAATGACAGCATGCTGGAATATGTGTTTTTCGATCCGCGGCCGCGTGATCGTTTCGTGAGTTTCGTCGAAGAGGCCGGTCTGACGCCTGATCTGGAAGATGACGATGGCCTGCTCAAGGTGCTGCTGCCCGAGGACATCGACGATGACCTGGCCGAGCGCATCGAGGGTCATTACGACGAGATGATGGAGCTGGGGCGTGAACTCTACGAGCAGGAAGGCGAGGACGACGAGGTGGGCTACCATGCCGCCGGCATCACGGTGCAGTTGCGTGACGGCAGCAATGTGTACGCCCAGGTCGATCCGCGCCTGCTCGGGCGCATCATGGAGGTGCTCACCCCGGAGGAGTTCAATCTCGTGGTCAATGCCATTGCCGAGGCGGTGGAGAACCCTGACACCCGCTCCCTGTGTCAGCGCATGCGTGACGGTGATTAGTCCGCATCCCAGTCGATCGCCAGCAGTGGCCCGCCGGGGGTGGTGAACTCGCGCAGTGCGCGACCGAGCAGTGGCGCCAGGCGCTGCGCCGTGATCAGCTCGGCGGCCGGGCCGGCCTCCCAGGCGCCGTTTCCCGACAGCAGCAGGCAATGTGTGGCGATGTGCCGTGCCAGGCCGGGGTCGTGTGCCACCAGCAGCAGGGCGCGTCGGGCGTTCACGAAGCGCCGCCGCAACAGGTTCATGACCGTGACCTGCTGGCCGATGTCGAGGTGGTTCAGCGGCTCGTCGAGCAGGGCCAGTGGCGGATCCTGTACCAGCAGGCGGGCGATCTCGGCACGCCGCAGCTCACCTCCCGACAGGGTCTCGGCTGCCTGCTCTGCCTGTGCGGTCAGGCCCAGTTCGTCCAGTGCGGCACGTGCCGTGGCGATCTCCTCCGGCGTGTCCCACCAGTGGCGCTTGCGTGCGTAGCCCCCGGCCACTACCAGTTCGAGCACGCGATTGTGCAGGCCGGGGTTGCCCTGTTGCAGCAGCAGGCCGAGGCGGCGGGCACGGGCGCGGGCGTCCAATGCCTGCAAGGGGGTGCCCTGCAGGCGGATCTCGCCGCCGGACGGCGCTGTCAGGCCTGTCAGCACGTGCAGCAGCGTGCTCTTGCCCGCACCGTTGGGGCCGAGCACCACCCAGCATTGACCGGGTTCGATACACAGGTGCAGGTCCTGCACCAGGGGGCGCCCCGGGTGGCCGATGTGCAGTCCGCGCGCCTCGAGCAGGGCGTTCACGAACGGCCCTCCCGATTCAGCAGCCAGAGGAAGAGCGGCACCCCGAGCAGGGCGGTGAGCACGCCGACCGGCAGTTGCGTTGGGGCGATCAGGGTGCGCGCCAGGGTGTCGGCCAGCACCAGCAGGCTGCCACCCAGTAGCGCGGAGAGCGGCAGCAGCCAGCGGTGGTCGGTGGCGCCGAGCAGGCGCACCAGGTGTGGCGTGACCAGGCCGACGAAACCGATGGCGCCGGCGATGGCGACAGCCCCTGCGGTGAGCAGCGAGGAGAGCACGAACAGGCTGCCGCGCAGGCGGCGTGGATCCACGCCCAGCACGGCGGCCTGTGTCATGCCGAAGCCGGCGAGGTTGAGTTGCGGCGCCAGCCACAGGGCGCCGGCGAGTCCGCAGGCCAGCACGCCCAGCGCCAGGCCAGGGCGGGGAGCGCCGCTGAGGTCACCCATCAGCCAGAACAGCATGCCCGGCAGTTGCAGCGGCGGTGCCAGGCTGAGCACCAGGCTGATCAGCGCCGACCAGCCGGCGGCCATGACGATGCCGGTGAGCAGCAGGCGGCGGCTGTCCGGGTCCTCGCCGCGTTGCGCCAGCAGGAACACCACCAGCATGCTCGCCAGTGCGCCGCCAAAGGCCAGCGGTGGCAGCCAGGTCGTGCCGACGCCGACGAGCATGGCGGCGAGCACGGTCACCGCGGCACCGCCGGAGACGCCCAGCACGTAAGGGTCGCCCAGGGGGTTGCGCAGCAGCACCTGCATCAGCACACCGGCCACCGCCAGCATGCCGCCGATGCCGAAGGCGGTCAGTGCACGCGGCAGGCGCAGCTGATCGACGATGCGGTCGGCAATGCTGCCGTCGTCCTGGAACAGCAGGCGTGCCACCTCCACGGCGGGGATGTCCACCGAACCCTCGAGCAGTGCGATACCCAGTGCGCCCAGCGCCAGCACAATGCCGAGCGCCAGCAGCTGTTCAGGCCGTCGCTGCATGATCGTGCAGCGAGATGATCGGCCAGCCGGCCTCTTCGGCGTGCGCGCGCAATGCCTCGTCGGGGTCCACGGCCACGGGGTGGTCGACCAGTTCGAGCAGCGGCAGGTCGTTGTGTGAATCGCTGTAGAAGGTGGCGCCGGCCAGCGCATGACCGGTCTGTGCCAGCCAGTCGCGCAGGCGCGCGATCTTGCCCTCGCGGAAGCTGGGCATGCCCGCGACTCGGCCGGTGAAGCGGCCGTTGTGCCGTTCCGGCTCGGTGGCGATCAAATGCTCGATGCCGAACAGGGCGGCGATCGGTTCGGTCACGAAGCGGTTGGTGGCGGTGATGATGAGCAGGGTGTCGCCGGCGCGGCGGTGTGACTCGACCAGTGCGCAGGCGCGTTGGCCGATCAGCGGACGGATGCGGCGCTCGATGAAGTCGGCGCGCCAGCGTTCCAGGTCGGCCGGGTCGTTCTCGGCCAGCGGGCGCAGCGAGAAGGCGAGAAAGGCCATGATGTCCAGTCGTCCGGCCTTGTATTCCTCGTAGAAGCGTCGGTTGGTCGCCTCGTAGGATGCGCCGTCCACCACGCCCAGTTCCGCCAGATGGCGGCCCCAGAGGTAGTCCGAGTCCCCGCTGAGCAGGGTGTTGTCGAGATCGAAGATGGCCAGTGGCATGTTCTTGGTTGATGATTGCAGGATGCGAGGATCATACAGAAAAATCTTTATAAGCAATAGCTTATCCGTGATCCCGTAGGCCGGGTCTGCTTGCGGTAGGGCTCCCCGCTGTGGAAGAATGGAGGCAATGCAATTTACCGGTGAGTGATGTGATCGATGCGGATGGTTTTCGGCCCAATGTCGGAATAATCCTCGTCAACGACGAGAATCGCCTGTTCTGGGGGCGGCGGGTCGGGCAGAACGCTTGGCAGTTCCCGCAGGGCGGCATCAAGGCGAACGAGACGCCACGCGAGGCCATGTTCCGCGAACTCGAGGAGGAGGTCGGCCTGCGCCCCGAACAGGTCGAGGTGCTGGGCGAGACCTCGCGCTGGCTGCGCTACCGCTTGCCCAAGCGTTTTATCCGCCGCAACGCCCCGGTGTTGTGCATCGGGCAGAAGCAGCGCTGGTTCCTGTTGCGGGTCAACTGCGCAGAGAGTGATTTTTGTCTCGATCGTTTCGACAGGCCCGAGTTCGACGACTGGCGCTGGGTGGATTACTGGGTGCCCGTGAAGGAGGTCATCTATTTCAAGCGGCGGGTCTACGAGCGTGCGCTCGAGGAGCTGGCGCCGCTGCTGTTTCCCGAGGGGCCGCCCCAGCGTCCCCCGCCGCTGCCGCCACGTCGGCCGCGTCATCCCTGGCGCCGTTGATCGCACGGGGGTGAGGCTTGCTCGATACGCTGCACCGGATAGTCCACGCGGTCAACAAGGCGCCCAACCTGCAGGAGGCACTGGGCACCCTGGTCAGTGCAGTGCGTGAGGCGATCGATTGCGATGTCTGCTCCATCTATCTGGTCGACGACGAGGCCCGATCCAATGTGCTGATGGCCACCGTGGGTCTGGAGGACTCGGCGGTGGGCAAGGTGCGCCTGCCTTTCGGTCATGGCCTGGTGGGGTTGGTCGCCGAGCGCGCCGAGCCGGTCAACCTGGCGGACGCGCCGGCACACCCGCGCTATGTGCGCATCACACACACTGGCGAGACCCGTTACCGGGGCTTCCTGGGCGTGCCCATCATCCAGAACCGGCGGGTGCTGGGTGTGCTGGTGGTACGCCAGCGCGAGGAGCGCGAGTTCCAGGACGAGGAGGTGACCTTTCTGTTCACCCTGGCCGCGCAGCTCGCCGGGGCCATCACCTATGCGCGTGCCAGCGGTGAACTCGATGCGCTGACCCGTGAGCATCAGCCCCTGCACCGTTTCCTGGTCGGTCAACCTGGCCACGCGGGCGTGGCGATCGGTACCGCAGTGGTCAGCTTTCAGCTCTCGGATCTGGAGGCGGTGCCGGATCGGCCGGTCGACGACCCCGAGACGGAGTGCGCGCGCTTCGAGCGTGCATTGGCCCAGGTCGAGGCCGATCTGCGGCACCTGCAGGAGCGCATGGCCGATCAACTGCCCGAGGAAGACCGGGCGCTGTTCGACGCCCTGCTGCTGATGCTGCGCTCCGAGACCCTGGTGTTGCAGACCGAGGAGGCCATCCACCGGGGGCTGTGGGCACCGGCTGCGCTGCGCGACACCATCTCTGCCCACGCGCAGATCTTCGACGAGATGGACGATCCCTACCTGCGCGAGCGTGCCTCGGACGTGCGCGATCTGGGCCGGCGTATCCTCATGCACCTGCAGGACGACGATCCGAGCCTGGTGGAATATCCGCCGGACACGGTGTTGGTCGGTGAGGAGATCAGCGCCATGCAGCTCGCCGAGGTGCCGCCGGGGCGGCTCACCGGCGTGGTCTCGGCCAGCGGTTCCGGGTCTTCGCACGCGGCCATTCTGGCGCGCGCCATGGGGATCCCGGCGGTGATGGGCGTGTCCGAGATGCCGGTCAGCCGCATGCAGGGGCGGGCGCTGATCGTGGATGGTTATCGGGGGCGGGTGTACATCGAGCCCGCCCCCTCGGTGCGCGCCGAGTACGAGCGCCTGATCGCCGAGGAGGAGGCGCTGGGAGCCGAGGTCGAGGCGATGCGTGGCCTGCCCTCGGAGACCACCGACGGGCATGTCGTGCCGTTGCACCTGAACACCGGTCTGGTCAACCAGATGAATGGCGAGGAACAGGCCGAAGCCGACGGCGTGGGCCTGTATCGCACCGAGTTTCCCTTCATGGTGCGCGACCGTTTCCCCGGTGAGGGCGAGCAGCTGCGCAACTATCGCCGGGTGCTCGAGGCCTTCGCACCGCGTCCGGTGGTGCTGCGCACCCTGGACATCGGTGGCGACAAGGCGCTGCCCTATTTCCCGGTGGCCGAGCAGAACCCCTTTCTCGGCTGGCGTGGGGTGCGCATCTCACTGCAACACCCGGAGATCTTTCTCACCCAGATTCGCGCCATGCTGCTGGCCGACATCGGGCTGGGCAATCTGCAGATCATGTTGCCCATGATCAGTGGCGTGGGCGAGGTGGACGAGCTGCAACAGCTCATCCGGCGCGCCCATGACGAGCTGCTCGAGGAGGGGCAGGTGGTTGTCATGCCGCGCATCGGGGTGATGATCGAGGTACCGTCCGCGGTCTACCAGGCCGGAGAGATCGCGCGTCGGGTGGACTTCCTGTCGGTGGGGACCAACGATCTCACCCAGTATCTGCTGGCGGTGGACCGCAACAACCCGCGCGTGGCCGATCTCTACGACGAGCTGCATCCGGCAGTGTTGCGCGCTCTGCGCGACATTACCTCGGCAGCGGCCGAGTTCGACCGGCCGGTCAGTGTGTGTGGTGAGCTGGCGGGCAATCCGCTGGCGACCATTCTGCTGATCGGTCTGGGGGTGAACAGCCTGAGCATGAGCGCCGGCAGCCTGTTGCGTGTCAAGTGGGTGGTGCGCAGCATCAGCCGCACCCGTGCGCGTCAGATCGCACAGGAGGCCCTGCGCATGGAAGACGTGGGCCAGGTGCGGCGCTTCATGGAAGGCACCCTCGAAGAGATGGGGCTGGGTGGGTTGATCCGGCCGGGCAAGTAGTCGCACCGAGCCGGTCCGCCGGGTCAGTCTCCTGCTGGCAGGGGATGGAGTGTGTCGAGGGGCACGCTCAGGCCGTTGTCCAGCACCAGGCGCGCGTGTGAGCGGTTCAGTTCTCGGGGAGAGCGCGCACCGCAACTGTGGGCGATGATGCCGACCTCGCGCACCATGTTGCGCACATAGTTCGCCACCCGCTCGGCCTTGATGACCGGGTCCAGGCCGCGTTGCAGCTTTTCGTTGTGGGTGGTGATGCCGGTGGGGCAGGTGTTGCGGTTGCATTGCAGGGCCTGGATGCAACCGAGGGCGAACATGAAGCCACGCGCGCTGACGATGAAGTCGGCGCCGACGCACAATGCCCAGGCCAGGTCGGTGGGGTTGATCAGCTTGCCCGAGGCGATCACCCGCACCCGTTCGTGCAGGCCGTACTCGTGCAGCTTGTCCACCAGCAGGGGCAGGGCCTCGAACAACGGCAGGCCCACCGCGTCGATCAGGGGCATGGGGGCGGCGCCGGTCCCGCCTTCGGCCCCGTCCAGGGTGATGAAGTCCGGTGCGCTCTCGCTGCCGCGTTCGAGAATGGTGCGGAACAACCCGTCGAGCATGTCGGGGGAGCCGATCACCGTCTTGATGCCGACCGGCTTGCCGGTGACCACGCGGACCCGGTCGATCATGTCGAGCATGTCGTCGAAGCTGTTGATCTCGGGGTGGCGGTTGGGGCTGATGGCATCCTGTCCGGGCGGGATGCCGCGGATGCGTGCGATCTCCTCGGTGACCTTGCCGCCGGGCAGTATGCCGCCCTTGCCCGGTTTGGCGCCCTGGCTGAGCTTGATCTCGAACAGGCGGACCTGGGGGATGGCGGCCACTTCCCGGAGCTTGTCGTCGCTGAGGTTGCCGTCCAGGTCGCGCACGCCGTTCTTGGCAGTGCCGATCTGGAACACGATGTCGCAGCCGCCTTCCAGGTGCCAGGGTGTCAGGCCACCCTCGCCGGTGTTCAGCCAGCAGCCGGCCTTGTGCGCACCGTGCGACAGGGCCTGCACCGCGGGCCTGGAGATGGCGCCGTAGCTCATGCCCGAGATATTGAACAGCGAGGCAGTGGTATAAGGCTGGGGGCAGCCCGCGCCGATGGTCAGGGGGCCGGGCGGTACGGCGTCTTCTCCCAGGGTGGGGAAGGCGCAGTTGACGAACAGTACCGTGCCGGTGCGCCGCAGGTCGCGGGTGGAGCCGAAGGCCACGGTGGTGTCGAGGTCCTTGGCTGCACGATAGACCCAGGAGCGCTGGGCCCGGTTGAAGGGCATCTCCTCGCGATCCATGGCAAAGAAATACTGACGGAAGAATTCGCCCAGGTGTTCGAAGAAATAACGAAAACGCCCGATCACCGGGTAGTTGCGGCGGATCGCCTGACGCGTCTGGGTGACATCGACGATATAGGCCACGGTGGCCCACAGCGCGAGTGCGCCGATGGCCACGATCACCAGGGCGGCGACGATCTCCAGGCTGGTGAGCAGAAAACGCCCGAAATCTCCCGACGATGCCTGCATGCGATCACCTCGTTGGTCGTGCCCTTGGCCGGGCCTCGTTGTCTGTGTTGGCTGTGATCGGGTGTCTCCCCGTTTACTTTAGTGCATCGGGGGAGGTTGTCTGCCGGCAGGCGATCGGGTCAGCGCCGACGTTTGGGCTGGGAGCGCCGCCGCCCCGGGGCACGGCGCTCGGCGCGTGCGTGCTGGGTGCGGAAGGGCTTGCCGTCGGGTTTGCGCCGGCCTTCCGGCTGCCTGCCGGTGCCGGCGGGTTGCCAGCGCGGTACCAGGTGGCGCTTGCCGTTGCCGATCAGGTCCGCGCGCCCCATGCGCTGCAGGGCCTCGCGCAGCAGCGGCCAGTTCTCCGGGTCGTGGTAGCGCAGGAAGGCCTTGTGCAGGCGGCGTTGGCGGCGTCCGCGTGGCGAGAATACCACCTCGCCGTTGCGCCGCACGCGCTTGAGCGGGTTGCGTCCCGAGTGCCACATGGCGGTGGCCAGCGCCATCGGCGAGGGCAGGAAGGCCTGTACCTGGTCGGCGCGAAAGCCGTGGTGCTTGAGCCACAGCGCGAGGTTCAGCATGTCCTCGTCGGTGGTTCCGGGGTGGGCGGCGATGAAGTAGGGGATCAGGTACTGCTCCTTGCCCGCCGCCTTCGAGTACTTGTCGAACATCGCCTTGAAGCGGTCGTAGGTGCCGATGCCTGGCTTCATCATCTTCGACAGCGGCCCCGGCTCGGTATGCTCGGGAGCGATCTTCAGGTAGCCGCCGACATGGTGGGTGACCAGCTCGCGCACGTACTCCGGGGTCTGCACGGCGATGTCGTAGCGCAGGCCCGAGGCGATCAGCACCTTCTTCACCCCGGGCAGGGCGCGTGCCTTGCGGTACAGCCGTACCAGCGGCATCTGGTCGGTGTGCAGATTCTTGCAGATGCCGGGATAGACGCAGGAGAGGCGACGGCAGCGGGACTCGATGGCCGGATCCTTGCAGTGCAGGCGCCACATGTTGGCGGTCGGACCACCCAGGTCCGAGACGATGCCGGTAAAGCCGGGGGTGCGGTCGCGAATCTCCTCGATCTCGCGCAGGATGGAGGCCTCGGATCGGTTCTGGATGATGCGCCCCTCGTGCTCGGTGATCGAACAGAAGGTGCAGCCGCCGAAGCAGCCACGCATGATGTTCACCGAGAAGCGGATCATCTCGTAGGCAGGAATGCGTGCCTCGCCGTAGGCCGGGTGGGGTACGCGCTGGTAGGGCAGCTCGAACACCTGGTCCAGCTCGCGGGTGCTCAGGGGAATGGGCGGCGGGTTGACCCACAGCTCGCGGTCGCCGTGGCGTTGTACCAGGGCGCGCGCGTTGCCGGGGTTGGACTCCAGGTGCAGGATGCGCGAGGCATGGGCATAGAGCACCGGATCGTCGCGCACCTGCTCGTAGGACGGCAGGCGCACCACGCTGCGTGCCCGGTCCAGGCCGCGGGGGCGGCGCTGTCCGGGGGCGATTGCTCCCGTCGGCTGGGGGAGTGGAACCGGCTGTACATCGCCTTGCCGGGTGGCGCAGGACGGCCCCTTCTCCGCTGGTGCGGAGGGGCGGGGAGGGGCTTCGGCATAGGGGTCCGGCGGCGGCTCCACCGGGCCGGGCTCGTCGACCTCGGATGAGTCGAT
Organism: uncultured Sedimenticola sp.; assembly: GCA_964394235.1. Lineage (GTDB taxonomy): Bacteria > Pseudomonadota > Gammaproteobacteria > Chromatiales > Chromatiaceae > MONJU. Next base: position 15,925 of record CAYMWJ010000025.1, on the reverse strand, counting down.
CACTGTCCAGCCCTCGGGGATGCCCTTGCGCACGAAGGCGGTGCCGCGCAGGTCGGTGATCGAGCTGATGGGCTCGCCGGCGGCCAGGCGGTGGCTGAGCTCGACGATGGCGCGCTCGGCGTTCCCGTAGAGCAGGATGTCGGCGCGCGCGTCGAGCAGCACCGAGCGTCGGATCTTTTCCTGCCAGTAGTCGAAGTGCGCGATGCGGCGCAGGCTGGCCTCGATGCCGCCGATCACGATGGGTACGTCACGAAATGCCTGGCGCAGGCGTTGCGAATAGACGATCACCGCGCGGTCGGGGCGCTTGCCGCCGACATTGCCGGGGGTGTAGGCGTCGTCGGAGCGCAGTCGCCGCTCCGCGGTGTAGCGGTTGACCATGGAGTCCATGTTGCCGGCGGTGACGCCAAAATACAGGGTCGGACGGCCCAGGCGCTCGAAGTCGTGGGTGTCGTGCCAGTCGGGCTGGGCGATGATGCCGACGCGAAAGCCCTGCGCCTCGAGCACCCGTCCGATCACCGCCATGCCGAAGCTGGGGTGATCCACGTAGGCGTCGCCGGTCACCAGGATGATGTCGCAGCGATCCCAGCCGAGCAGGTCCATCTCCTCGCGCGACATGGGAAGGAAGGGCGCGGGACCGAACTTGTGCGCCCAGTAGCGGCGGTAACTGAACAGGTCTTTGGGATTTTCCACGGTCGGACTCCGGGTACAGGGTGCAGTCTAACCCGGAACGGCAGGGCATTCCGCCGTGATGGGCCGGGAAATCTGTTCCGCGCAGCGGCCGCCCGGCCCGTTATGATGGCGGACGTTGTCAAAACGAGGAGGAACGAAGATGCACAACTCGCTGAAGATCATTGCGGCCGCCGTTGCCCTGCTGCTGGCAGCCGGCTGTACCCAGGAAACCCAGAACAAGCTGGGGCGGGCGCTCCAGAACTGGACCGGCACCAACGGCGTGCTCGAGATCTATGCCGGCGACAAGCTGGTGCGCCGCTTCATCGAGATCGACAAGCTGACCACCGCCACTGCCACCCAGGGCTCGGGCCCCCGGCCCTACCGCTTCGGCTACGGGGTGTTCGACGAGAACCTCAACATGCGCAGGGACCCGGGGGAGAAGAAGGTCTACTTCGAGATCAGTGATTATTCCACGCCCTATGTCTTCTTCGAGAATCCCTACTGAGTGAGGCCAGGGATCATTCCCATGGCCGCCGTACCACCACGGTACCGGCAAGCTTGTCGTGCCAGCCTTGCTTGCGCTTGTCGAAGGCCACCCAGAGATAACCGAGACAGAATGGCAGAGTGGAGACCAGATAGGCGAAATAGCGGGCGATGGCCTTGCCGGTCCCGATGGGTTCACCGGTCTCGGCATCGACGATGCGGGCCTTGATGAGCATCTTGCCGGGGGTGGCCTGGCGCGCTACCCAGAACGCGATGACCGCCACGGCGGGCAGTATCCAGGACAGCAGGAAATCGACTGGTCCCTGCACCGGTTCAGGACTCTCCCAGTAGCCGGTCCCGTAGATCGCGGTGAGCAGGGGGAAGAGGATAAGGGCCATCAGGATCGTGTCGATGAGGCTGGCACCGAGCCGCGCCCAGAAGCCGACGTATTCATATTTGTCTGTCTGCATGGGAATCCTCCGTGAAACGCGATGGGGCCACAGCGAGTCTAGCGACTGGTTTTGTGGTGGGGCAAGACGAGGGCGAACAGCCGATAGTCGGCGGTCACGGGATTTTGTGTATGTCCCCGATTACTGTATAGTGCGCGCCTTTCCTGCTGTGCGTGCCGGCCGTTTGCCGGTTTCGTCCCTCAGGGGCAGCCTGCCCGGTGTCGATCCTGACGCCGCCTCGCGTCACGACCCCACCTCGGACCCGCAGCATATTGAGCGCAGACCCCGATGGTCTGGCAAGGCTGTGAGTCATGAACGATACCCCCATGGTCCGGTTCGCTGAACTGGGTCTTCCCGAACCCCTGTTGCGTGCCGTCACCCAGGCCGGCTACGACACGCCGTCCCCCATCCAGGCCGCGTGCATCCCGCTGTTGCTGAGCGGTCGCGACGTGCTCGGCCAGGCGCAGACCGGCACCGGCAAGACCGCGGCCTTTGGGCTGCCGCTGCTGGCGCGCATCGACGCGCAGCGACGCGAGCCGCAGTTGCTGGTGCTGGCGCCGACCCGTGAGCTGGCCTCGCAGGTCGCCGAGGCGCTGCGTGGTTATGCGCGGCACCTGCCGGGCCTGGAGGTGCTGCCGATCTACGGTGGACAGGGTTATGCAGAGCAGTTGCGTGGCCTGCGCCGCGGCGCGCAGGTGGTAGTCGGCACCCCGGGGCGGGTGATGGACCACATGCGCAAGGGCGCGCTCGAGGTCGATGCCCTGCGTGCCCTGGTGCTCGACGAGGCCGACGAGATGTTGCGCATGGGTTTCATCGACGACGTGGAGTGGGTGCTGGAGCACATCCCGCAGGAACGCCAGATCGCCCTGTTTTCCGCGACCATGCCGGAGGTAATCCGGCGCGTGGCCGAGCGCCACCTGCGTGATCCGGAGCAGGTACGCATCCGTTCGAAGACCACCACGGCCGCCACCATACGCCAGCGTTGCTGGGTGGCTTCGGGCATGCACAAGCTCGACGCGCTCGGTCGTCTGCTGGAAGTCGAGCCCCGTGACGGGGTGATCGTGTTCGTGCGCACGCGCTCGGCCACCACCGAGCTGGCCGAGAAGCTGCGGGCGCGCGGTGTGGCTGCCGAGGCACTGAATGGTGACATTCCGCAGGCGCAGCGTGAGAAGACCGTGGCGCGTCTGAAGGACGGGCATATCGATGTGCTCGTCGCCACCGACGTGGCGGCGCGCGGGCTGGACGTGCCGCGCATCAGCCACGTGATCAACTACGACATTCCGCACGACACCGAGGCCTATGTGCACCGTATAGGACGTACCGGTCGCGCCGGGCGCACCGGCGAGGCCATCCTGTTCGTCGCCCCGCGCGAGCGGCGCCTGCTCAAGGCTATCGAGCGCGCTACCGGGCAGCCCATCGAGGCCATGCGGATACCGGATGTGGCCGAGGTCAACCGGGTTCGCCAGCAGCGTTTCCAGCAGCGGGTGCTCGATACCCTGCAGGATGCACAGGCGCTCGCACCTTATCGCGAGGTGCTCGACGAGCTGGTGACGACACACGGAAAGGACCCCTTGCAGCTGGCCGCTGCACTGGCTGCCCTGTTGCACGAGGGCAAGCCGCTGTTGCTCGAGTCACGGGCAGAGGCCAGGCCGCGTGCCGGCAATGTGCCGGAGCGCCGTGCCGACAGGTCTCGCCGGGCGCGCAAGGAGGTCACACCCTCGGCCGAGGCGCGTCCGCTCGAGGCACATCCCGAGATCGAGATGGAGCGTTTCCGTATCGAGGTGGGACACGCGCATGGCGTCAAGCCGGGCAATATCGTGGGTGCCATCGCCAACGAGGCCGAGATCGAGAGCCGCTACATCGGGCATATCGCGATCTTCGACGATTTCTCCACCATCGACCTGCCGGCGGGCATGCCGCCCGAGACCTTCCGCGACCTGCAGAAGACCTGGGTCTGCCAGCGCCAGTTGCGCATCAGCCGCCTGCGTGAAGGCTCACAGGGCAAGGCATCCCGCAACGCCGAACGCAAGACCTCCACAAAACGACAGCCGCGACCGGCACGCGCCGGTGCGCCCGGTAGTGGCAGGCGTGCGGCGCGGGCACGGTTGTCCCTGCGCGCGGAGTGACCGGCGGGTTCAGTGCTCGATGCGCCGCAGGGTGCGCTCGCTCCAGAACGTATTTGATTGCGTGTTGTTGCCCAGCAGCAGCGACGGCGGGATGAGCGCCCGGACCTGATGTTGCTGCGGATGCCGCCCGGCTCGCCACTCTAACCCGGATAATTCACTGGCCGAACAATGTCAGCCTGGCGTACAGGATGCCGGTGCTGCGAAACGGCCGGCTCACGAAGTCGCCAAAATCCGCGAGACTGGCCGTGCGTCGCTGACCGCGAGGAGCTTGCTCGAAGAACGCCTCCAGGGTCCGTGGGGGCGAGGCGAATCGGGGGGCGGATAACCTTCAGTGGCGCCAGCGCTGCGCGATCCACCAGTCGAGGCTGAGGTAGCGTCCGCCGCCGATGAAGAACAGGGTGAGCAGCAGGATGAAATAGGTCGCGGCGAACTCGATGCCGTTGTTGAGGATCACGAGCAGCCCCTTTTCGGTGAGCCACTCATAGTTGCCGTGCTGTTGCAGGATGGCATTGGTGCGCTCGAGTCGCAGGACGGCCTCCGGGCCTTCGGCGATGGCCGCCCAGCCGTTCGGCCAGTGCACGGTCACCGCCGCGACCACCATGGTCACCATCAGCGGGAGGCTGATCCAGCGTGTGGCCAGTCCCAGTGCCAGCAGGATGGCGCCGCCCGTCTCGGTGAGGGCGGCGGCCCAGGCCATGAGTTCAGGGAAGGGCAGGCCCAGGCCCGATTCCGGATCACCAAACCAGGCGATGATGCTGTCCATGTTGCCCAGCTTGTTGGTGCCGGCCATCCAGAATACGGGGACCAGGTAGGCCCGTATCAACAGGGGCGCGAGAAAGTCCAGGGTGCGGGTGGCATCGAGCAGGTCCTGCAGGCGGTTGAACAGGCGCAGCATGGTGCAGGGCCTCCTGTGGCCGGGAAGTGGATCAGCGACGCGTGCCGAGGAGGATGTTGCGCTCCCGCAGTTCGGCGAGCAGGCGGGTACCGGCCTGGATCACGGTCTCGGGCTGCGGGTGTTGCAGTTCGTCGGCGATGCGTCTCAGGCATTCCAGACCGGTCGTCTGCAGGTTCTCTTTCAGCAGGGCGAGCAGGCGCTGGGTGACCACGTTGATCTCGAGGAAGTGCACCGCCTCTTCGCGGTCGCGGTAGACCACCAGGTGTGTGGGTTGCTCGCCGGGTGTGCGCGGCTGGAAGTCGGGCGAGATACGATGCACCGGGAAGCGATAGCTGAGGTTCCAGGCGGTCGGTGCAACCAGCGGACATCCGGCGAGCAGATCGCCGTTGGGGTCGTGCTCGGGCAGCTCGCGGTCGGCGTCGCTCAGGGCCACCGCCAGCTCAACATATTCGTAGTGGGCCAGTTCCGCCAGGAAGGGCGGGTCGTCCGCCGCCTGGCGCTCATGCTGCAGGTAGTCGATGAATTCCAGGCCGATCTCGGTGAACAGCGGGGTGCGGCAGCGGTGGCGGATCATGAAGTCGCGCACCATCGCCTCCCAGGCCGCCTGGTCGAACAGGCGGCGCAGCACCGGGAAATTGCCCGAGAGATGACTGTCGAAGCCGTTGAAGAACAACTCGCGATAGACTGCCATGCGCTCTTCGGAGATACCGGCGGGCGTGGGGGCCGCCGGGTCGCGGATGGTGTCCGCAAAGCGCTGCTGGATCGCCCGGAAGTCGGCCTGTTCAGGCGACGTGCTCATCGCGGGCCTCCGCATGTCGCTGTTGCGCCTCGAGGATCTGCACGATCTCGGCACGCAATGCATTCAGTGGCGGGATGTTGAAATCGCGCTCCAGCAGGGTGGGAAAGACCCCGTGGCGTTCGTAGGCGGCATCCAGCATGGACCAGACCTCGGGGATCACGTCTTCGCCATGGGTGTCGATGCGCAGGTCCGGGGCGGCCTCGTAGTGACCGGCGATGTGCGCATAGAGGATACGCTCGGCGGGGATGCGCGCCAGGTAGTCGTAGGGGTCGAAGCCGTGGTTCACGGCATTGACGAAGATGTTGTTGATGTCGAGGTGAAAGCCGCAGTCGGCCTCTTCGATCACCGCGTTGAGGAACGCGATCTCGCTCATCTCACCGGTGGGCATGGCATAGGTGGAGACGTTCTCCATGCCGATGCGCCGGCCCAGGATGTCCTGTACCTGGCGGATGCGCGCCGCGACATGGTGCACGGCCTCTTCGGTGAAGGGGATGGGCATCAGGTCGTAGAGCTGACCGGAATCGCCGCACCAGGACAGGTGTTCGGTATAGACCAGTACCTGGTTGTCGTCGAGAAAGCGGCGCAGGTCGTCGAGAAAGTCGCTATCCAGCGGGGCTGTCCCGCCGATGTTCAGCGACAGGCCGTGACAGACCAGGGGGTAATGTTCGAGTACCTGCTCGAAGTCGCGCCGGCGGGCGCCGCCGACACCGATCCAGTTCTCGGGTGCGACTTCGACGAAGGCAATGTCGTCCGGGAGCTGTTCGAGGATCTCGGGGATGAGTTCCTGCTTCAGGCCCAGGCCGGCTCCCGTCACCGCATAGCTTGTTTCTGTTGCCTGTTTGGGCATTTCCGCGTCCCCCGGGGGCTGTTCATGCAAGGACATGGCAAGGCAATGTGCTTGCATGAACACCGCAACCGGGCAGCACCTGGTCGCCCGGTTGCGGAAAGGGGCTGGATTACTTCTTCATGCTGCCGCACTTGCCGGTGCCGCACTTGCCCTCCATGGGCTTCTTGTCTTTCATGCTGCCGCCGCACTTGCCCTCCATGGGCTTCTTGTCTTTCATGTTGCCGCCGCATTTGCCCTCCATGGGCTTCTTGTCGTCGTCCATGTTGCCGCCGCACTTGCCCTCCATGGGCTTCTTGTCTTTCATGTTGCCGCCGCACTTGCCCTCCATGGGCTTCTTGTCGTCGTCCATGTTGCCGCCGCACTTGCCTTCCATGGGCTTCTTGTCGTCCATGTCGTCGCCATACTTGCCTTCCATGTGGGCGGAGGCCGTCTGCAGGTAGCCACCGTTCAGTTCGGTCATGCCGAAGGGGTTGTCGGCAGCGCCAGCAGCGCCGGCCAGCATCATGGAACCGGCAACAGCGGCACCGATGGCGGAAGCAACGGGTTTGAGGGTCTTTCTGGACATGTCTCTCTCCAATGGGTCAAGGGGTAAATTTGCTTGTTTTTGACGGTTTTCCGGTTGCTGGCCGGACCTACTTGTGACCTCGGGGGGCGGGTTTCGTTCCCGGGGCCACCAGATCGCTTGTCGCGGCCTGCACGATGTGGGCTGGATGCTCTCTGGCCTTGTGACCGAGGCGCGGGCGCATTTATTTCAGGACCGATGGCCCCAGCAGGCGGCGCAGGCAGGCGAGATAGGCCTGCTCATCCGGTGGGCGGTTGGTACGCTGGGCCTCCCAGAGGGCCTGGCCGAGGCATTCCATCATGCGGTGTTCCGCCCGGTGGGTATCGCCATCACGCGATACCAGACGCTGGTACAGCTCGCGGATGCCAGCGGGGCGGTCGCTGCCCAGCTGCTCGGCCAGGGTGATGTGCATGCCCATGTGCAGAAAGGGGTTGGTCTGCCCGTCATGCACCGGGAAGTCGCGTTCGCAGGCCGATGGATCGAGGATCGATGCGTGGTATTCCGGGTGCTGGGCGATGACCTGCGTCACCAGGCGTTCCAGGGGCTCCAGGGGCTGTCCGTCCAGGTGCTTGCGCCAGGCATCCTGGTAGAAGCGGCGTAGTTGTTCGCGATTCTGTCCGTACATCAGTCGCTGGTCTTGTGGCGGTATTCGCAGAGGTCTTCGATCAGGCAGGCACCGCACCGGGGTCTGCGCGCGGTGCAGACATAGCGGCCGTGCAGGATCAGCCAGTGATGGGCATCCTTGAGGAATTCCTTCGGGATCACGCGCAGCAGTTTCTTTTCCACCGCCAGCGGGGTCTTTCCGGGGGCGATGCCGGTACGGTTGGCGACACGGAAGATGTGGGTGTCTACTGCCATGGTGGGTTCGCCGAAGGCGGTGTTGAGGACCACGTTGGCGGTCTTGCGTCCTACGCCGGGGAGCGCCTCGAGCGCCTTGCGGTCACGGGGCACCTCTCCGCCATGTTGTTCGATCAGTATCTGGCAGGTGCGGATGATGTTCTTCGCCTTGGTGTTGAACAGCCCGATGGTCTTGATGTAGTCCTTGAGGCCTTCTTCGCCCAGCTCCAGGATGGCTTGCGGAGTATTGGCGACGGCGAACAGTCTTTCGGTGGCCTTGTTGACACTGCGATCGGTCGCCTGTGCCGAGAGGATCACCGCGATCAGCAGCTCGAACGGTGAGTGGTAGCGCAGCTCGGTGGTGGGGTGCGGATTGGCGGCGCGCAGTCGCTCGAAGATCGCACGCCTCTTGTCGCGGTTCATGGGCGCAGTGCCTCTCGGGTGAGCTGGGACGGAAATTCCTTATAATGAGGCATTTTCTGGCTCGATTGCGAGCTGGATCACCATGGATAATACAGGGAGTTCCATGCTGAATGGCCTCGCTCGGCCGGAGATAAACCGGTTGCCGGAATTCCAGTCGGCCATCATGCGCATTCTGGGATGGGTGCTGATGATGACCATACTGGGCATGGCGCGTGTTCAGGGAGTGTATCGGTTCGAGTGGCAGCTCTTCGAATGGCTGTTCGCCCTGCACCTGGTGTGGTTTCTCGCACTGTTGCTGCATGTGATCAAGGCGCCGGACCTCAGGCCATGGCGGACCTATCTCGGGATCCTGGCAGACGCCAGCGGCACCAGTTTCTCCATCTACCTGAGCGGCGATCCGACCTCGCCTTTCTATCTGATCTACGTCTGGTCGTTTCTCTCGCAGGGAACGCGTTTCGGAGCGCGCAACCTGACCCTCGCCTCGTTGGCCAGCATGCTGTGCTACACCACCGTGGTGTGGGTGCTCGACGGCTGGCGCACAGCGCCTTTCGAGGCGGGCTTCAGCCTGTTCTGCCTGGCCATTTTGCCTGCCTACGAGTATTCCCTGATCAGGCAGTTGCACCGCGCCAAGCAGGCCGCCGAGGCGGCCAACCAGGCCCGTGGCAACTTTCTTGCGACCATGACCCACGAATTGCGTACCCCCCTCTCGGGCGTGATCGGCATGATCGGTCTGCTGCGCGATACCTCACTCGATCAGGAACAACGTACCTATGTGGAGTCCCTTGCCGCCTCGGCGACGACCCTGCAATCCCTGATCGGCGATATCCTGGATCTGTCCAAGATCGATGCCGGAAAACTCGAGATATGCCGGGAATGGTTCGATATCCGCAGCGCCTTGCTGGAGGTATGCCGCGTACTGGCTCCCCAGGCGGTGGAACGCTGCATCGACCTGGTCTGCCGGGTCCAGCCTGACGTCCCGGTTTCTGCCCTGGGAGATGATCTGCGTTTTCGCCAGGTGCTATTCAACCTGGTCGGCAATGCCATCAAGTTCACCGAGCGGGGGGAGGTCGTGGTCACGGTGGCAATGGAGCAGGATCAGGGGGGGCGTGGCCGTCCACAGCTACGCGTCAGTGTACGTGATACCGGCATCGGCATTCCCGAGGAAAAGGTGGCCAGGATCTTCGACAGTTTCTGGCAGGCCGATGGCGACACCACGCGCAAGCACGGCGGCACGGGTTTGGGCACCACCATTGCGCGCGACCTGGTAACCCTGATGGGTGGCACCATCGGGGTCGAGAGCGAGGTCGGCAAGGGCAGCCTGTTCTGGGTCTTGCTGCCGATACTGGAGCCTTCCCGCCTGAAGCCCCCCGCGCCGCCTGCCTGTCTGGAGGGGAGACGGGTACTGTGTCAGGTGGTCGATTCCGCGTTGCAACAGGTGTTGAGAGAGACGCTGGAAGGGGCCGGCATGCAGGTGGCGGTGATCGATATACTGGACACGGCCGACCGGAGCGGCATCGGTGATCGGCCCTTCGACCTGCTGGTGATCAGCGATACCCCGCAAGGCTTGGATCTCGCCGAAGTGGCGGTGCGTCTGCGGCAACGGCTGGGAGTGGAGCTGCCCGTGGTGTTCTTGCATTATCCGAACCGGGGGATACAGGTCACCGATGGCTGGAACCTGGTACTGGATCTCCCCTGCGACCCGCGGGCGCTCTGGGAGGCCTGCATGCAGGCCTTGGAGAGGGGGGGATGCGCGAAAGAGGGTGTTCGCCGGCAGGAAGAGACGACAGCAGCGACCCTGGGTGACAGCGGTATCCGGGTGCTGGTGGCCGAGGACGACCACATCAATGCGCGGCTGATTCTCAGTCTGTTGCGCAAGGCCGGCCATCGGGTGACCCTGGTGCGTGACGGGAAGTCGGCGTTGCGTGTGGCCCGCGAGGGGTGTTTCGACCTGGCCCTGATCGATCTGCGCATGCCGGTGATGGATGGGATCGATTTCACCCGTGCCTGGCGGGCCCATGAGGTGGCGGAGGGGCTGGGGCGACGCCTGCCCATCATTGCCCTGACCGCGAACATGGCCGAGGAGGCACACGCGCAGTGCATGGCAGCCGGCATGGACGATTTTCTCACCAAGCCCATCGAGCCGCAGACCCTGAATGCCCTGATCCAACGCTTCGCCTGGCGCACAGCCGAGTCCGACAGTGCCTGATTCAGGAACGGCTGGGTACCACGGGCGGTGTCTGGCAATGCGACGGCTCGGCCTTGCGCACACGCGCGCCCAGGCCTTTGTCGATGACATTCTTGAGCGCGATCAGCAGCCCCAGGCCGATGAAGGCGCCGGGGGGCAGGATGGCCAGCAGCAGACCCTGGAAATCGTTTCCGGCAGAGAATTCCCAGGCGCGAGCCGCCTCGCCGAACAGCAGGTGGGCACCGGAGAGCAGGGTGCCCTGGCCGATCAGTTCGCGCAGCGCGCCCAGCAGGGTGAGCACGGCGGTAAAGCCCAGGCCCATGGCCAGGGCATCGGTGATCGCGGCCGGTACCGGATTGCGCGAGGCGAAGGCCTCGGCACGACCGATGATGGTGCAGTTGGTGACGATCAGCGGCACGAAGATGCCGAGGATCTTGTACAGCTCGTGGAACCAGGCGTTCATCACCAGTTCGGTGGCGGTCACGAATGAGGCGATCAGCAGCACGAACACCGGCAGGCGGATCTCGGCCCGTACCCAGTGACGGATGGTCGAGACGCTGAGGTTCGACAGCAGCAGTACCGCGGTGGTGGCCAGTCCCAGGGTCAGCCCGTTGATGGTGGAATTGGTCACCGCCATCAGCGGGCAGAGCCCGAGCAGCGCGACCAGGGCCTGATTGTTGTGCCACAGGCCGTCCAAGGTGATCTTGCGATAGTCCACCTCAGTCATGGTGTGCTTCCTCCATTGCCTCGGTCTCCAGCAGCCGGTGGCCTTGGTCACGGTACCACAGCAGTGCCTGGCGGATGGCGCGCACCACCCCGCGCGGGGTGATGGTGGCGCCGGTGAACTGGTCGAAGGCGCCACCGTCGCGTTTCACCTTCCAGCGGGATTCGGGGGGATCGCCCAGGCGGCGCCCGGTGAACCCCAGTATCCAGTCGCTGCGCTCGACCTCGATCTTGTCGCCCAGCCCCGGGGTCTCCTTGTGGCTGAGCACACGCACGCCAGCCAGACTGCCGTCGCTACGTATCCCCAGGGTGAGTGCGATGTCCCCGCTGTAGCCCTGGGCGATCACCGGACTGAGGATCATGGCGACCGGTTTTCCGTCGTGGCGCGCCAGATAGACCCGGGTGTGTTCGGTGCCGAGGGCCTGGGGCGCGGAGATATCGAGGGTGTCTTGCAGCAGGTCGTTGTCGTATTCGTTTTCGGGCAGGATGGCGTTCAGCTGGGCCAACAGGATCTCGCGTTCGTTCTGCTGGATGCGTTCGGCGGTCGCCTGATAGCTGAACCCGACCAGCAGGCTGCCGAGCACCGCGAACAGCCCCAGCACGGCGGCGGCGATCAGTGCAGAGCGAAGGGCAGCAGGCAGTCTAGCGGTCATCGGTATCCTCCCGGGCACCGAACACGCGCGGCTGTGTGTAGTAATCGATGGTGGGGGCGGCCATGTTCATCAGCAGTACCGAGAAGGCCACTGCGTCGGGGTAACCGCCCCAGGTGCGGATCACGTAGATCAGCAGGCCGATCAGTGTGCCGTAGATCAGTTGCCCGCGCGGCGTGGTGCTGGCAGTGACCGGATCGGTGGCGATGAAGAAGGCCCCCAGCAGAGTGGCACCGCTGAACAGGTGGAAGAGCGGCGAGGGATGGATCTCGGGGTCGATGAGCCAGAAGATGCTGGCGGCTGCGAGCAGGCTGCCCAGCATGCTGGCGGGGATGCGCCAGCCGATCACGCCGCGCCACAGTAGGAACAGACCGCCGAGCAGGTAGCAGTTGCTGATCCACTCCCAGCCCTTGCCACCGAAATTGCCCCACAGGGGGGCGCGTCGGATCTCACTGATCATGTGGTCGCGCGAGAGCTCGGTACGCAGGTGGTCCAGTGGCGTGGCGCCGGTGACCGCGTCCCAGCCCTGCGGGTGTGGCGGAATGCCCAAGAAGATCGCCTGCCAGGCTTCGTTCAGGCTCACCACGTGGCCGCCGAGCACCGAAGGCTCCAGCCAGCGGGTCATGTCCGCGGGGAAGGAGACCAGTAGCAGGGCATAGCCGGCCATGGCGGGGTTGAAGGGGTTGTAGCCCAGCCCGCCGAACAGTTGCTTGGCGATGACGATGGCGAAGGCGGTGCCGATCACGGTCTGCCACCAGGGCAGCAAGGGCGGCAGGGCCACGGCCAGCAACCAGGCGGTGAGCAGCCCCGAGAGGTCGGCGATCACCGGGCGTGGATCACGTCCGCGCAGGCGCATCACCAGCCATTCGCAGACCACCGCGGTGAGGCTGGTCAGGCCGAGGTTGACGATCACCCCCCAGCCGAAATACCACCACAGGGCGGCGATGCCCGGCAGCAGCGCGAGCATGACCTGCGCCATGACGCGCTGTACGTCGTTCTGGCCCGACAGATGGGGGGAACTGGCAACGGGAAATTCCATCAGTCGTCTCCCTCTCGGGGCGGGGGGGCGGCCTGGCCTTGCTGTGCTGCCTTCTTGGCGGCGACCCGTTTCATGGCGGCTTCGATGGCGGCCTTTTTCGGGTCCTTGGAGGTCCCGGTCGATTTTTTCTCCAGAGCCTCCTTCTTCTTGCGCAGGCGCGCCTTGCGTTCGGCCTCCAGGCGCTTGAGCCGGGCCTCGCGGAATTCGTGCCGACGGCGCGCGTGTTCGGCCTTCTGGCGTTCGCGCTCGCTGGCCCAGATCTCGGTCTTGGCGAAGCGGTAGTAGTGCACCAGCGGGAGGTGCGACGGGCAGACGTAGGCGCAGCAGCCGCACTCGATGCAGTCGAACAGGTGGTGGTCCTGGGCCTGGTCGAAGTTGCGGGCGCGCGCATACCAGTAGAGCTGTTGCGGCAGCAGGTAGGCAGGGCAGACCTTGACACACTCGCCGCACCGGATGCAGGGCTTGGCCGGTGGCGGGTCGGGCACCTCCTCGGCCGTGGCGGCGATGAAGCAGTTGCTGCCCTTGGTCACCGGGATGGCGTCGCTGTGCAGGGCAAAGCCCATCATCGGGCCGCCCATGATGAGCTTGTGGACCTGTGGGGTGTAGCCGCCGCACTGGGCGATCAGCTCGGATACCGGGGTGCCGATCAGGGTACGCAGGTTGCCAGGGCGGTTCACGCCCAGGCCGGTGACGGTGACGATGCGCGAGATCAGGGGGCGCCCGTGCAGCACCGCATCGGCCACGCTGGCGGCGGTGGCCACGTTCTGGCACACCATGCCGATATCCAGTGGCAGGCCCTGCGAGGGGACTTCCTCCCCGGTGAGCAGGTAGATGAGCTGTTTCTCGCCCCCGCTGGGATACTTGGTGGGGACCACGCGGATCTCGATACCGTCGTCATCCCCGTTCAGGGCCTCGCGCAGCGAGGCGATGGCCTCGGGCTTGTTGTCCTCGATGCCCACCAGGATGCGCGAGGCACCAACGATATGGCGCAGGATGCGCGCACCTTCGAGCACTGCTCCGGCCTGTTCGCGCAGCAGGCGATCGTCGCAGGTGATGTAGGGTTCGCACTCGGCGGCATTGATGATCAGGGTGTCTACCGTCCGGCCGGTGACGTTGGTCTTGACGCTGGTGGGGAAGACAGCGCCGCCCAGGCCCACGATGCCCGCCCAGCGCAGGCGTTCGCGCAGTTCGGCCGGGTCGGTTTCTGCCCAGTTGGTGATCGGCGCCGGCAGTTCTGCCCAGTGCTCCTCGCCGTCGGGCTCGATCACGATGCAGGGCGCCGACAGGCCCGAGGGGTGGGCAATGGGCATTTCCGCGATCTCGATCACCCGACCCGAGGTGGGGGCGTGCAGATTGGCGCTGACATAGTCACTGGCCTGTGCGATGAGCTGTCCCTTGAATACCGGGTCTCCGACCTTGACCAGCGCTTCGGCGGGCTTGCCGATGTGCTGCTGCAATGCCAGCTGCAGGCGTGAAGGCAGCGTGGCCTCGACGACGGGGCGGTCGGCGGACAGGGCCTTGTGGTCCGGCATGTGCAGACCGCCATGGAAGTCCCACACCGGTGGGGCGAGATCAGCAGCCATTGGATACCTCCCTGATCCAGGAGTTGGACTCCGGGAAGGGCCAGCGCCAGGTCTCTGGCGTTTCCTTGATCGGTTCCATCACGATGCACTCCACCGGGCAGGGCGCGACACACAGTTCGCAGCCGGTGCATTCGGATTCGATGACGGTGTGCATCTGCTTGGCTGCGCCGAGGATGGCGTCTACCGGGCAGGCCTGGACGCACAGGGTGCAGCCGATGCATTCACTCTCGATGATGCGTGCCAGCGCCTTGGGCTTGGCGGCGGCCTCCTGGTCTTCCAGGGGTACCGGGTCGCGCCCCAGCAGATCGGCCAGTGCGATCATGGTCACCTCGCCGCCTGGCGGGCAGCGGTTGATTTCGGCTTCGCCGGCGGCGATGGCCTCGGCATAGGGGCGGCAGCCGGCATAGCCGCACTGGCCGCACTGGGTCTGCGGCAGCAGTGCATCGATCTGCTCCACGATGGGGTCGCCCTCGACATGGAAGCGCACGGCGGCGTAGCCCAGCAGCAGGCCGAACAGCACGGCCAGCAGAGTGAGTATGAGTACGGCCGGCAGGACGCCCATCAACCTGCCACCAGTCCGGCGAAGCCCATGAAGGCCATGGACATCAGACCCGCGGAGATCAGGGCGATGGCATTGCCCTTGAAGGGTTCGGGTACATCGGCCACGGCCACCCGTTCACGCACCGCGGCGAACAGCACCAGCACCAGCGAGAAGCCGACCGCGGCGCCGAAGCCGTACAGCGCCGACTCGACAAAACCATGCTGTTCCTGGGTGTTGAGCAGGGCCACGCCCAGCACCGCGCAGTTGGTGGTGATCAGCGGCAGGAAGATGCCCAGCACCTGGTAGAGCACCGGGCTGGTCTTGTGCATCACCATCTCGGTGAATTGCACCACCACGGCGATCACCAGGATGAAGGCAATGGTGCGCAGGTACTCCAGCCCCAGGGGCTCGAGCAGGTAGGCGTTGACCAGGTAGCTGCTCACCGAGGACAGGGTGAGTACGAAGGTGGTCGCCAGGCCCATGCCCATGGCCGTCTCCAGCTTGCGCGAGACCCCCATGAAGGGACACAGGCCAAGAAACTTCACCAGGACGAAGTTGTTGACCAGTATGGTACTGACGAGGATGAGCGCGTAATCGGCCATTTATGACGTTTCTCCCGGGCGGGGGTACAAGCTTAAGCAAGGGCTAATAAACAAGCAAACCGGCTTGCCCTTCGTGCAGGTGCGGGATTGAGCCAGATCAAGAGACCCGCGAGGAGGGCTTGCAAGGGATCGGGCGATCTCTTCCAGTGCGCTCCGGGGCGCGCCATCTTCAGCAGGATCTTCAGACCTGGTCCCGCTCCATCGGGTTCCGGGGGCTATTCACCCCATCGCCGGGTGCGTCGAGAACGACCGTATCAAAACGGTTGTGCGAGACCGGGAGCTGTGCCTGGGCCTACTTCACCCGCATGCCGGGCTGTGCCCCCGTATCGGGCGAGAGCAGGAACAGTTCCGAACCGCCGGGGCCGGCGGCCAGCACCATACCCTCGGAGACGCCAAAGCGCATCTTGCGCGGCGCCAGGTTGGCCACCATCACGGTGAGCCGCCCTTCCAGATCCTCCGGTGCATAGGCCGACTTGATGCCGGCGAAGACGTTGCGCTGCTCGCCACCCAGG
>CAYMWJ010000024.1:0-31104 GCA_964394235.1 uncultured Sedimenticola sp. | reverse complement strand
CTCCGGTTCCACCGGCAAGCCCAAGGGCGTGCTGCACACCACCGCCGGCTACCTGCTGCAGGCGGCCATGACCCACAAGCTGGTGTTCGACTACCAGGATGGCGAGGTCTACTGGTGCACCGCCGACATCGGCTGGATCACCGGCCACAGCTACATCGTCTATGGCCCGCTCACCAACGGCGCCATCTCGCTGATGTTCGAGGGCGTGCCCACCTGGCCCGATGCCGGGCGCTTCTGGCAGGTCTGTGACAAGCACAATGTCGCCAGCTTCTACACCGCGCCGACCGCGATCCGCGCCTTGATGGCGCAGGGCGACGAGCCGGTCAAGGCGACCTCGCGCAAGAGCCTGCGCCTGCTCGGCACCGTCGGCGAGCCCATCAACCCCGAGGCCTGGGAGTGGTACTACCAGGTGGTCGGTGACGGACGCTGCCCCATCGTCGACACCTGGTGGCAGACCGAGACCGGTGCGCACATGATCACGCCCCTGCCCGGCGCCACGCCGCTCAAGCCGGGCTCGGCCTCCTGGCCCTTCTTCGGCGTGCAGCCGGTACTGCTGGACGACCAGGGCAACGAGATCGAGGGCAACCCCGCCCAGGGCAACCTCGCCATCAAGCACCCCTGGCCCTCGCAGATGCGCACCGTCTACGGCGACCACAAGCGCTTCTACGACACCTATTTCTCCATGTACAAGGGCTACTACTTCACCGGCGACGGCGCACGCCGCGACGAGAACGGCTACTACTGGATCACCGGGCGGGTCGACGACGTGCTCAACGTCTCCGGCCACCGCCTGGGCACCGCCGAGATCGAATCGGCGCTGGTACTGCACGAGAAAGTCGCCGAGGCCGCAGTGGTCGGCTATCCCCACGAGATCACGGGGCAAGGCATCTACGCCTATGTCACCCTGATGAAGGGCGTGGAAGGCAGCGACGAGCTGAAGAAGGAACTGATCGAGCTGGTGCGCAAGGAGATCGGCCCCATCGCCAAGATCAACCTCATCCAGTGGGCACCGGGCCTGCCCAAGACCCGCTCCGGCAAGATCATGCGCCGCATCCTGCGCAAGATCGCCGCCAACGAGCTGGACAACCTGGGCGACACCTCGACCCTGGCCGATCCCTCGGTGGTGGACGACCTGATCGAGAACCGCCTCAACCGCTGATCCCTGCGTCGCCTGCCGGCATTTGCCGGCAGGCGACCCCCGAGACCATGCAGGCCCAGTTCCAAGGTTGCCGTGCCTAGACGGCGGAGCGTGGTAGGCGCCCTGAGCGGTCAGCGCGATATGGTGGACAGGACGGCTCGCACCCGACCCCGCCAGTAGCGGGCCTTTTCCGGATCCACGGACACGGCCACTTCACCCTTCTCATAGGCCCGCGCCAAGCGCCGCATGGCCAACACGTTGCCGTTTTCCGCGGCACGCTTCAACCAAGCGAGCGCCCGGGCTGCGTCCCGATCTACGTCCAGGACCCCGGTCTCGTAGCGCAGCGCCAGCTCGTACTGGGCATGGGGATCATTGTGCTCCGCGCGCTCGCGCAGGGCATCGCGGTATTCGTGAGCTACCGGCGAGGCTGCATCCACCACCGAGCGGACCAAGCGCTGCAGGTCCATCGTCTCGCGGTAGCCGCTGGCCGCCGCGCGAGCCAGCCAGTGCAAGGCCGCTGTGTCGTCCTTTTCCACCACCTCGCCCTCATGGAGCATGCGTCCTAGCTGGTACTGGGCGGGGGCATAACCCTCCTGCACGGCCTCCCGCAGCCACCGACCGGCCGCTTCCGGGTTGTGGGGCACCCCCTCGCCGGCCAAGTAGGCCTGCGCCAAGTGGTACTTGGCCTCTGCCACACCCCTTGCCGCCGCCTTGCGCCACCAGTCCGTAGCAGCGGCGGGATCCTTCTCGACGCCCCAGCCTTCGGCATAAGCCTTGCCCAACTCCAGCATCGCAAAGGGCTCGCCGTCGCGCACCGCCCGGCGGATCCACGCCACGCCCTCGCGGGCGTCTGGCGTGAGCCCGTAGCGCCCCTCCAGGAGCGCCAGCCCATAGAGCAGCTCGTCGCCGGAGTCGCCCCGTTCGGCCTGCTGGCGAATCAGGGACAGCTCCGCCTGCCGGTCGTCATCACCACCAGCATGCCCGAAGGTGGCGAAGGCGGCCAGCAGCAGCCCACCCAACAGGGACAACGCCAGCTCAGACCTCATTGATCACCTCCCGAGGCCCGGCACCTCCCGCCTGGCCGCCTTCTTCGTCGACCTCGGCATTCTGCACCTCCAGCCCGCGTTTCAGGGCAGTGACCGCGACGGGCACCGAGGGATAGACGTTCTGGTCACCGATCAGCTCGCACAACCCGGTGCGCTTGAATACCTCCAGCACGTTCTCCTTGACGTTGGCGAATGAGATGCCCACGCCGCTCTTGTGCAGGCGCTCGATGAGGTTGCGCAACATCTCCACGCCAGAGGCGTCCACACCGTTGATGCCGTCGGCCACCACCAGGATCTCCTTCAGGTCCTTGTCCTCACCCACCAGGAAGAGCACCGTCTCCTCGAAGTAGCTCACGTTGGCGAAGTAGAGCTGGCCATCGAAGCGGATGGCGGTGATCTGGGGGTGCAGCCGGGGCAGGTTGTAGCGCTTGGCGCTGCGTAGCACGCCGTTATCGTCCACCCCCAGCACCACCACACCCGGGCGCATGGTGCGCACCAGGAACAGCACCAGCGACAGCAGGATGCCGGTGAGGATGCCGTTCTGGATGTTGGGAGCGAAGGCCAAGGTCGCCACGAAAGTGACGACAGCCGCGATGCCGTCCTGGCGACTTGCCTTCCAAGCCTCCTTGATCACCTGTACATCCACCAGGCCGAACACGGCCATCATGATGATGGCGGCCAAGACCGGCTTGGGCAGGTGGTACAGGGCCGGGGTGAAGAAGAACAGGGTGATCAGCACGATCACTGCGCTGAACACCGAGGCCAGACCGGTCTCGGCACCACTGGCCAGGTTGAGGGCGGAACGGGAGAAGGATCCGCTCACCGGCATACCGGTGCTGAAGGCGGCGGCTACCTTGGCCAGCCCTTGCCCCACCAGCTCTTGGTTCTCGTCCCACTTGATGCGCTTCTTGATGGCGATGATCTTGGAGCTGGACATCGCCTCCATGAAACTGATGATCGCGATCACGAAGGCGGCCGGCAACATGTGCATGCTCGCCACGGGATCGAAGGGCGGCAGGCTGAACTGCGGCAGACCCTTGGGGATGGTGCCGACCACCGTCCCCCCGTCGGCCTCGAAGCCCACCAGGTAACTGATCAGAGTGGTAACGATGACCACGATCAGGACACCGGGCAGCTTGGGCGCGTACTTCTTCAGAGCATACAGCATGGCCAAGGCACCCAGGCCGAAGGCCAGCGAGGGTAGGTGGGTGCGGGCGCCGTGCTCGATCACGTGTAGCACGTCCACCATGAAGTGATTGCTGTGCTCCAGCTTGAGACCCAGCATCGCCGGCAACTGCGCCAGGGCGATGATGATGGCCGCGGCATTGATAAAGCCCCGCAGCACCGGGTAGGAGAGGAAGTTGATCAACACCCCCATGCGCGCCACGCCGAGGGCGATCTGCACCAGTCCCGAGAGCAGCGCCATCAGGATGACATAGGCATAGAACTGGTCGGTCCCAAACTTCGCCAAGGTCATGACGCTGGCTGCGGTGAGCAGTGAGGTCATGGCCACCGGACCGGTGGAGAGTGCCGGCGACGATCCCCAGAGGGCGCCGATGATCACCGGCAGGAAGGAGGCGTACAGCCCATAGTAGGGCGGCACCCCGGCGAGCTGCGCATAGGCCAGTGACTGGGGTATGGCCACCAAGGCCACGGTGATGCCCGCGACCAAGTCGGCCCTGATGGTCTGGCGGTTGACCTTGGGCAACCAGCCCATGACAGGGAACAACCGCTGCCAGAAGGGCACCGGGGTCCGCTTTAACACGATCGTCATGGCAGAGACATCTCCAGCGGTTGGACTCCGCGCGCACCGGGCGGTTGCGCGCCGAAAACAAAAAACCGTCATGGGCCGAGCCGCACGACAACACGACCAAGAGCATTAGCAAAATCGTATTTTACCAAATACCGGCATTGATGTATAGTGCGTCCATATGTTTGGGATATGCTTGAACTTTAAAAATCTATGATTACCGGACCCCAGATGAAAGCCGCGCGCGCCCTGCTGGGCATCGACCAGCGCCAGCTGGCGGAGAGGGCCGGCCTGTCGCTGCCCACGGTGCAGCGCATGGAGTCGGCCGACGGCGTGGTGAAGTGCAACGTGGACTCGCTGGTGCGGGTGGTCGAGGCGCTCGCGGCGGCCGGCGTCGAACTGATTGCCGAAGGGGCCGACAGCAGCGGCCAGGGCCGCGGGGTGCGCCTGGTCGAGCGCAAGGACCCGCAGCGATGAGCCCGCTCGCGCTCGCCGCCCTCGCGGTGCTGCTGGCGCAGGCATCAGCCCTGGCCTCCCTTCTCACACAGCGCCGTCCCACCCTGATGCGGCACCTGGTGATGCCCCTGCTGGGGGCCTCCGGCGCGGCGGCCCTGGCCGGCGGGCTGGGGGCGCTGCTGGGCAACCAGACCGCGACCCTGTCCCTGCCCATGGGCCTGCCCTGGCTGCACTGGGAGCTGCGCCTGGACGTACTCTCGGGCTTCTTCATGGCGCTGATCGGCACCGTGGTGATCGGCGTGGCGCTGTATGGCCCGGGCTATGTGCGCGAGTTCGAGCATGGCAGGGACTCCCTGCCCGCCCTGGGCGGCTTCACCGGGATCTTCGTCGCCGGCATGATGCTGGTGGTGCTGGCCAACGACGCCTACCTGTTCATGGTGGCCTGGGAGGTGATGTCGCTCAGCTCCTACTTCCTGGTCGCCTTCCAGCACGAGCACGCGGCCAACCGCCGTGCCGCCCTGCTGTACCTGCTGATGGCGCACATCGGCGGGCTCTCCATCCTGCTCGGCTACGGGGTGCTGGCCGGCTTCGGCGACGGCTTCGCCTTCGACGCCATGCGCGCCGCCCAGCTCTCCCCCGGCTGGGCCACGGTGGCCTTCCTGCTCGCCTTCGTCGGCTTCGGCATGAAGGCCGGCCTGGTGCCGCTGCACGCCTGGCTGCCCGAGGCCCACCCGGTGGCGCCCTCCCACATCTCGGCCCTGATGTCGGGCGTGATGCTGAAGGTGGCGGTATACGGCTTCATACGCTTCGCCTTCGACCTGCTGGGCGACTTCCAGTGGCAGTGGGGTGTGCTGGTACTGATCGTGGGCGCCGTCTCGGCCCTGCTGGGCGTCTTGTATGCCCTGATGCAGCACGACCTCAAGCGCCTGCTGGCCTATCACTCGGTGGAGAACATCGGCATCATCTACATCGGCCTGGGGCTGTCGCTGATCTTCCTCGGCACCGGCCACCCGGTGCTGGGTGTGCTGGGCCTGGTGGCGGCCCTGTACCACACCATCAACCATGCCCTGTTCAAGGGCCTGCTGTTCCTGGGCGCCGGGGCCATACTGCACAGCGCCCACGAGCGCGACATGGAACGCATGGGCGGCCTTCTGCGGCGCATGCCCTGGACCGGGCTGTTCTTCCTGGTGGGCTGCATCAGCATCTCGGCCCTGCCGCCCTTCAACGGCTTCGTCTCCGAGTGGCTGACCTTTCAGGCCGCGCTGCAGGCCTGGGCGCTCCAGAGCGGCGTGCTGCGCACCCTGCTGCCGCTGGCGGCCGCCATGCTGGCCCTGACCGGTGCCTTGGCCGCGGCCTGCTTCGTCAAGGTCTATGGCGTGGCCTTCCTCGGCCAGGCACGCACCCGACCGGTGCGCCGCGCGCGCGAGGTCAGTCTGGGCATGCGCATCGGCCAGGGATGGCTGGCGGCCCTGTGCCTGACACTGGGCGTGCTGCCCACCTTCGTGGTGGGCGCGCTGAACGGCATCCCCGAGCGACTGCTGGGCCGGGGCCTGGCCGAGTCCACCGCCCACGGCTGGCTGTGGCTGACCCCGGTATCCGCCGACACCGCCAGCTACTCCGCGCCCCTGGTGCTGGTGGGGCTGGCACTGGCCTGGTGGCTGGCCGCCAGCCTGCTGCGCCGCGGCGCGCTGCGCAAGGTGCGCCGCGGCGACGCCTGGGACTGCGGTTTCGCCCCGCCAAACGCGCGCATGCAATACACCGCGACCGGCTTCGCCCAGCCCATCCGCCGGGTGTTCGGCGGCCTGTTCCACATCGAGGAGGGCGTGACCCGCGGCGAGGACGGGCGCGAGCGCCACTCGCTGCACGTGGGCGACCGTTTCTGGGACTGGCTCTACCAGCCGGTGATCCGCGCCACCAACGCAGCGGCACGGCGCGTGACCCTGATCCAGTCCGGCAACGTGCGCGTCTATCTCGGCTGGTCCCTCGCAACCCTGGTGGTGCTGCTATGGCTGATCTCCTGACCCCTGCAGGCTGGGCCCTGGCGCTGCTGCAGGCGCTGCTGTTCGCGGCGGGCGCGCCGCTGCTGGTGGCCTGGGTGAAACGCATCAAGTCGCGCCTGCAGAACCGGCGCGGCCCCGCCCTGCTGCAGCCCTACCGCGACCTGCGCAAGCTGTTCGGCAAGGAGGCGCTGATGGCGCACACTGCCTCGCCGGTGTTCCGCGCCGCACCCTACATCGTGTTCGGCGCCACCCTGGTGGCCGCCTCGGTGATCCCGCTGCTGGTGGTGGAGCTGCCCACCGCAGCGATCGCGGACGTGATCGTGCTGGTGGGCTTCCTGGCACTGGCGCGCTTCTTCCTGGCGCTGGCCGGCATGGACGTGGGCACCAGCTTCGGCGGCATGGGCTCCTCGCGCGAGATGCTGATCTCGGCGCTGGCCGAGCCGGCCATGCTGATGGCGGTGTTCACCCTGACCATGAGCGCCCACAGCACCAACCTCTCCACCGTCATCGAACACGTGCTGGGCAGCGGCCTGCTGCTGCGCCCCTCCTTCCTGTTCGCCCTGCTCGGCCTGCTGCTGGTGGCGGTGGCCGAGACCGGGCGCATCCCGGTGGACAACCCGGCCACCCACCTGGAACTGACCATGGTGCACGAGGCCATGATCCTGGAATACTCCGGCCGTCACCTGGCGCTGATGGAGTGGGCCGCACAGATCAAGCTGATGCTCTACGCGGTGCTGCTGAGCAACATCTTCCTGCCCTGGGGCATCGCCAGCAGCCTGGCACCCGGGGCGCTGCTGCTGGGCCTGGCCGCCATCGTGGCCAAGCTGGCGCTGCTGGGCCTGATCCTCGCGATCTCCGAGACGGTGGTCGCCAAGATGCGCCTGTTCCGGGTGCCGGCCTTTCTCAACCTGGCCTTCATGCTCAGCCTGCTGGGCATGCTCAGCCACGTGATCCTGGAGGTGGGCGCATGAACCTGCTGCACCTCGGCCTGGCGGAGCAGACCATCCTGGTCCTGGCCGCGCTGGCCCTGTTCCTTTCCTTCGCCCTGCTGACCCAGGCGCGGCTTACCACCATGGTGCACCTGTTCGCCTGGCAGGGCGCCCTGCTGGCGCTGCTGACCGCGGTGGTAGCCGCCGTCAACGGCACCCACCACCTCTACCTGTCGGCCCTGCTGACCCTGACACTGAAGGCCCTGCTCATCCCCTGGATGCTGCACCGCCTGATCCGCCGCCTGGAGCTGGAGCGCCACCAGGAACGCCTGGACCGCCAGGCCCTGGTGATGATGACCGGTGCCGCGCTGGTGATCTTCAGCTACTGGGTGGTGCTGCCGGTGGCGCGCCTGGAGCTGGCCAACACCCGCAACGTGATCAGCCTGAGCCTGGCCATCGTCCAGCTGGGCATGCTGCTGATGGTGGTGCGCCGCCAGGCGGTGGCCCAGGTGATCGGCTTCATGTCCATCGAGAACGGCCTGTTCCTGGCGGCGGTGGCCGCCACCCAGGGCATGCCGCTGGTGGTGGAACTCGGCGTGGCCTTCGACGTACTGGTGGCCGCGGTGCTGTTCGGGGTGTTCTTCTTCCACATCCGCGAGAGCATCGACAGCCTGGACGTGGACCTGCTCACCCGCCTGTCGGAGGCCGAGCACGAAAAAATGGCATCGGAGACGGAGGGCGAGGCATGACCGAGCTGTACCTCCTCCTCGCCATCCCGGCGCTGGGCGCGCTGCTGCTGGGCCTGGTGCGCAACCTGCGCCTGGCGAGCTGGAGCAATCTGGGACTGAGCGCGGCCACCTTCGCGGTGTCGGTGGCCCTGGCCCTGGATGTGCTGGCGCACGGCCCACGCCACAGCGAGCACCTGCTGGTGGACCCCTTCAACATCTACCTGCTGGTGCTGACCAGCTTCATCGGTCTGACCACCGCCATCTTCTCGCGCCCCTACATGGAGCACGTCTGCCATGAGGGTCGCTGCAATCCGCGGCGCATGCGCCTGTACCACAGCATGTTCCAGGTCTTTCTGTTCACCATGCTGCTGGCGCTGTCCACCAGCAACCTGGGCATCCTCTGGGTGGCGGTGGAAGGCGCCACCCTGGCCACGGTGCTGCTGGTGTCGCTGTACCGCACCCCCGAGGCCATAGAGGCGGCCTGGAAGTACTTCATCCTGTGCGGCGTGGGCATCGCGCAGGCGCTGTTCGGCACGGTGCTGCTGTACTTCGCCGCGCAGCACGTGGTGCCCAACGCCGAGGATGGACTCAACTGGCTGGAGCTGTACCGACACGCGAAGGAGCTGAATCCGACCGTGATGGGCCTGGCCTTCGTGTTCCTGCTCGTGGGCTACGGCACCAAGGTGGGCCTGGTACCGCTGCACCAGTGGCTGCCGGACGCCCACTCCGAAGGCCCCACGCCCATGTCGGCGGTACTCTCGGGCCTGCTGCTGAACGTGGCCCTGTACGCCGTGGTGCGGGTGAAGATGCTCACCGACGGGGCACTGGCTGCCTCCACCCACCCGCACATGGCGGGCTACCTGCTGATGGGCTTCGGCCTGACCTCCTTCCTGGTGGCCGGGCTGTTCCTGCACCGCCAGCGCGACATCAAGCGCCTGTTCAGCTACTCGTCCATCGAGCACATGGGGCTGGCCACCTTCGGCTTCGGCATCGGCGGCCCCCTGGGCACCTTCGCCGCACTGCTGCACATGCTGGTGCACTCGATCACCAAGTCGTCGATCTTCATCACCGTGGGGCACGCCTCGCACATCGCCGGCACCCAGGCCATCGACCACATCCGCGGCCTGATCCGCACCCAGCCCTCGGTAGGCTGGGGCCTGCTGCTGGGCGTGGCGGCGATCGCCGGCTTCCCGCCCTTCGGCGTCTTCACCAGCGAGTTCCTGCTGCTCAGCGCCACCATGCACAGCTGGCCCTGGCTGACGGTGAGCCTGCTGGTGGGCCTGGTGGTGGCCCTGGCGGGGCTGTTCCGCCATCTGCACCCCATGGTCTATGGCGCCGCACCGGAGGGGCAGAGCGCGGTCAAGGTCAACATGGTGCCGGTCGCGGTGCACCTGTTGCTGGTATTGTGGATCGGCCTGTCCATTCCCGCCTTCCTGGCCAACTGGCTGGACCAGGCGGTACGACTGATCGCTGGGGAGGGTCTGCTGTGAGCCGCTTCGACTGGCTGTCCGGATACCTGGCCGAACTGGAGGAAGAGCACATCGTCGTCCACTCCGGCGACGCCGGCGCCCTGGCGCCGGCGCACCTGCTGCGCATCGACCCCGAGGACTGGGGCAAGGCTGCCACGGTGGCGAAGAACATGGGCCTGCGCTGGGCCGGCATCTGGGGCGACGAGCAGGACGACGAGATCGTGCTCTCGGCGGTGCTGGTCAACCAGGGCGACTATGTGGTGCTGCGCACCGCGATCCTGGCCGAGAATCCCGAGATCGCTTCGCATACCCCTATCTACCCCGGCGCCGACCGCCTGGAGCGCCACCTGGCCGACCTGCTGGGGGTACGCTTCACCGACCACCCGGACGGGCGCCGCTGGACCCGCCACCGCGCCTGGGCCGAGGACGAACACCCGCTCCACCACGACTTCCCGGTGGAGGGCCGCCCGCCGGCACGCACCCCGGCGGATGCCGACTACCCTTTCCAGCCCATCCAGGGCGCCGGGGTGTACGAGATCCCGGTGGGACCGGTGCATGCCGGCATCATCGAGCCGGGCCACTTCCGCTTCCAGGCCGCAGGCGAGCCCATCCTGCGCCTGGAGGAACGCCTGGGCTACGTGCACAAGGGCATCGAGAAGATCGCCGTGGGGCGCGACGCCGAAGGGCTGGCGCGGCTGGCCGGGCGCATCTCGGGCGACAGCACCGTGGCCCATGCCTGGGCCGCCTGCCAGGCGCTGGAGCGCGCCTGCGGCGTGGAGCCGCCGATGCGCGCCTCGCTCATCCGCGGCATCCTGTGCGAGCGCGAGCGGGTGGCCAACCACCTGGGCGACATCGGCGCCATCTGCAACGACGTCGGCTTCGCCTTCGCCCAGATGCAGTGCCAGGCGCTGCGCGAGACCTGGCAGCGGCGTAATGCCGACCTCACCGGCCACCGCCTGCTGATGGACCGGGTGATCCCTGGCGGCGTGACCCTGGACCTGGACGCGGCCGCCATCGCCACCCTGCGCGCCGACCACGAGCGGCTGCGCGAACAGGTGCGCCCGCTGTTCGACATCATCAACGACAGCCCCTCGCTGGAGGACCGCCTGCTCACCACCGGCTACCTGTCGCCAGAATCGGCGCGCGAGCTGGGCGCCAGCGGCTATGTCGGCAAGGCCTCCGGCCAGCCCATTGATCTGCGCGCCGAGGGCCTGTACGCGCCCTACACCCGCCTGCAGTTCAACATCGCCCTCTCCGAGGCCGGCGACGTGGCCGCACGCGTGGCCATCCGCCAGCAGGAGATCTTCGGCAGCCTCAACCTGATGGACGAGATGCTGGGCATGCTGGAAAAGCAGAGCGGCCACGAGACCCGGATCGACCTGCCCGACACGCCCGGCGGCGAGGGCCTGGGCCTGGTGGACGGCTGGCGCGGCGAGATCATCAGCTACGTCCGCCTGGACCCGCAGGGGCGGGTCGCCCGCTTCTTCGCCCGCGACCCCAGCTGGTTCACCTGGCCGGCCCTGGAGCGCATCGTGCTGGGCAACATCGTGCCCGATTTCCCGGTGTGCAACAAATCGGTGAACGGCTCCTACTCGGGGCACGACCTGTGATGGAAAGGCAACACCGAACCAGCTGCTGCCCCTCCCCCACCCTGTGGGGAAGGCTGGGAGGGCGAGCCATCCCGCAACCTGCGAGGACCAGCCCATGATGCGCATACTCAACCGAATCCGCACCACCGGCACCCTCACCGAAGACGCTCCCGACCTGCACGACCCCGAGATCGAGGCCCTGGGCGCGGAACTGAAGCGCGCCATCGACGCCCGCTTCGCCGGCAGCCTGGCGATCCGCGAGGTGGACGCCGGCTCCTGCAACGCCTGCGAGCTGGAGATCCACGCCCTCAACAACCCCTATCACGACATCGAGCGCTTCGGCGTGCACTTCGTCGCCTCACCGCGCCACGCCGACGTACTGCTGGTCACCGGCCCCGTCTCGCGCCACATGGAGACCGCCCTGCGCCGCACCTGGCAGGCCACCCCGAAGCCACGTTTCGTGATCGCCGCCGGCGATTGCGCTTGCAACGGCGGCGAGTTCGGCATCAGCTATGCCAGCCGCGGCGCGGTGGAGAACGTCATACCCGTCGATATCCACATCCCCGGCTGCCCGCCCTCGCCCATCGAATTGATGAAGGGCATCCTGGCCCTGATGGCGCGTGCCGGGCGTTGAGCCGGGACGAGAGTCCCGACTCTTTGAGAAATCCCTGATTCACTTCCGTGAGCCTGGCGCCTGTCTTTTATCCCTGTTTCCCGCCTGCGGCAGGCTCGGCATCACCATCCGGTAGTGCCGAGGTAGCGTCCTTCGCTGCCGGTTTCACCGGCTTTTCCCCGGCCGACGGTTTGCGGCCATCATCGCTCGCCGGCGGCTGCGAGGACGCCTTGGCGGGTGCGGTCGGCGCGTCACCGGATTTCACGCCCCGCGGCGGTGGGACGGGATAGGGACGCCAGCCCGGCGGCGCATAGCGCGGTCCAGGCGGCGCCCAGCCCCAGGCAGGATACGGCGGATAGGGATAGCGATAACGTCCCCGACCCCAGCGGTCACCAAAGGACGGCGTCCAGCGATCACCGAAGTGGAAACGCTGTGGCCCGAAGCTGAAACGACTGGTGTTGTCGTCGCCCCAGTCGCCGAAGCTCCAGCTGCGATCCCAGCCCTTGCCCTTGTCTTCCCTGGTCTTGGGACGCGGACGCGAGCCAAAGCGCCAGGTGGAGGGCTCGTCACGGGTCCCCCAGTACCAGCGGGGGTTGTAGCCCCGGTAAGCCGGCGGCGGATAACCCCAGGGATAGTGCTCGGGATCGTAGTCGTAGAAGCCGTTGTCGGAATCGAAACCGAATCCGAATCCGGCATACACCAGCGATGGCAGTACGGCCCCCAGGGCCATCAGCCACCGACCCTTGCGCAAGCGATCGTTCATGGCACCTCCTGGTTCATCGTTCACCGGCCCACATATAGGTGTGATGGCGCCGGAAATCAATTCTTCGCCCCGGGGATACAGTCCCCCCCGGCACCTGGCTGACCTGGATCAAGCCCCGCTTTCAAGCCACGTCCAACCGAATTGACCTGTGTCAAACCCGCGACCGCCGGCGCTTGCGCACGGACCAACTGCCTCCCAAGCTGAGGTCGGCGACATAAAGTGCCCGATAAGCAGATCGCGCCCTCTCGTTCCAGGGCCATTGTCGAATCCCCGAACCATCACAAGACGGACACCATGCTGACCATCGACGGCAACGAAGCGGCGGCACGCATCGCCTACCAGACCAACGAGGTGATCGCCATCTATCCCATCACCCCGGCCTCGCCGATGGGCGAATGGGCCGATGAATGGGCCGCGCAAGGGCAGCGCAACCTGCTGGGCGTGGTGCCACAGGTGATCGAGATGCAGAGCGAGGCCGGGGCCGCCGGCGCCACCCATGGTGCCCTGCAGGGCGGTGCTCTGGCCACCGGCTTCACCGCCTCCCAGGGCCTGCTGCTGATGATCCCCAATATGTTCAAGATCGCCGGCGAGCTCACCCCCACGGTGCTGCACGTCGCCGCTCGTTCCATCGCTGCCCAGGCCTTGTCGATCTTCGGCGACCATTCCGACGTGATGGCCGTGCGCGGCACGGGTTATGCCCTGCTCTGTTCATCCAGCGTGCAAGAGGTGATGGACTTCGCCCTGATCGCACAGATGGCCACCCTGCGCGCACGCGTGCCCTTCGTGCACTTCTTCGACGGCTTCCGCACCTCGCACGAGGTGAACAAGATCGAAGACATCCCCGAGGCACTGATCCGCCGCCTGCTCGACGAACAGGACGTCATCGCTCACCACCGCCGCGCCATGACCCCCGACCGCCCGGTACTGCGCGGCACCTCGCAAAATCCCGATGTCTATTTCCAGGGCCGCGAAACGGTCAACCCCTTCTATGCCGCCACGCCCGACATCGTCGAGGACTGCATGCACGCCTTCGCCGAGGCCACCGGACGCCGCTACGACTTGTTCGAGTACCACGGTCACCCTGAACCCGAGCGCATCCTGGTGCTGATGGGATCGGGTCTGGGCGCAGCGACAGAGGCGGTGGACACCCTGGCAGCACGCGGCGAGCCGGTCGGCCTGATCAAGGTCCGGCTGTTCCGTCCCTTCTCGCCAGAGCGCCTGCTGGCGGCGATCCCGAACAGCGTGCGCGCCATTGCGGTGCTCGACCGCACCAAGGAGCCGGGCGCCGACGGCGAGCCCCTGTACAAGGATGTGTGCACCGCACTGATGCAGGCCTGGAGCGACGGGCGCATCGCGCAGCTTCCACGGGTGATCGGCGGGCGCTTCGGCCTGTCCTCCAAGGAATTCACGCCGGGCATGGCCGCCGCCGTGCTCGAAGAACTGAAGAAGGAGCGACCGAAGAACCACTTCACTATCGGCATTCACGACGACGTGAGCCACAGCAGCCTGGACTGGGCCCCGGACTTCCGCCCCGACGCGGTGAAACGCATGACCCAGTGCGTGTTCTACGGCCTGGGGTCGGACGGGACTGTCTCGGCCAACAGAAATGCCATCAAGATCATCGGCGAACACACCGATCTGCACGTCCAGGGGTATTTCCAGTACGACTCCAAGAAGGCCGGGGCGGTGACCGTCTCGCACCTGCGCTTCGGCCCCGAGCCCATCCGTTCGACCTACCTGGTCGAAGCGGGACAGGCGCAGTTCGTAGCCTGCCACCAGCCCAATTTCCTCGACCGCTATCCCATGCTGGAGAAGGCCGCGCCGGGTGGCACCTTCCTGCTCAACAGCCCACACCCGCCGGAACGGGTCTGGGACAGCCTGCCACGCGAGGTACAGCAGCAGATCATCGACAAGGACCTGCGACTGTTCGCCATCGATGCCTACCGCATCGCCCGCGACACGGGCATGGGACGGCGCATCAACACCATCATGCAGACCGCGTTCTTCGCCATCACCGGCATCCTGCAGATCGGCATCGCCATCCGCGAGATCAAGACCCTGGTGGAGAAGAGCTACGGGCGCAAGGGCCGGCGCCTGCTGGAACGCAACTTCGCGGCCATCGACCGCACCCTGCCCGGCCTGCACGAAATACCGGTGCCCGAGGCGCCGTCCAGCCGGCACCGCATGCCGCCGGTGGTGCCCGCCGAGGCCCCCGACTTCGTGCAACAGGTGACCGCACCGCTGATCGCCGGGCGCGGCGACGAGCTGCCGGTCAGCGCCATTCCCGCCGACGGCACCTGGCCGCTGGGCACCGCCGCCTGGGAGAAGCGTCGCCTGGCGCTGGAGATCCCGATCTGGGACGAGACCCTGTGCACCCATTGCGGCAAGTGCCCGCTGGTCTGTCCGCACGCGGCGATCCGCTCCAAGCTGTTTCCGAAGGCGGCGACGGCCAAAGCGCCCGCGACCTTCAAGCACGTGCCGGTCAAGGGCGGCGGCAAGGAGCTTCCGGCCGACATCCACATCAGCTACCAGGTGGCGCCCGACGACTGCACCGGCTGCGGCCTGTGCGTGGACATCTGCCCCATTCGCGACCGCGAGAATCCGGAGCACAAGGCGCTCAACATGGCCCCGATAGCCACCCATCACGCCGCCGAGCGTGCCAACTGGGACTTCTTCCTGGAACTGCCGGAATTCGACCGCCGCCGCCTCAAGGTCACCACGCTCAAGGGCGCGATGGTGATGCAGCCGCTGTTCGAGTTCTCCGGTGCCTGCGTGGGCTGCGGCGAGACCCCCTACATCAAGCTGGCGACCCAGCTGTTCGGTGACCGCATGCTGATCGCCAACGCCACCGGCTGCTCCTCGATCTACGGCGGCAACCTGCCAACCACCCCCTACACCACCAACCCCGAGGGCCGCGGCCCGACCTGGAACAACTCCCTGTTCGAGGACAACGCCGAGTTCGGTCTGGGCCTGCGCATCGCGGTGGACAGCCGTGCCACACACGCCCGCGAACTGCTGACGCGCCTGGCCGACCGGCTCGATGGCGAGCTGGTGGAAGCGCTGCTGCATGCCCGCCAGGACGACGAGGCGGCCATCCATGAGCAACGCGAGCGGGTGGCACGGCTCAAGGACGCGCTGGGTGCCATCGACCACCCGGCTGCCCGCCACCTGCTGGAGGTGGCCGACTACCTGGTACGCAAGAGCGTCTGGGCCATCGGCGGCGATGGCTGGGCCTATGACATCGGCTACGGCGGACTGGACCATGTGCTGGCCTCGGGCCGCGACATCAATATCCTGGTGCTCGACACCGAGGTCTATTCCAACACCGGCGGACAGACCTCCAAGGCCACACCGCTGGGCGCGGTGGCCAAGTTCTCGGCCGGCGGCAAGCCGATGATGAAGAAGGACCTGGCGCTGATGGCCATGAGCCATGGCAACGTCTACGTGGCGCAGGTCGCCTTCGGCGCCAAGGACGTGCAGACCCTGCGTGCCTTCCTCGAGGCCGAGAGCTACCCCGGCCCCTCGTTGATCATCGCCTACTCGCCCTGCATCGCCCACGGCGTGGACCTGTCGCACAACATCCGCCAGCAGAACCTGGCGGTGAACGCCGGCCACTGGCCGCTGTTCCGCTTCGACCCGCGCCGCATCGAGCGCGGCGAGAACCCGTTGCACATGGACAGCAAGCCACCGAGCATCCCCTACGAGGAGTTCACCAGCAGCGAGACCCGCTTCGCAGTGCTGTCTCGCAGCCACCCGGAAGCCGCGCAACGCTTTCTCAAGCAAGCACGGCAACACGCGCAAGAGAGGTTCCGGCTGTACGAGCAACTGGCACACATCAAGCTGACCGGCGAAGCCGGAACGGAGGAGAGGAAATCGTCATGAACCTGAAGACCCAATGGCTGGGACTGCACCTCGACAACCCCTTCGTGCCCTCCGCCTCGCCGCTGAGTCGCAGCCTGGACACCGCCCGCGCGCTCGAGGACGCCGGCGCCGGCGCCCTGGTGATGTATTCGCTGTTCGAGGAGGCGATCACCGCCGAGGAAGAGGCCATGGTGCGTTTCCTGCACCACCAGGACCACGGTCATGCCGAAGCCGGTTCCTACCTGCCCGATCACATGGACTTCCCCGGCGAGCTGGACCGTTACCTGGAGCAGCTCGCCGCG
This sequence comes from uncultured Sedimenticola sp., assembly GCA_964394235.1. GTDB lineage: Bacteria > Pseudomonadota > Gammaproteobacteria > Chromatiales > Chromatiaceae > MONJU. Next base: position 14,460 of record CAYMWJ010000024.1, on the reverse strand, counting down.
CTCAAGGCCAGCCTCGACATCCCCGTCGTCGCCAGCCTCAACGGGGTAACCAATGGCGGTTGGCTGGACATCGCAAAACTGTTGCAGGAGGGCGGCGCCGACGCCCTGGAACTCAACGTCTACTACATCGCCTCGGCGCCCTGGGAAGAGAGCAGTACCGTCGAACAGCGCTATATCGACCTGCTCAAGCACCTCCGCGAGGAAATCGACCTGCCGATCAACATGAAGCTCTCACCCTTCTTCAGCTCCATCGGCCACATGGTCAAGTGCCTGGAGAACGCCGGGGCACGCGGCGTCTCACTGTTCAACCGCTTCTACCAGCCCGACATCCATATCGACAACCTGCAACTGCAACACAGCCTGCACCCGTCGACTTCGGCCGACGCCCTGCTGACCATGCGCTGGATCGCCATGCTGTACCGCCGGGTCGGGGTGTCCCTGGGGGCCACCGGGGGCATCCACACGGCCGAGGACGCCATCAAGTTGTTGCTCGCCGGCGCCGACGTGGTACACCTGTGTACCGCCCTGCTGCAGAAGGGCCCCGCCCACCTGGCCGACATCATCACGGGCACTCGGGAATGGATGGAGCAACAGGGCTTCGAATCCATCGACGCATTCCGCGGTCGGGTGAGCCAGTATGCGGTCACCGACATATCGACCTTCGAACGCACCAACTATCTGCGCATCCTCGACGGCTATGCGTTTCAGCCCGGCGTCTGGCGCTGAGCCAGGCGCGATACGACAATACCTCCCTGGATCATCATGCATTCGACACCATGACAGCGCTCGAACTGACCTCTCGACCACCGCTTCACCTCGGCGAGGTACACGACCACGCGACTCTCGACCGCACGCTGATCGCCGCCTTCGATCGCGAGTTCGGCGGACCGCACATGCGCCAGTCCCACCGCGAACTGGGGCGCTACGAGAACACCTGGATCGACCGCCATGCCATCCCCGAGATAGAACCCCTGCTCGACCTGGCCCACGAGGCGGCACAACGCATCCTCGGCCGTGGGGATCTGCGCCTCGGCTTCTGGTTCAACCTGATGCAACCCGGTGAACGCACCGCCCGCCACAACCACGAAGAAGACGATGAAGTGCTCTCCGGGGTCTATTACCTGGAAACCCCACCCGAGTGCGGTGACCTGGTGGTCTATCACCCGGGCGGACCGACCCGCATCACCCCCCGCGCGGGACGCTTCGTGTTCTTCGCGCCACGCCTGGCGCATGCCGTGGAGGAGAACCGCAGTGGCCGACGGCGACTCTCGGTCGCCTTCAATTTCGGGTTGGCGGGATAGTGCTGGTCTCCAGGCGCTCGGTGTCGGCCAGGCGCACCCGTATCCCGTCGGTAGTGACGAACTCGCGGTCGTCGATGTCGCCCCGGTAGGCCCGGTAGTGGGTCACATGCCCGGTCCCGGCATCGACCACCCGCACATAGAGCACGTCGTGTGCCTCACGCCAGCTCGAATACAGCCAGAAGGCCGCCACCCCCAGCATCAACACCACTACCCCGCTGGCCAGCCAGCCGATCGGCAAGGCCCGCCGCGGGGCGCTCGAACCCACAGGGTGGATGACCCGCGGCGGTCGCGCCTGTGCGCGCGCACGCAGCACCAGCAAGGCACCGGCAATGACGATCACGGTCAGCAGAATCTTGCCCAGCAGTCCCACCTCGCAGCCCTCGAAAATGGAAAAAACACAGCATAGCCGATCCAGCGCGCGGGGGCTTCTTCCGATCACCACGCGGGTAATGATACGCCCGACCCTTTCTGGTGGTATCGTGGTGGCATGAAGAAACGCCTCATCCACTACCTGCTGCTGTTGCTGCTCGCCCTGTTGAGCAGCGGATGCAGCACCCCCGACGAACCCACCATCTCGCTATACCTGGCGATCCAGCGCGGCGACATCGAACAGCTCGAACGCCACCTGCACTGGGGCACGCCGGTGGATCAGCCGTTGCCCAATGGCCGCTATCCGCTGCACGAGGTCGCCGCCCGCGGGCAGGTGGTGATGCTCAAGATGCTGCTCAAGCACAGCGTGCACCTCGACCCGCGGGACCCCGACGGCCAGACCCCGCTGGATCTGGCCATCCTCAACGGTCGCACCCAGGCCGCGAAGGCCCTGATCCGTGCCGGCGCCACCTTCGATCCATCGCAATTGCTGCTGGAGGCGGCACGGCGCAAGGTCAGCGACCGTGACGTGGTTCGCCTGCTCGAGCGCCACGGCGCTGACCTGGAGGTACGGGACGCCCAGGGCAACACCCCGCTGCTGATCGCAGCCGCCAACGGCAACCACCGCCTGGTGCACTACCTGATCGAGTTCGGTGCCGACACCAATGCGCGCAATGCCGCCGGCGAAACGGCACTGAGCATCGCCCGGCGCCTGAAACGACCGGAACTCGAAGAGTTCCTGCTCGCCAATGGCGCCATCGACTCGAAGCCCTGATCCTGAGCCCGACGGCCCGCTGGCCCGTGGTTCGGCCGGTGAAATATTCGGGCTAGAATACCGCCCTCATTACAACAATCACGGAAACCGACATGGCCAGCACGCCGGACGAACTCACCATCAACTACAGCGAGGGCGGCATCGACCTCGTCAAGGAACTGGACAAGCGCGTACTCTCCAAGGGCGCCTGGACCACCATCCTTTTTCGCTATCAGGAATGGGACAACGCCAAGCAGGCCTACGGAAAGGACAAGTACTCCATCCGCCGCTACCAGAAGCGCAACGGCGAGTACCAGCAGAAATCCAAGTTCAACATCTCCAGCCCCGATCAGGCACGGCAACTGATCGAGGCCCTGCAGGAATGGGTGGAAGACGCCGGTTGAATCGGCATTCGCGGCGGGAACGCCGCTGACTGATCAGATACGGAAACGGGCTCTCTCTGCCCGTTTCCTTCACGGCGCCGGAAAACGCGGTTTCCCGACGCCTCCGCTGCGCACCGCACTCCCGTGTGCGGATGTTCGCGGCGAGGACGCCGCTCCTGCAGATCATGTAGGAGGCCCGTCTCCGGGCCGAATGAAAATGCCGCAAGCCCTCATGCGTTTTCAGGACTTTGCGCCCTTCGCGCCCTTTGTGGTTTCGCCTCCCCGGCTCAGTCCAGCCCCACCAACTCCGGCCATTCGAGCAGTTGATCGACCACGCGGCGGCGATCTTCGGGCAGCGAGGCATCGACCGCCAGACGCGCCAGTTCGCGGCGGTACTGTTCGAGGGTGATGCTGGAGCTGCCCTCGGGGTCACGTACCCGCGCCCGGCGCCATGCGTCCCAGCGCGCACGCTCCTCGCGGCTCAGGGTCTCGGGCCAGTTGCGCGCACGGTAACGGAACAGCAGTTCCTGATAGCGCGGATCATCGAAACGCAGATCGAGACGGCCCAGTTCCTCGGGTGGGGTGGCGCGCACCCGTTCGCAGCGACGCCGGTCGGCCTCGCTGGGGAAGCCGCCGTACAGATCGAGATCCGGGTCACGCGGGGGAAATTCGCGCTCGGCATAGACCTCGGCCAGTTTCTTCTGCACCCGTTCGCGTTGCGCCAGCAGAGTCTCCAGGTGACGCTGCTCGGCGGCCGCATCCATCCGCCAGCGCTCGCGCGCGGCATCGGTGAGCGTGTTCATGGGCACCACCACCGGCGCCTTGTTGATGTGCACTTCCTTCAGCGGGATACGCTCGACACCCTCGGGCAGTTCGTCCGCGCGGGTGTAGAGGCGCTGGCGCAGCGCCTCGGCATCGAGTTCCAGCAGCGGTGCGGGATCGACCCGCAGGTCATAGACGATGACGCTGTTGCGGTTGCGCGGGTGCCAGGCCAGCGGCAGCACCGCAGCGATGCAGCCGAGTCGCGCGGGATAGCGTGCCGAGACGTGCAGCACCGGGCGGCCGGCGGAGGGCTCGAGCATGCCGGCCAGGGTCTGCTTGTCACGGTGGTTGAAGACATAATCGAACAGGCGCGGCTGGCGCTCACGAATCAGGCGCGCCAGGGCGATGGTGGCATGCACATCGGCAAGCGCATCGTGCGCGCCCAGGTGGGCGATGTCGTTGGCCTCGGTAAGCTTCTCCAGGCGAAAGCTGGTCACGCCCGGCTCCTTCTCTGGCCACTCGATGCCCTCGGGACGCAGCGCGTGGGTGAGGCGCACCACATCGATCAGGTCCCAGCGCGAATTGCCGTTCTTCCATTCGCGCTCGTAGGGATCGAAGAAATTGCGGTACAGCCCGTAACGGGTGACCTCGTCGTCGAAGTGGAGGGTGTTGTAGCCCAGCGAGCAGGTGCCCGGCTGCATCATCTCGGCATGGATGAAGCGGAAGAAGTCGGCCTCGGGCGCCCCCTGTTCCAGGGCCTGCTGCGGCGAGATGCCGGTGACCATGCAGGCCCCCGGCTGCGGCAGCATGTCGTCGGCCGGTTGCGCGTAGATCACCAGCGGTTCGCCGATGGGGTTGAAATCGAGATCGGTGCGCAGGCCGGCGAACTGGGCCGCACGGTCGCGCGCGGGATCGGCACCCCAGGTCTCATAGTCGTGCCAGTAGAAGCTCGTGGTCCGGCGGTTCATGCCTGCACCCCCCTGCGCGAACGCCATTCGACAGACACGCGAAAGGCCACCCGGGGTACCGGATGGCCCTGTCGCTGCACGGCGCGACCGTCTTGCCGGACGGTCCGCGGCATCACTTGCTGGAGATCTTCTCCTTGATGCGCGCCGCCTTGCCGGTACGACCACGCAGGTAGTACAGCTTGGCGCGACGCACGTCGCCACGGCGCTTGACCTCGATGGAGGCGATCTGCGGACTGTACGTCTGGAACACCCGCTCCACGCCCTCGCCGTGGGAGATCTTGCGCACGGTGAACGAGGAGTTCAGGCCGCGGTTGCGCTTGGCGATGCAGACGCCTTCGAAGGCCTGCAGGCGCTCGCGGTTGCCTTCTTTCACCTTGACCTGCACGACCAGGGTGTCGCCCGGACCGAAGGCCGGGATCTCCTTGTTCATCTGTTCTGCTTCGAGTTCCTGGATGATGTTGCTCATCGCCCTTGCTCCTGACCCAGTTGGGATTGGGTGCCTCGCGGCACGTTCGTTTCAGTCGGTCGGCCCGCCCTCGCAGGCGCGCCGGAATTCATCGAGCAATGCCTGCTCTTCGTCGTCGAGCGGCCGGCCTTCCAGCAGCTCGGGACGCCGCAGCCAGGTCCGCCCCAGCGCCTGCTGCAGGCGCCACCGGCGGATGCGCTCATGGTCACCGGAGAGCAGCACCTCCGGCACCCGTTGGCCGAGGATCGTCTCGGGCCGCGTGTAGTGCGGACAGTCCAGCAGGCCGTCGAAGAACGAGTCCTGCTGCGCCGAGTCGGCATGCCCCAGGGCCCCCGGCAACAGCCGCACCATGCTGTCGATCATCACCATGGCCGGCAGTTCGCCACCGGAGAGGACATAGTCACCGATCGACCATTCCTCGTCCACGCAGGCCTCGACCAGGCGTTCGTCGATGCCCTCGTAGCGCCCGGCGATCAGGATCAGCCCTGGACGCTGCGCCAGGCGACGCGCCGCCTGCTGATCGAAGCGCCGCCCCTGCGGGCTGAGATACAGCACCGGGCTGTCCGGTGCCTGCGCCCGTGCCGCCTCGATGGCGGCCAGTAGCGGCTCGACTTTCATCACCATGCCCGGCCCGCCGCCATAGGGGCGGTCGTCCACAGTGCGGTGGACATCGTGCGTGTAGTCACGCGGGTTCCACAGCACCAGTTCGGCCAGGCCCTGTTCCAGGGCGCGCCCCGGGATGCCCGCGCGCAGCGCCTCGAACATGTCGGGGAACAGGGTGATGACATCGAAGCGCATCGCTGTTCCCTTACTCAGAAATCCGGATCCCAGTCCACCCGCATGCGGCCGGCCTCGAGATCCACCTCGCGCACCACCTGCTCCCAGAGGAAGGGGATCAGGCGTTCGCGCTCGCCCCGGACCACCATCACGTCATTGGCGCCGGTCTCGAACAGGTGATCCACCCGTCCCAGATCGACCCCGTCCAGGGTCTCGACCCGCAGTCCCTGCAGATCGGTCCAGTAGTAGTCACCAGGTGCCTCCAGCTCGGGCAGCTGATCGCGGGTGATGGCGATCTGTGCACCGATCAGGGCCTCGGCCGCGTCGCGGTCGTTGCAGCCCTTGAGCTTGAGTACCACCGCCTTGCCCTGGCGCCGCCCGGAAGCCAGCTTCCAGCGTTGCCAGCCATCGCCTCGGTTCAGGTACAGATGGCCGTAGCGGGCGATGTTCTCGCGAGGTGCCGTGTCGGAATGAACCTTGATCCACCCCTGCAGACCATGTGCCCCGGTAACGCGACCGAGGGTGACGAGTTTTCCGTCACCCCCGACGATCTTCCTGCCGTGGTCGTCCGATACGTTCACGATCGGCGCGAACCCGCCGACATCGCGGCCTGTCAGGCGGCAGCCTGGGTGTCCTTGCGATAGGATTCGACCAGCTTGCGCGCACGATCGGTGAGCTGAGCGCCAACAGATACCCAGTAGTCCACGCGCTCCAGGTCGATGCGCAGGGCCTCTTCACCCTCGACCGCGATCGGGTTGAAGAAACCCAGACGCTCGATGTAGCGGCCACCGCGGGCACGACGCGAATCGGCGGCCACGATGTGGTAGAAAGGACGCTTCTTGGCGCCGGTTCTGGCAAGACGAATCGAAACCATGTCTGTTATCTGCCTGTAGGTTCGTTACCATTTCCGGGCCACCACCGGACACAAAGCGGATGGCCCCCGAAGGAAACCGGGCATTTTACGCATATTTGCGGTTTTGTGAAGTACCGATTACATGAACGACGACCGAGAACAGCACCCCGATCCCATTCACCGCGGCGAGGCGCGCACCAGCCCCTACCCGGTGAGCCGGCTGGCCCCGGCCTTCGGCCTGGTGGACCTGGCAGCCGAGCTGGAGCGCGCCGACCAGGCCATCGCCGGCCAGACCAATGCCCAGCTGGAACTGATCGCCGAGCAGATTCGCCACTTGCAGGCCCAGGCGCGGCAGATCCTGGAGAAGGCGCACCAGGACCTGGAGCTGCACAAGGCGCGTTGCACCTTCGCCAAGCGTCCCGGCCAGGTCTACCACCTGTATCGCACCGCCTCGGGGGAATTGCAGTTCTCGCTGCTCTCGCCAACCGACTGGGGCGGGCGCCCGCCACACGACTACCAGGGCGCCTGGCGCCTGGAGCCCGACCAGCGCTGGACGCGCATGGACGATCCCGCTCAGGCGGACTGATCGTCCTCCAGGCGACGACGGATCAGTACCGCCTGGTCGTTGAGCAGGTCGGAGACCACCTCCAGCTCAGCGCGCACGACCGCGGCGATGGCCGCCTCGATGTCCCGCTCCAGTTGCTCGCGGTGCTCGTCGGTCAGGCGGGCATGCAAGGCCGGATCGAGCCGGTCGAAAAACGCTGCCACCACAGCGGCCGCCTGTTCTGCATGGCGTTTACCCATGTCGCTCCCGGGTAGTGCCGCTTGTCCGCCGACCATGCCACCACAGCGGCCAGACGGTCTTGACGGACATCAACGGCGGTATTCAATGTTCGAAAACCAGATGCAGCTCGATGCGTCGATTGCGCCGATAGGCGGCGCGGTTCCTGCGATCGTCCAGCGGACGGGTCGCCGCCAGCGCCACACCCTCCAGGCGCTTCTCCGGCAGACCGGAGTGCACCAGGTAGCGCACCACCTCGGTGGCACGTGCGGCAGACAACTCCCAGTTGCTGGGGAATTCCCGGTTGCTGCGCAACGGCCGCTGGTCGGTATGTCCCTCCACACGCAAACGCCAGGGCAGTGTCGTCGGCAACTCACCGGTCAGCTCGCGCAGGGCACGGACCAGGGGACGCAGGCGTGATTGCCCCTCGGCCCCCAGTTTGGCACGCGAGAACACGAACACCAGGTCGGCCGGCACGATGACGCGATCGTCGCGGATCTCGTATATCGGCGAGAGGGGCAGGCGCTCGCCCAGGGCGGCAAAGAATCGCCGCCGCAGGCGTTCCTGCTCGTCCGGATCCCTGGCCTGCCGGAGCGCCAGCTGCTTCTCCAGACGATCGATCTCCTCGGACTGGCGCCGATTGCGCGCCTCGGCCTCGGCCAGCGCCTGCTCGAGCTGGCGGACACGTTCACTCACCTGAGAGACGAAGTCACGCAGCCGGGCGAGCTGTTCGCGCTCCTGCGCCACCGCCGCATCGGCGGCCCGCGGCGAGGTCCACCACAACCCCGCCAGGGCGAACGCAACGGCCACCACCAGGGAGCGCATCAATCGTTCCATGCCCGTCCCCTCAGAATGGCAATCCCCCGCCCGGTGGCATGCCGGGGAAACGCCCCTTCATGCCACGCATCATCTTCTCCAGCCCACCACCCTTCATCTTCTTCATCATCTTCTGCATCTGGGTGAACTGCTTGAGCAGCCTGTTCACGTCCTGCACCTGCACACCGGCGCCACGCGCAATGCGCCTCTTGCGCGAACCCTTGATGATACCCGGGAATTCGCGTTCCTGCGGGGTCATGGAGTTGACGATGGCGATCATGCGCCGGGTCTCGCGATCGCCCATCTGTGCCTTCACCGCGTCGGGCACCTTGTTCATGCCCGGCAGCTTGTCCAACAGGCTGGAGACTCCCCCCATGGCCTGCATCTGTTCCATCTGCTCCTTGAAATCGGCCAGCGTGAAGCCCTGCCCCTTCTGCAGCTTGCGTGCCAGCTTCTCGGCCTTCTTCTGGTCGATCTTCTGCGTGACCTCCTCGACCAGCGAAAGCACGTCGCCCATGCCGAGAATGCGCGAAGCCACCCGATCGGGGTGGAAGGGTTCGAGTGCATCGGTCTTCTCACCCACCCCGAGGAACTTGATCGGCTTACCGGTGATCTGGCGGATCGACAGCGCCGCGCCGCCGCGTGCATCACCATCGGTCTTGGTGAGGATGACACCGGTCAGCGGCAGCGCCTGGTCGAAGGCGTGTGCGGTGTTGGCCGCGTCCTGGCCGGTCATGGCATCGACCACGAACAGGGTCTCGACCGGGTTCACCGCGGCATGCAGCTCGCGGATCTCGTCCATCATCTGCTCGTCGACGTGCAGGCGACCGGCGGTATCGACCAGCAGCACGTCGAAGAAGCCCTTGCGCGCCGCGTCGATCGCGCCCCGGGCGATGGCGACCGGCTTCTGCATGGCATTCGACGGGAAAAACTCCACGCCCACATCGGCGGCCAGGGTCTTGAGCTGTTCGATGGCCGCCGGTCGGTACACGTCGCAACTGACCACCATGACCTTCTTCTTCTCGCGCTCCTTGAGCATGCGCGCCAGCTTGGCCACGCTGGTGGTCTTGCCCGAACCCTGCAGGCCCGCGACCATCACCACCGCCGGCGGCTGCGCGGCCAGGTTCAGCCCCTCGTTGGCCTCGCCCATGACCGAGACCAGTTCGTCGTGCACGATCTTGACCAGCGCCTGGCCCGGGGTGAGGCTCTTCATCACCTCCTCGCCCAGGGCCTTCTCGCGCACCTGGTCGACGAAGGTCTTGACCACGGGCAGGGCGACATCGGCCTCGAGCAGGGCCATGCGCACCTCGCGCAGGGTGTCCTTGATGTTGGTCTCGGTGATACGGCCCTGGCCGCGCACCTTCTGCAGCACATCACCGAGACGGTCGGAGAGGTTCTTGAACATGGATGTCTGTCTGTCGGATAAGGGAAACCGTTCCCATTATAGGGACTCAGTCCCCGACCTGCGCGGGAAACCGGCACACGGGCGCTAGAAGCCCTGTCGCCGCTATGCGATCATCATGTCGCCATGAACATGACGCTACTGACCTACCCGGGCACCGTCCTGTACCTGCTGGCCACCGCGCTGGTGGCCGCGCGCCTGTTCGGTGGCCGCAGCGCCCCCGATCGCCGGCCACTGGTGCTGGGGCTGGGGTTCATGGCCCTGATCCTGCACGGCGCCGTGCTCTACAGCGAACTGGTGACCGAGGCCGGCATCAATCTCGGCTTCTTCAATGCCGCCTCGCTCACCGCCTGGATGATCGCCGCCCTGCTGCTGGTCTCGGCACTGGGCAAGCCGGTAGAGATGCTGGGACTGGTGGTGTTTCCCCTGGCCGCGCTCACCATGCTGCTGGATCTGCACAATCCGGGACATCATCTCCTGGACAACGAGGCCGACTGGACCCTGGGGGCACACGTCACGGTCAGTATCCTCGCCTACGCCATGCTCACCCTGGCCACCATCCAGGCTCTGCTGCTGGCGATCCAGGACAATCACCTGCGTTCACATCACCCCGGCGGTTTCATCCGCGTCCTGCCGCCCTTGCAGACCATGGAGGTCCTGCTGTTCGAGATGATCGGCCTGGGCTTCGTGCTGCTCAGCCTGTCGCTGCTCAGCGGCTTCTTCTACCTGGAAGACATGTTCGCCCAGCACGTGGCGCACAAGACGCTGCTGTCGCTGATCGCCTGGGTGGTGTTCGGCGCCTTGCTGTGGGGCCGTTACCGCTTCGGCTGGCGGGGCACCACCGCCATCCGCTGGACGCTGACCGGCTTCGTGGTGCTGATGCTGGCCTATTTCGGCAGCAAGGCCGTGCTCGAACTGGTGCTGCACCGATGAGCGAGAAAGACGACACCACAGCCTGCCTGCCCCCTGCCCGCATCACCCGACGTCTCCGTGCCCGCGCGTCCGAGACCACCCCTGGAACAACCGCCCGACTGCCTCTTCCAGGCGCCGCTGCAGACGCATGATCTCCTCGGACGGGATCTGCCGAACGATCTCGCGGGTCTCGCTGTCGATTACCTTGATCACGGTCTCGCCACTCTTGTCGTCAATGGCGAACTGCAGGTTGCGGCGCAGATCCTGCACCAACCCGTCGAGGCCGGACACCACCGCATCGACGGACCCGGATCCACCGGGCCGCCCGACCTTTTCGGTCCATCGCATTCCCGTGTTCTGTGCTATCGAAGACACCCTGTCGGGAGGACCCGCACCAGCCAAGACATTCAAGGACTCGGAGGCCTTGATGGGGATATCACTGGCCATGCTCTTCGCCCCCGCCATTCCCGGGGGAGGCGACCGGCGAACCGGGCGCACGCTGCGGGCTCCGGAAGAAAACATGGGTATCGATGACCTGCGCCATTTTTCAGCTCCTCGCAACCAGACGGCCTTGCCGGACCGTCGCCTCGTCGTGAGCGGATATGCCCACCCCATCCCGGCACTGACCGCCTGCACACGCTGTGGCGGCATCACATCATCAACCTTTAATAATTAAAGTCTTGCGTTGACCATCCCTTGCCGGGCGAATGGCAGGAGAGCGAGTGGCTTCCCATCTCAGTCCGCAGCCGGCGGCTCCACCGGCCTGACCCGATAGCCGTGTGGACTCTCGGGATCGCGCAGGATATCGGCCATGCGCATGGGATAGCTCCCCGCCTTGCGATCGCGGAAATACTGCTCCAGCGCCAGGCGCACCGTGGCGAAGGCGAGCTGCCGCCAGGGCACCTCGGCCTCGGTGAACAACGCCACTTCCTCGCTCTCCTCGCCGGGCGAAAACGCCTCGTCCAGCAGGCGCGCACGAAACAGCAGGTACACCTGGTCGATGTGCGGCAGGTTCACCGTGTAGTACAGGTCCTCGATGGCGACCCGCGCATTGGCCTCTTCCAGCGTCTCGCGCATCGCCCCTTCCCAGGTGGTCTCGCCGTTCTCCATGAAGCCCGCCGGCACCGTCCACAGGCCGCGACGCGGCTCGATGGCACGCCGGCAGAGCAGCACCCGATCCCCGTGATGCACGATACACCCGGCCACGATCTTGGGATTGTGATAGTGGATGGTGCCGCAGGCGTCGCAGATATGGCGTTCGCGGTTGTCGCCGGCGGGGACCCCCAGCCGCACCGGGTGACCGCAGTGACTGCAGAATCTCATCTTCATCGTGCCATCATACTAACTCTCATGAGGCCGGGCCGCCCACACCCCAGATCATGGAAGAGGCGTTTGTGCACCTTGATTCCTCACCACAGAGGACACAGAGCACACAGAGTTCAACAATAGCAAAAGGCAAGGCGCGGACCTTTCTGCCGACAGACCATCGGTCGGTCCGTCGGTCGGGTTGCAGTCCTGCCGGGACAGCCCCCAACTTCACCGCCTCTGTGATCTCTGTGTACTCTGTGGTGGTCGACTTCCACACTAGACAACCACCATTCCCGTAACGTGCACGCGGACACTCAAAAGCGGTAGCATGGTCGAGGATCTCCGGACCATTCGGCCCGGATTTTTGCATGCAGGAAACCGACCCCCATGAGCGACCCCGCCAGCGCCTCGCCGCAGACCTATGCCGCCATCGACCTGGGCTCCAACAGCTTTCACATGGTGGTCGGACGACAGGATGGCGACCGCCTGGTGCTGGTGGACCGCCTGCGCGACCCGGTGCGTCTCGGCGCGGGCCTGCTGCCCGACAAGACCCTGGACACACGCGTGGCCAGGCGCGCCCTGGCCTGTCTGGAGCGCTTTGGCCAGCGCCTGCGCGACCTGCCGCGCGAAGCGGTACGCGCGGTCGGTACCAACACCATGCGCCAGATCGCCGACGATGGCGCCTTCCTGCGCGCCGCCGAACAGGCACTGGGTCATCCCATCGAGATCATCTCCGGCGACGAGGAGGCACGCCTGGTCTACCTGGGCGTGGCACACGGCCTGGCCGCCGGCGACGAACGCCGCCTGGTGATCGACATCGGCGGCGGCAGTACCGAACTGATCCTCGGCCGCGGCATGGGGCCCGGCCGCCGCGACAGCCTGTACATGGGCTGCGTGAGCATGAGCCAGCTGATGTTCAGCGACGGCCGCATCACCGAGGACGCCATGAACTCCGCCCTGTTGCGCGCCGCGCTGGAGATCCGCCCGGTGCGCCACTTCTACCAGGCCGGCAACTGGGAACGCGCGGTGGGCAGCTCGGGGACCATCCGTTCCATTCGTGCGGTGGTCAAGGCCAACGGCTGGAGCAGCGAGGGCATCACCGCCGAGAGCCTGCGCAAGCTGCGCAAGAAGCTGCTCAAGGCCGGACACATCGACAAGGTCCAGCTCGACGGTCTGTCCGAGGACCGACGGCCGGTGTTCGCCGGCGGCGTGGCCGTGCTCTCCGCCCTGTTCGAACGGCTCGGCATCGACCGCCTGCGGGTATCCGACATGGCACTGCGCGAGGGCCTGCTCTACGAGATGATCGGCTACGCCCGGCACCAGGACATCTGTCAGCGCACCGTGGATTCCCTGGCCACCCGCTTCGGCACTGACCAGGCACAGGCACAACGCGTGCAGGCCACCGCCCGTTCGCTGCTCGATCAGGTCGCGCACCCGTGGGGGCTGGACATCATCGACTGCGGACGCATACTCACCTGGGCCTGCCAGCTGCACGAGATCGGCCTGAGCATCTCGCACTCCGGCTTCCACAAGCACGGCGCCTACATCCTCGCCAATGCCGACCTGCCGGGCTTTTCGCGCCAGCAGCAGGCGGTGCTCGCCGCACTGGTGCGCAACCATCGCCGCAAGTTCAGTGAGTCGGCCTTCCGCAACCTGCCCGAGCACCGGATCGAGCCGGCCCGCCGCCTGTGCGTGCTGCTGCGCCTGGCGGTACTCATGCATCGGGGGCGCTCGCCCGACAGCAAGCCCAGGCTCTCCCTGGAGGTTGCCGGCCACAAGATCCGCGTCGGCTTTCCCGAAGGCTGGCTGGATCGCCACCCGCTGACCCGTGCTGAACTGGAGCGCGAGGCCGACTACCTCGCCCGGGCGGAGTTCAAGCTCCGGTTCTGATGCATCGCTCCACCAGTATTTCAACTGGGGCCTGTGGTCGGCCGAGCACGGCTTCGTGAGCCCGGCCCCGCTGGCCACCGGCGAGCCCGGCCCCGTGCGCACGTCGAAGCGCGGCCGTGGCGGGCCCACACGCCGTCCACGGCGGACTGATACAATCACCGCATCCCTGCTGTTCGGACCCATTGCATGAGCCCGCCCGTCCATTGCCACGACCAAGCCGAGCGCAGCGGCGTACTGCTGGTCAACCTGGGGACCCCGGACCGCCCGGACCGACAGGCGGTACGGCGCTACCTGAAGGAGTTCCTGTGGGATCCGCGGGTGGTCGAGGCCCCGCGCCTGCCCTGGTGGCTGCTGCTCAACCTGGTGATCCTCAACACCCGCTCGGGCCGCTCGGCCGCGGCCTACCGCAAGATCTGGAGCACCGAGGGTTCACCGCTGCTGGTCATCTCGCGTCGCCAGCAGCAGGCCCTGCGCGAGCGGCTCGCATGCAATCACGGCGACGGCCTGGTGGTGGAACTGGCGATGCGCTACGGCCAGCCATCGATCGCCGAAGGCCTGGCGAAGCTGCGCGAACAGGGCGCGCGCCGCGTGCTGGTGTTCCCGCTGTACCCACAGTACTCGGCCACCACCACGGCCTCGGTGTTCGACGCGGTGAGCGAGGCGCTGCGCGGCTGGCGCTGGCTGCCGGAACTGCGTTTCGTCAACCACTATCACGACG
>CAYMWJ010000023.1:0-33248 GCA_964394235.1 uncultured Sedimenticola sp. | reverse complement strand
AGCGCTGGCAAGCCACCTGCGGCGAGAGTCGGAAATATGACAAAGTAGAATTAATTTGTAGGCGCCAGCTCGATCTTATGCACCAGCAGCATCCACCGCCTCCTTCATGCCCTCGATGAGCTTGCGGTTCTTGTGCGACCGTGAGCCGTAGAGCCGCGCCGAAAAGACGGTGATGATCTCCAGCACGTCCTTCGCCAGTTCCTCCTCGAAAGACGGTTCATCGCCCTGGTTGATGATGACCACCTCCACCTGTTTCTCCTCGCAGATGGCAAAGACCAGTTCCGCACCGAGGCGCAGCAGGCGGTCCTTGTGGGTCAGCACCAGGCGGTTGATCTTTTCGTCGAGGATCATCGACAGGAGCTTGCGCAGGCCGCGCTTGTGGTAGTTCATGCCCGATCCGAGGTCGGACACAATCTCGAACTGCCAACCCTGCGCGGCGCAGTACATCTCCAGCATCTGCTTCTGGCGCTCCAGGTCGTCCTTCTGGTCGTGGCTGGAGACGCGGGCATAGGCCACCGTCTTTTTCTCGACCGGCGACCGATGCGCCATGTGCGGCTTGAGCATGGCCAGGGTGTAGCGGCGCTGACCGCCCTGGGTGCGCTCCGGTTGGATCTTGCCTTCGCGCTCCCAGCGGCGCAGGGTACTGGGTGCCACGCCAGCCACCTTGGCAGCTTCGGATATACTCATTAACCTGCTCATTTTGATCAAGTATAACTACTATCGATAAGAGTTCAAGTATCTGCTGACAATCCCGTGCGGTCACCGCCCTGACATGCAGCCTTCCCCCTGACAGGGTCCATGACCCTGGCAGGGTGAAATATCCGCGGCCCAGAAATCGACACCTTCGTCATCCCGACCAAGGGGGATTCGATCGGGGTTGCCCGACCTCTCCTGCGAAGCGGAGGCTCCTCAAATTCTCGAGTTCAACGCCCGAACAGGCCCTTGAGCTGGCCCTTGAGCTGGTCACCCAGCACGCCCTTGAGTTCTTTCTGCACCTTCTGCTCGAGCTTGCGGCGCAGCTTGGCCTTTTCCCGCTCCAGCCGCTGCTTGGCCTTGGCGCGGAGCAGCGTCTCCACGTCCAGTGTATAGCCCGGCTTGTCCAGCGCCCCCTGGATGCGCACCGGGATGGGAACACCGACCAGCTGATCGGCCTCGGCCCCACCCTGCCCCTGCAACGACGCTACCAGCTTGGCGCTTACCCTGTAATCGACGCGGTTGGCCGGCAGGTCGATATCCCCCTTGCCGGCGACACGCAGCAGCGGCGACTTGGCCGAGAGATCGCGATTGCGGATCACCCCATTGCGCGCGGTGAAGGAGCCACGCATCTCGGTGAACTCGGTCTGCTCGGCGGTGTTGCCCATCTGCGTGGTATTGCGTCCCTGGCCCGTGGCGGTGCGGATCAGCTTCACCAGGTCCACCCCCTTGTAGGCCCCGTCGCGAAACACGAAACTGCCATTGCCGCTCAGGCTGCGCCGCACCTCGGCCTCGCTCAGGCCATTGAGACGCAAATCCAGCTTCACGTCGCCGGTACCCACCAGCTTGTCCTGGCCAGCCACATCGGCGAGCAACGGGCCGATCTTCACGCCTTGCAGCTTCTCGACCAGGTGCAGGCGCGGCGTCTTCTTGCGCGCATCCAGGGTTACCTGGCCGTTGAATTTCCCCTGGTAGAGACGGGCCGTGACCGGCGCGGCCTGGAGCACCCCGCCCTTGCTGACCAGGTGCACGCTCACATCCTGCAAGCGGGCCTTGTTCACCGTCAGCTTGCCGATCTTCAGGTCGGCCTGCAGGTCGAGAGAACGCAGACCGGCAAAGGGATCATCAGCCGCCCCCGCTGCCGGCTTGCCCCCCGGTGCGGATTTCGCCGCTGGCTTGCTGCCTTGCGCGGGCTTCCCTGCCACCTTGTGGCCACCGTTCGCCTTGCCGGAAGCCTGGTCGGCCTGTGCCGCCGGCGGCAGATACCGGTCCAGATCGATACCATCCACATCGAGCCGCGCACGCAGCACCGGCCCGTGGGTATCCAGCAGGCGCACGAACCCCCTGGCATGGGTGTCGTCCAGGGTGATCTCGAACGGCTCGATGCGCGTGGCCTTGCCTTCATGGGCCAGGTCGGCCTTCAGGCTCACCCGCGTGAGTGCCCTGGGATCGGTCGTCTCGATACGCTGGCCGAACAACGCCGCCAGCTGCTTCAGGTTGGTATCCGCCAGCTCCAAGCGCCCCTTGAGCCGCGGGGCCTGCTGCAGACCGGCCACGTCGAGTTGCCCGGTGATCGCCACCGACGGCCCCTTGACCGTCAGGCCCGATACCGCCAGGGTGTCGGCATCCAGGTCGGCAACCAGATCGGCGGCCACCTCGACACGCATGCCGGACGACGGCAGACCTTCGCCCTTGCCGTCGGCCACCAGGTGCAATCCCTTCAGGCTGAAGCGGCGCAGGTCCTCGCTCACGCGCGCCTCGGTGTTCAGCTCCAGCGTCACATCCACGCGCGGCCGGCTGCTCGACAAGGTGAAGCCCGCCGTCACGGGCACCCGTGCACCCGGTGCCAAGGCGCCGGTCTCCAGGCGTACCTTGTCGAGCACGTAACTCGTCCCGGCCTGGTCGTCACGCCAGCTGATGCGCGCATCACGCAGCTGGATACCTTCGACCTTCAACGAGACGATCGCCGGTCCGCCTTCTTCGGCCTTGCCACCTTCTACCTTGCCACTACCGGCTGTCTCGCCCGAGGCCGGCTTGTCACGACCCACCAGGTCGTCCCAGTTGGTCTGGCCACCGGCGTTGCGCGCCAGGTTGATCTCGGCCCCCTCCAGCATCAGGGTATCGACCTCGATATTGCGACTGAGCAAGGGCAACAGCTTCACGCGCACGCCCAGACGCCGGACCCGCGCGAAGGGCTGCTTGCCGAAACCCGGGGCATTGCCCAGGGTCACGCCACCGGTCTCGATACCCAGCCAGGGAAAGACCGACAGTTTCAGCGGCTGCTCGATGGCAAGGTCGCGACCGGTCTGCTGTTTCACCTCGGCGACGATGCGGTCCTTGTAGTCATTGGGGTCCACCACCATCGGCAGAATGACCACGGCCGCCGCGATCAGCACGACCAGGACCAGCACCGCACCCAACACGATCTTCAAGAACTTGCCCATGCTCCCTCCAGCAAGGTGGACGAACGACTGAAACTCTTGCACAAAACCCGGGCCGGAGCCACCGCCCGCCGCGCCAGCAGCTGGCCGCTAGCCGTCTGTTGCCGCTACCCCCTCAGGCCCGTTTCTCTTCGTAGAAATGAATGCCCCGGACAGGATAGGGGGCGATGCCCTCCTGCTCGAAGCATAGCTTGACCTTTTCGGTGATATCGAAAAACACCCCCCAGTAGTCGCTGGACTTCACCCAGGCACGCACCACGAAGTTGACGCTGCCTTCGCCCAGCTCGCCGACGGCGATCAATGGGGCCGGATCGTCGAGCACCCGCTCGTCGTCCTGCAGGATCTCCTTGAGCACACGCTTCACGTGAACGACATCGGCATCGTAGGCCGCGCCCACGGTGAGGTCGACCCGCCGGGTCTCGCGCGCCGAATAGTTGATGATGTTGTCATTGGACAGCTTGGCGTTGGGCACGATGATGATCTTGTTGTCGCCGGTACGCAGTGTGGTGGCGAACATCTCGATCTTCTCCACGGTGCCGCTCACACCCGCACCCTCGATGAAATCACCGACCTTGAAGGGGCGAAAGACGATCATCAGGAAACCGGCGGCAAAATTGGCCAGGGAACCCTGCAGGGCCAGGCCGATGGCCAGACCAGCCGCCCCCACAATGGCGATGAAGGAAGTCGTCTGGATACCCAGTTGCCCAAGAGCAGCGAGCACCACGAAGGCCATCATGGCGATATGGGCCAGACGGATAACAAAACCGGTCATGATGGGGTCGACCGAGCGGCGCTCCATCATCCTCTGAATCGATTGCTTCAACCAGCCGGCCACGATACGACCGACTGCCAGGGTGACGAACGCTGCCACGACATTCACTCCATATGCCGCCGCATGAGTTTGAACGAGTTCAACGATCTTCCTGGTATTCTCCATGGTCCCTCCTCCGACCCTCGTTGGTTGTTTCCTTCTGTACTCGATCCACCTCGATGTCCGAACACCTGCTCGAGCCGTTCACCAGAAGCCGCTCTGAACAAGTGCATTTCCTGCTTACGGAGGAGGTCGGGAGGAAGTGCAAGCACGTATCTGGAAAGCCCCCTCCCGGACTCTCTCATGGCATGGAGGAGGAGAAGTACAGTTTTTCGGCTCCTCCCTGATGCGCACGATCGGACAGGGGCGGAAGACCCTTTCCTCGGCCTCTCGCTTGAAAAACCGGCCGTCCAATGCCTTTCCGATCACATCGTCGTCCAGGTCGAGCGCACCTGACTGCCGCGGCAGGCCGCCGCTCCCCGGCAATTGCGGGTGCGGGCGAGCAGGTGTTTGCAGACGGCGGAAGCCTCGGCCGAACTCACGCGCCGTATCGGCCAGCCGGCCCGGCACACCAGACCGGGAAAGGCGCACCAGCGGGGAGTTCGGCAGGCCACTGCCGTGGAGCCGGCCAGTGGCCGATTTCATCAACTCGGGGCATCGAGCCCGAAACAGCAGAGAACGCGAAGACGCAGACACCGAGGGCGCGGCATGCGGGCGCGGGAGACAGGACATGAGCATCCTCCTGATGCAAGGGGGGGCACATTATCCGCCGAATAGGCGTTCAGTCCAGACCTGCCCGCATGGCAGGGGTCGCCAGGCGGCGACCTCATGCGCTTTCAGGCAGTGCCGTCACGCGCCGACCACACCGCCGTAACCTCGCCCACGTTGACTGTACGATCCAGGTCGCCCATGGCAGGCCCCGCTCAGCAACCGCCCAGATCCGACCGCTCCTGGTCGGTCAGCAGCCTGTTCAGATCGACCACGATCAGCAGGTCGTCACCCCGGTTGGCCACCCCCTGGATATAAGGTGAACTCTCCTCGTTGCCGACACTGGGCACCGAATCGATCTCGGACTGGTACAGCTCGATCACCTCGGCCACGCTGTCCACCAGGATGCCCACCACCTGCTCGTCGATCTCGATGATGACGATACGGCTGGTCTCATCGGTCTCCGGCGCCGGCAGGCCAAAGCGCGCACGGGTGTCGATCACGGTCACCACGTTACCGCGCAGATTGATGATGCCCAATACATAGGATGGCGCACCCGGCACCGGGGCGATCTCGGTCAGGCGCAACACCTCCTGCACGTGCATCACGTTGATGCCATAGGTCTCGCCGGCCAGCTGGAAGATCACCAACTGGATGACCGGATCGGCAACGGCTTCCACAGCGCTGTCTGCCATGATGTCTCTCCTGTGGTTCTCACCGGTGCCGTCGAAAAACCGGCACCCGACATGTTCAACGGATACGAGGCATATTGCATGCCAACCAGCAGGGGATAATGCGGTGGACAGGGTGTGTCACACGGCGGGGATGCCGCCCCTACCCCGTAGGAAGCCCGTCCCCGGACCGAAGGTTCGCAGCGGGGACGCCGAGCCGATACCGGGCAGGCTCAGCCCGTCCATCTAGCAAACCTCCCGCAGCGCGTCGGCGATGTCCTCGAGCGGCAACACGCGCTCGGCGGTCCCGGCACGCACCACCGCGGCGGGCATGCCGTATACCACGCTGCTCGCCTGGTCCTGTGCCCAGACCCGGCCACCGGCCTGGTGAATGCGCCGTGCCCCCTCGGCACCGTCCGTGCCCATGCCGGTGAGCACGATGCCGAAGGCCCGCGACCCCATGGCCTCGGCTGCCGAGCCCAGGACGAGATCCACGCTGGGTCGATAGAGCGCATCACCGCCCTCTTCGAGCCGTACGTGCAACCCGCCATCGGCACAGACCCGGGTTTGCAGACCGCCGGGAGCAACCAGCACCTGCCCCGCACGCAGCGCCATGCCATCGGCTGCCTCGCGCACACGCAGGGCAGCGAGCGCATCCAGGCGCTCGGCATAGGCCGGTGTGAAAGTACCGGGCATATGGATGGCAACCAGTGTCGGCAGGGGAAAGTCGCCGGGCAGTGTGGCAATCAAGCGCTGCACCGCGACCGGGCCACCGGTGGAAGCTCCGATCACCAGCAGGCCGGGCCGCTGCCCCCGCCGGGGCACAGGCGGCGGGGATGCCGGGCGTTCCTCGCACCCGTCCGCCCGGTCGCGCGCCAACGCCAGTACCCGTGCGCGCAACAGCTCGCAGGTATGTGCTGCATCATTGCTCGAACCCAACTTGGGCAGAAAGTCCAGCGCACCGGCCTCGAGTGCATCGAGCGTGGCCTGTGCCCCCTCGCGGGTGAAGGCCGAGAACATCACGATGGGCGTCGGACGTTCGCGCATGATACGACACACCGCGGCGATGCCATCCATCACGGGCATGGCCACGTCCATGGTGATGAGATCGGGTTGCAATGCGTGGCTCAGGCGCACGGCCTCCTCGCCGTCGGCGGCCTCGCCGACCACACGGATCACCGACGAGGCCTCCAGGCAGTCGCGAATACGCTTGCGATAGAAGGCAGAATCATCCACTACCAGAACGCGGACATGCTTGGCCATGCGCTATCAGGACATCTGTCTGGGCATCTGTCCCGCCTCCTGTCGGTCGTCAATAACGTCGCGCGTATTTGCGCATCAGCCCGGGCACATCCAGGATCAGCGCGATCTTGCCATCGCTGGTGATGGTCGCGCCGGCCATGCCCTCCAGTCCGTGCAACAGGGCGCCGAGCGGCTTGATGACCACTTCTTCCTGGCCGATCAGAAAATCCACCACCAGCCCGACCTGTACCCCACCGGCATTGACCACCACCACATGCCCCTTGTCCCGGGGCTGCCCCTGCATGGCGCCGTTGCGCACCAACCAGTTGCTCAGATAGAACAGCGGCAGGGCGCGCCCACGCACCTGGATGAGCATCTGCCCATCCACCGTATGGGTACGCGACAGATCCAGGTTGAAGATCTCTACCACGCTGCCCAGCGGCAGCGCGAAAGGCTGCTGCCCCAGCAGCACCATGAGGGTCGGCAGAATGGCCAGGGTCAGCGGCAACTTGATGGTGATCTTGCTGCCCTTGCCCTTTTCCGAATCGATCTCGACGGTACCGTTGATCTGCGCGATCTTGGTCTTGACCACATCCATGCCCACCCCGCGTCCGGAGACATCCGATATCTCCTCCTTGGTCGAGAAGCCGGCATGGAAGACGAGGTTGTAGCATTCCCTTTCATCCAGACGTGCCGCCGTCTCGGCATCCAGGATGCCCTTCTCGACGGCCTTGCGACGCAACACCTCGGCATCCATCCCCCGGCCGTCATCCTCGATGCACAACAGGATGTGGTCGCCCTCCTGTTCGGCCGAGAGTACCACCTTGCCGCGCCGTGGCTTGCCCACGGCCTCGCGCTCCTCGGGGGTCTCGATGCCATGGTCCACGGCATTGCGTACCAGGTGCACCATGGGATCGGCCAGCGCCTCGACCAGATTCTTGTCCAGGTCGGTGTCCTCGCCGTGCATCTCCAGGTCTACCTCCTTCTTCAGGTTGCGCGCCAGATCGCGCACTACCCGGGGGAAGCGACCGAATACCTTCTTGATCGGCTGCATGCGGGTCTTCATCACCGCCAGTTGCAGATCCGAGGTCACCACGTCGAGGGTGCCGATGACATTGCTCAGTTCCTCGTCGGCTATCGAGGTCTTGAGCAGCGACAGGCGGTTGCGCACCAGTACCAGCTCGCCGACCATGTTCATGATCTCGTCCAGGCGCTGGGTGTCCACCCGTACCGAGGCCTCGCCGCTGGGGCGCGCCGGTGCCTTGGCCGTCGTCTTCGTGGCTGCGGCAGGTGTATCTGGGGCGGGCGCCGGGGCCGGGGCCGGCTGCGGCTTCGCCTCCGGTGCGGCGGGCACGGTCGGCTGCTTCGGCCTGGATGCTGCCTCGGCAGGCACGGCCGGCGTTGCCGGTTTCGGTTCCGCCCTGACGGCGCCCGCGGGTTGCTCCCCCGCGGGCGAGGGCGCTGGGGCGGTCTGATCCGCCCCCTGCGCCGCGGTGGCCCACGGCTCGCTGATCACCGCCTTGTCCGGATCGAAGCGGCCGGGACCATGCAACTGGTCGAGCAGGGCCTCGAATTCCTCTTCGGTGATCTCGTCACCGCCGCCAACCATCACGGATGCCCTGTCCTTCTCCTGGGGAGGCGATGCAGTGGCAATCTTGGATGGATCGAAGCGGCCGGGCCCGTGCAGCTCGTCGAGCAGGGCCTCGAATTCCTCTTCGGTGATCTCGCCCGGACTGGCGGCGGCCCGCGGCTCGGACGGCGCCTCGACGATGGGCTCGGATGCCGACGCGGGCACCTCGTCCGCGGGCACGGCATAACCCTCCAGGCGTGCCAGCAGAGCGGCATCGGCAGGCTCCGGCATCTCACCGTTGTGCAGGTGATCCATGGCCGCGTTGACCACGTCCAATGCCTCGAGGATGGAGTCCATCAGGTCCGGGGTCACCTTGCGTTCACCCTGGCGCAGCAGATTGAACACATCCTCGGCACGGTGACAGATCTCGACCAAAGGTGCGATCGACAGAAATCCTGCCCCCCCCTTGACGGTATGAAAACCACGGAAGATGGCGTTCAGCAGTTCCATGTCGTCCGGTTGGTGTTCCAGGTCCACCAACTGTTCACCGAGCTGTTCGACGATCTCGGCGGCCTCTACCAGGAAGTCCTGGAGGATCTCGTCGTCTGTATCGAAGCGCATGTCTCAAAACCCCAGACTGGATAACAGGTCATCGACCTCGTCCTGACTGGACACCGCATCGCTCTTGTTCATGCCTGGCACCACCGGTCCGGCCACCTTGATATCGCGCCTGGCCGTTTCCCTTGCCGGACGGGCCTCGATGCCGTGTACGCCCGAGAGGCGCACCAACTCGACCAGCTTGCCTTCCACATCGCTCACCAGGTCGATCACCTTGCAGATGATCTGACCGGTCAGGTCCTGGTAGCCCTGGGCGATCAGCACCTCGGACAGCTTGGCGTGCAGGGCCTCGGAATTCTTCTGGGTGTCGCGCAAGAATCTCTCCAGCTCGCGACTCATGACACGAAAGTCCTCGATATTCATCTGCCGAGCCTTGAAACGCTCCCAGGATGCGGCGAGGCGGCGCGCATCGGTACGCAAGGTCTCGGCCAATGGCATGGTCTGTTCGACAGCGCTGAGGGTGGTGTTGGCGGCGTCTTCGGTCAGCGAGATGACGTGGCGCAGGCGTTCGGCAGCGTCGGGCATCTCGGATTTGGCGATCTCGGCCAGACGGGCATCCATCAGGAAGCCCTTGATGGTATCGTGCAGCTCGCGCGCCAGCCGACCGACCTCCTGGAACAGCAGACTGTCGCGGAAACCGGCGAGTTGTGCGATCACATCCAGCGCATCCTCTTCACGGCCTTCCTCGAGCCGGGCCACCAGGAGGCGCGCCAGCTCGAGTTTTTCGTCCTCTACGATTGCAGGATCGCCCATGACGTCTTCCTTGCGCTGTTCAGGCCGCAACCCGCTCAAAGATCTTGTTGATTTTCTCTTCCAGGGTGACTGCAGTGAACGGTTTGACCACATAGCCGTTTACACCGGCCTGGGCCGCTTCGATGATCTGCTCGCGTTTCGACTCGGCGGTCACCATCAGCACCGGCAGGTGCTTGAGGTTTTCGTCGGCACGGATCGCCTTGAGCAGGTCGATGCCCTGCATACCGGGCATGTTCCAGTCGGTGATCACGAAATCGAAGTTGCCGTGCTGCAGCATCGGCAGGGCGGTGTTGCCGTCATCCGCCTCGGCGGTGTTGGTGAATCCCAGATCCTGCAACAGGTTCTTGATGATACGCCGCATCGTGGAGAAGTCGTCCACGACCAGGATCTTCATGTTCTTGTCCAAGGTAAACCTCCATAGACAACGCTCGGTTCAGTCGGTGTCGTTACATGACTTGCTCCCACTTATCGGCTACGTGGAAAAAAGGTTTAGACGGTATTCAGTCGTCGCGCTCCAGCCACTCGTGCAGCCGAGCACGCAGGCGGATCGCGGCCTGGCTGTGGATCTGGCAGACCCGTGATTCGCTCACGCCCAGCACCTGGCCGATCTCGCGCAGGTTGAGTTCCTCGTCGTAGTACAGGGCGATCACCAACCGTTCGCGTTCCGGCAGACCAGCGATGGCATCGGCCAGTGCCTCCTGGAAGCGCGACTTCTCCAGGCCCTTGAGCGGACCATCGAACAGTGCGTTACGCTGCTGGCGCGCGCGTTCCTCGACACTGCCAGGCACCACCTCGCTGAACTCGCACAGCTCGTCGTAGCTGAAGATGCGCGCACCCGAGGCATCGGCGAGGATCTGGTGGTATTCCTCCAGGCTCATGTCCAGCGCCTCGGCCACTTCCACATCACGCGCATCCCGTCCCTCGGCATGTTCGATCTCACGCATCACCCGCGCCACCTCGCGCGCCTTGCGATGCACCGAGCGCGGCGTCCAGTCGGAACGCCGGATCTCGTCGAGCATGGCGCCACGGATGCGAATGCCCGCATAGGTCTCGAAGCTGGCGCCCTGGCTGGCGTCGTAGTTGGCCCCGGCCTCGAGCAGGCCGATCATCCCGGCCTGGATCAGGTCCTCCACCTGCACCGAGGGTGGCAGGCGGTTCATCAGGTGATAGGCAATCCGCTTGACCAGGCACGCATGCCGGGTCACCAGATCGTCCTGAACATCGGTCTTGGCCGTTTCGCTATAGGTCGCCAGACTGGTCATGGCGCCACCTCCCCGTATTCACTGGAAAACTGAATGAGTCTTTCGACAAAGAACTGCACCTGCCCGCTGGCCCCCCTGGGCTGGGGCCAGGCATCGACCTTGCGGGCCAGGCTGCGGAATCCCTGGGCCACCCGCGAACGCGGGAAGGCCTGTACTACCGGGCGCTGCGCGCGCACCGCGCGCCGCAGGCTCTCGTCCATCGGCAACGCGCCCATGAAGCTGAGCATCACGTCCAGATAGCGGTCGGCGACACGGCACAGCTTGTTGTAGAGCTCGCGCCCCTCCTGCGCACTGCGCACCATGTTGGCGAGGATGCGGAAGCGGTAGTGGCCGTAGTCGCGGTTGAGCAGCTTGATGATGGCGTAGGCATCGATGATCGAGGCCGGATCGTCGCACACCACCACGATGATCTCGTGCGACGCGCGCGAGAAGCTCAGCACCGTGTCGGAGATGCCGGCGGCGGTGTCCACGATCAGCGTATCGATGTCCACCGCCATGTCGGAGAAGGCACGGATCAGTCCGGCATGCTCGCACGGCCCCATCTCCGACAGTGTCTGGATGCCGGAGGCACCGGGGATCACCTTGAGTCCGACCGGCCCCTCGATCACCACCTCCTCCAGGCTGCGCTCGCCGCGCAGCACATGCGAAATGTTGTACTCCGGGTGCAGGCCCAGCACCACGTCGATATTGGCCAGGCCCAGGTCGGCATCCAGCAGCATCACCCGGTGTCCCATCTCGCACAGCGCCACACCGAGGTTGACCGAGACATTGGTCTTGCCGACACCCCCCTTGCCACTGGTCACCGCGATGGCACGTACCGGGCCGGAGGCCACCATCCGCCGCAGGCCGCTGGCTTGGCCCATATCACCTGCAGACGCGAGCATTGGCATGTTCATCTCCTGTTGTCGCACCACATCGGCCAGCTCCACCTAGAGCGGTTCGCGAGCCACCCGGTTTCGCTCCCGACACCCTCTTCTCCAGCACTCGTCAATACCTGCTGCAAGAGGTGTTCCAACCCCAGGAGAGACGAGCAGGATGAGCAGAATTCATCCCTTTTTCCAATGACTTGTAGCCAATGGCTGGCCTCGGAAAGAGCCGCACAAGGGGGGGCAGGGCGTTGGCATCCCGACTCCGAGAGGCCTCTTGCGCCAAGGTTTCGTCGATGGAGTGGATATCGCGGATACTCACGTGCTCGACGAAGGACTATGGTTCGAAGCGACTCCAGAGGGTGACGCCGCATGGGGGCATTGCCTGCGACCGGAACCGCAATCGCCATGCCAGGCGGTGACCACCCGTGCAGGTGCGACATATCAATGACTTGCGAACAAGGTGGGCAGCAGGGACGAAAGTCTGGCGCGCCGCCCCGATGACAGGGCGGAAAACCGGCACCGGCTCAGCGCGATCCCAGGCGCAGCAGGAGTTGCTCCAGCGGGATGGGTGGAGAGAAGTGATAACCCTGCAACAGGGTACAGCCTTCGCGGCACAGGTAGCGGGCCTGCGCCGCGTTCTCCACGCCTTCGGCCACGGTGTCGAGCTGCAGCTCGCGGGCAATCGCCAGCATGGCCTTGATCAGGGCGCGGTCGGCGGGGTCGGTCTCCAGATCACGCACGAAGGCGCGGTCGAGCTTCAGCGTGGCGACCGGCAGGCGCTTGAGGGTACTCAGGCTGGAGAAGCCGGTACCGAAATCGTCGATCGCCAGGCGCAGCCCCACCTGCCGGATCAGATCCATTTCCATGCGATCGGGGTCGGCCATGATGCTCTCGGTCACCTCCAGCTCGAGCAGTGCCGGATCGCTGTGGTATTCGTGCAGCAGGGCGAGCAGGTCCGAGACATAGGTCGGATTGCGGAACTCGCGCATCGAGACGTTCACTGCCAGCCTGAACCCGGGCGCCACCTCGTGGATGCGCTGCATGTCGTGCAATACTCGACGCAGCAGGAACTGGCCCAGCATCTCGATCTGGCCGGTATCCTCGGCAACGGCGATGAACTCCAGTGGCGACACCTCGCCAAGTTCCTCGTTGTGCCAGCGCAACAAGGCCTCGGCCCCCACCCAGCGGCGATCCCCGCAGCGGACCTTGGGCTGGTACACCACGTCCAGCTCGCCACGCGCCTCGGCCTGGCGCAAGGCATTGGCCAGACGCAGGCGTCGGTCGTTCTCCTGGTTGAACCGCTCGTCGAAGAAACACAGCGCGTTGCGCCCCGATTCCTTGGCCCGGTAGAGCGCGGCATCCGCATGGCTCATCAACACGTCCGGGTCCTCGCCATCATCCGGGCACAGGGCCATGCCCACGCTGATGCTGGTATAGAAATCGTGCCCACCGAGTTCGAACGGCTGCTCGCAGACCTTCAGCAAGCGCTGGCCGAGCAGCTCCGCGTAACGCGGCGAGCGGATATCGGGCAACAGGATGACGAACTCGTCGCCCCCCATGCGGCCGATGATATCGACCTCGCGCAACACGCCCTTCAAGCGCCGTGCCAGTGCCTGCAGCAGGCGGTCGCCCTCGGGGTGCCCGTGACTGTCGTTGATCTGCTTGAAGTTGTCCACGTCGAGATAGGCGACTGCCAGCTGGCTGCGGCTGCGCATGGCACGCGCCACCTCGTGGTGCAGTTGCTCCTCGATCAGCAGACGATTGGGCATGCCGGTCAGGGCATCATGCGTGGCCTGGTGGATCAGTGTCTCCTCGTAGCGTTGCTGGCGACGCACCGCCATGCGATAGAACTGGAAACTGATGAGTATGGCCGCCAGGAACAACACCGCCGGCAGGGTCATCTGCGATATGTAATCTCGCAGGATTTCCGCATGGCCATAGGACGCCACGACCGACAAGCCCGCCTCCGGCAAGCGGCTCACCACCACCAGTGCACGCCGACCGGCGGGATCCAGGTCCGCGTCCTGCCGCCAGTCGATGGTCCGAGCATACATCTCGTCCATCCGTTCTTCCGCCAGCGGCACCAGCAATTGCAGGTAACCATCGTCACGCAACCAGGCGATCTGGATCCCGGCACGGGGACGAATGACATTCCACAGGGCCCCGGGCGCGGTGACATCGATGCCGGCCGCCATGATCGCCACCACCTTGCCGTGGGCATCGCGCAGGGCCAGACGCACCGGGATCAGCCAGCGCTCCAGCAAAGGGAAATAATAGGTACGCCCAATCACCATGCGCGTCGATTCCAACGCGGCCAGGAAACCCTCCCGTGACTGCGGCTGCTGCAAGAGGTTGGGCAGCTTGCGACCCGCCGGGATGCCCGAGACCAGCACCAGCTGGCCGTCGGGGCGGGCCAGGCCGAAGCCGGCGATTGCCGGGTTGGCGCGCATCATGTCCTCGACCCAGCGACGACCGCGCGCCGGTTCGCCCAGGGCACCGACATGCAGCAGGTGCTTGCCCAGCAACTTGAGCATGGATTCCTGGTGAGAGAATTCGGCGCGGGCCATCTGTGCGAACTGCTGCGCGGCCTCACCGGTCTCGTGACTTGCCCGCTGGCGCAGGCTGTGCCAACTTCCGATGGCAAACAGGACAAACACCACCGTCAGGGCCAGAATAGTCCAGATATAGAACTTTTCTGTCCCTCCCCGACGTTTTGCGATCCGGGTGGGTGTTAGCTCGCTAGGCAGACTCGACTCCATAGCGCTATTCTGGCAATAGCCGGGAAACTGGCAAGTATAGCCAACGCCCCAGCCGCGCAGGGAATCGGCCAACCGCGATCTGAGTCACGAAATTCCGCTCCGAGGTCAGCACGCATGCCCACGACAAGCAAGACCATCTCCCTGGCCCTGGGCAGCGGTGGTGCCCGTGGGCTGGCGCATATCGGCGTCATCCGCGTGCTGGAGCGTCATGGCTGGCGTATCGATGCCATCGCCGGCAGCTCGATGGGCGCATTGATCGGCGGTTTCCATGCCGCGGGTCGGCTCGCGGCCTACACCGACTGGGTACAGGAACTCACCGAGCTGAACGTGATGCGCTACCTGGACCTGTCCTGGGGTGGCGCCGGGCTGCTCAAGGGCCAGGCAGTGATGGAAACGCTGCGCCAGTTCATCGGCGAGCACCGCATCGAGGAACTGCCCATCCCGCTGACCGTCGTCGCCACCGATCCACGTGCACGGCGCGAGATATGGATCAGTCAGGGCGATCTGTTCGATGCCATCCGCGCCTCCATCGCCGTGCCCACGGTCTTCACCCCGCACATCGTGCAGGGACGCCCCTTGCTCGACGGCGGCCTCCTCAACCCGGTGCCCATCGCCCCGGTGATGCACAATCGCGGCGATCTGGTGGTGGCGGTGAGCCTGTCCGGACCGCCGCGGGAACGACCGCGCCCGGCCCCACCGGTGAGACGGCGCCACCCGGGCTATCGCCAACGCATCGACCGTTTCATCGAGGAACTGCAGGAGCGCTTCGGACGCGAAGACCGCTGGCGCAAGCAGGAAGAAGCGCTCTCCCTGGTCGATGCGGCCCTGCTGTCCATCGATGCCATGCAGGCGCAGATCGCCGCCTGCAAGCTGGCCGCCTACCCGCCGGACCTGCTGATCGAGATCCCTATCGACACCTGCGCGGTGCACGAGTTCTACCGCGCCACCGAAGTGATCGAGGCCGGTGAATACTGGGCCGAGAAGGCGCTGGCCGAATACCTGGCCGAGCGCAACGCCTGACCGGCACCCGGCCGGGTCGCCGAAGGGCCCCAGCACCGCCGCAAACTGGCCCGGCATGCCGTACAGGCCGAAGAAGCGGCCGGACCGATCCGCTGGCCAGACGGTGGTTCAGCTCTTGATGCCGATACCTTTCTTCAGCAGGTACAGCGCAACGAAGAACAGGACCGCGATGAAACCCAGGATGATGTGCACCGCAACACCGACCGGGATGTCGGAGACCCCCAGCAGGCCGTAGCGGAAGGCGTTGATCATGTACAGCACCGGGTTGGCCAGCGACACCTGCTGCCAGAACTCGGGCAACATGCTGATCGAGTAGAAGACCCCACCGAGATAGGTCAAGGGCGTGAGCACGAAAGTGGGGATGATGGCAATGTCGTCGAAGCTGTTGGCGAATATCGCGTTGATGAAGCCCGCCAGCGAGAACAGCACCGAGGTGAGCACGAACACCGCCAGGGTGATGCCGATGCTGTGTATCCGGAAGTCGGAGAAGATCATCGACACCAGGGTCACCAGCAGGCCGACCATCACGCCGCGCGCCACGCCGCCGGCCACATAGCCCCAGAGCACCACCCAGGGCGGGATGGGCGCGATCAGCAGCTCCTCGACATTGCGCTGGAACTTGGCCTGGTAGAAGCTGGAGACCACGTTGGCGTAGCTGTTGGAGATCACCGCCATGAGGATCAGGCCGGGCACGATGAAATCCACGTAGCGCAGGCCGTCCATCTCGCCGAGCCGCGAACCGATCAGGGTACCGAAGATGACGAAGTACAGCGCGGTGGTGATCGCCGGCGGCAGCACCGTCTGCACCCAGATACGCGAGAAGCGCAGCACCTCCTTGATGACGATGGTCGAAAAGGCGGTCCAGTACCTCATGCCGAACCCTCCCGGTGGTGATGCACCATGTCGAGAAACAACTGCTCCAGCCGGTTCTGCTTGTTGCGCATGCTCAGCACCTGTATACCGGCGGCCGACAGGCCCTCGAACAGGTCGTTGAGACCGCGCCCGGCGGTGATCTCGGCCTCGAGCATGCAGGCATCCAGGCGCTTGAGGCGATAACCGGGGATCTCCGGCAGGGTCTCGACCGGTTCGCCGACATCGAGGATCACGTCCTGGTGATGCAGGCGGCGCAGCATCTCGCGCATCTCCGCGCGCTCGGCAATCTGCCCGTTGTTGATGATGGCGATGTTGCGGCAGAGGCTCTCGGCCTCTTCCAGGTAATGGGTGGTGAGGATGATGGTGGTGCCATCGGCATTGATGCCGCGCAGGAACTCCCACATCGACAGGCGGATCTCGATGTCCACCCCGGCGGTGGGCTCGTCGAGGATCAGCAGGCGCGGTCGATGTACCAGAGCGCGCGCGATCATCAACCGCCGCTTCATGCCGCCGGAGAGCGAGCGCGCCTGCTTCTCGCGCTTGTCCCACAGCTCGAGCTGACGCAGGCAGTGTTCGGCCCGCCGACGCGCCTCGGCGCGCGGCAAGCCATAGTAGCCGCCCTGATTGATCACGATCTCCCCCACCGGCTCGAAGGGGTTGAAGTTGAACTCCTGAGGCACATAGCCGATACAGGACTTCACCATCTCGGGCGCCAGGTCCTGGTCGTGCCCGAACACCTCCACGCTGCCCCCACTCTTGTTCACCAGCGAACAGACGATGCCAATGGTGGTGGACTTGCCCGCGCCGTTGGGCCCGAGCAGGGCGAAGAAGTCGCCCTCTTCCACCTCGAGGTCGATACCGCGCAGGGCCTGCACGCCCCCGGCATAGGTCTTTTGCAGATTGCGGATACGCAGCGCCTTCATGGAAACCCGACAATGATCGACTGGATGGGGCGTACAATACGGCTTCCTCGCCCAATTATCACCTGTCCATCGCCATGGAAGCCCTTGCACCCGATACCCTTGCCCTGCTGGCCGCCGTAGGCGTGCTCGCCGGCCTGGTGGATGCCATCGCCGGAGGCGGCGGCCTGCTCGCCCTGCCCGCCCTGCTGTGGGCCGGGCTGCCCCCCTTGCAGGCCCTGGCCACCAACAAGCTGCAGGGCAGCTTCGGCACCGCCACTGCATCGTTCAACTACATCCGCCGGGGCGAGATCGCGCCGCGCGGCCTGCTCGGCGCGGTGGCCTGGACCTTTCTCGGCGCCACGACCGGCACCCTGGCGGTACAGTATCTGGTGACCGACTGGCTGGACCGCCTGGTGCCGGTGCTGCTGATCGGCTTTGCCCTGTACTTCCTGTTTTCACCACGCATCGGCGAGGAAGACGCCCGCCGGCGCCTGTCACCGGCCGCCTTCGGCCTGCTGGTGGGCCTTGGCGTGGGCTTCTACGACGGCTTTTTCGGCCCCGGCACCGGCACCTTCTTCGCCGCCGGTTTCGTGCTGCTGGCAGGCTGGAACCTGAAGCGCGCCACCGCCGGGACCAAGGTGCTCAATCTCACCAGCAATCTCGCCTCGCTGCTGTTCTTCGCGCTCGCCGGCCAGGTGGCCTGGAGCGTCGGCCTGGGCATGGGGCTGGGCCAAGTCGCCGGCGCCTGGCTGGGCTCACATCTGGTGATGCGCCACGGTGCGGTCATCGTGCGCCCGCTGCTGGTGATCGTCTCGATGGCAGTTTCAGTCAAGCTGTTACTCGCCGGCTGACCGGTCCGCACGGCATTGCAACACGCAATACCGAAAGGACTGCACGGCGCCACCCGGTGTGTGGTGCAACTCGCGTTCGCTGTGCAACAGCGCGAAGGATTCACCGAAGACGGCGGCCAAGGTCTCGGCATCGTAGCGACACACAGGCAGGCCGCTGCAACGCTCGGCGCCATCCTCGGCAAAGGTGGCAATGATCAGGTGCCCGCCAGGTCGCAGTGCCCGTGCCACCGCCCGCACATAGGACGAGCGTCCGGCCTCCCCGGCAAGAAAATGAAACACGGCACGATCGTGCCAGACATCGAAGCTGGCCTTCGGCAATACCGCCCCCGTGACATCGCCCAGCACCCAGCGCACGTGGGCGGCCTGCTCACCCAACTGGCGCCGTGCCCGGTCCTGGGCGAGCGGCGACAGGTCCAGCCACCAGAGATCACGGTAACCGCGCCGTAACAGTTCGCCCAGCAAAGGCGAGGTCCCTGCGCCCGCATCGATCAGCCGTGCGGAACGGCCTGGCCCGAAGCGTTCGATCAACGCCAGGGAGCGCTC
The DNA here is from genome assembly GCA_964394235.1 of uncultured Sedimenticola sp. Taxonomy (GTDB): domain Bacteria; phylum Pseudomonadota; class Gammaproteobacteria; order Chromatiales; family Chromatiaceae; genus MONJU. The sequence continues at coordinate 14,662 of CAYMWJ010000023.1, read as the reverse complement.
CGGATACCGCTGAAACCAGCTCAACTCCTCGTCCGCCTTGCCTCCATAGACTCGGTCCCAGTGACTGCTGTCCGACATCGTGCCTGCCTCGCATACCTGCCCCTTTCCTTTCGACATAGTCGTGCCGGATGGGAAAGGCAAGGCTCACGGCTGATAGAATATGTCGCCAACCACACCACGAGAATCGCACGAGATGAAACGCAAGACGTACAAGGATCTGGTGGCCGAGATCACACCGCACATCAAGGAATGTTTTCCCTGGGATGTCGAGGAGCGCATGGAACGAGGCGACGATCTGCTGTTCCTGGATGTGCGCGAGGCCCACGAATACGACACCATGCACATCGAGGGCTCGCTGAACGTGCCGCGCGGCATCCTCGAGACCGCCGTGGAATGGGACCACGAGGAAACCGAGCCGGAACTGGTCAAGGCACGCAACCGCCAGATCGTGGTGGTCTGCCGATCGGGCAGCCGCAGCGTCTTCGCCACCTGGAGCCTGATGCAGATGGGCTACAAGTACGTCACCTCGCTCAAGACCGGCCTGCGCGGCTGGAACGAGTACGACCTGCCGCTGGTGGACCTGGAAGGCAACCGCATCGACCCCGAGGTGGGCGACCGCTATTTCGCCAACAAGTTGCTCGACTACCAGCGCAAACCGGCGGACTGGGTCGAACCCGAATAGGCCCCAGGCCAAACCTTCGCGAGCAGATCGTTCGCGGCGAGGACGCCGCTCCCACGCGTAGGAGGCCCATCCCCGGGCCGAACCCTTTCCGTGTCTAACGCGGAAACCCTGTCCCTGAACCCACCAGCAAGGGCTTGGCATAGACCACCGCGTCCTCACGCCCGTGACGTTCGTGCGGGTAATAGCCATTGCGGCGGCCGATCTCGCAGAAACCTTCCGATTCGTAGAGCGCGCGCGCAACCTGGTTGCTGGCGCGCACCTCGAGGTAGACGGTGTCGGCCGCCTTCTCGCGCGCGATGTGCAGCATGCGCTGCAGCAGGCGACGGCCCAGGCCGCGTCCCTGCCAGTCGGGGGCCACGCAGAGGTTGAGCAGGTGGGCCTCACCGGCACCGGTGGACAGCACCGCATGGCCTGCCAGCTCGCCGGCAAACTCGGCAACCACGCAGTGATAGCCGACGCGCAGGCAGTCACGCAGGATGCCCATGCTCCAAGGATGCGAATAGGCGGCGCGCTCGTTGACGAATACTGCGCCGAGATCGCCCTCGCGCATCGCCCGCAATGTGGGTTGCAGCTCCTGGATGACCGCACTCATGCCCTGTCTCCCTGTAGCTCACGCCACACCGCCTGCAGGTCGATCCAGGCCTTGGCCTTTTCCTCCGGGCGGCGCAGCAGATAGGCAGGATGGTAGGTTACGCGCAGTGGCGTTTCCCGGTAATGGTGCACACGCCGGCGCAGACGCCCGACCGCTTCGTCGGTCTCGAGCAGGTTCTTGGCCGCCACACCGCCGACCGCAAGGATGAGCTCGGGCTGCACCAGGGCGATCTGGCGGTCCAGCCAGCCACGGCAGGCAACCACTTCCTCGGCGCGCGGATCACGGTTACCGGGCGGACGGCACTTGAGCACATTGGCGATGTAGACCTGCTCGCGCGACAGGCCAATGGCCTCGAGCATGCGATCGAGCAACTGCCCGGCCCGACCCACGAAGGGCTCGCCCTGCCGATCCTCTTCAGCGCCGGGGGCCTCACCGATGACCATCAGGCGGGCATGGCGATCGCCCACCCCGAACACGGTCTGGGTACGTGTCTCACACAGACCACAGGCGCGGCAACCAGCGACCACTGCGGCCAGGCCATCCCAGTCGAGGCTTGCCGGATCGACAGCGAACGGTGCCTGATCCACACCAGCCACTGCCGGGGCAGCCGCCGGCGCTGCAGGGGGCGACTCGGCCGGTGCAACGGGGGGCGGCTCGGAAGGCGCGATGCTCGCCGCCTCCGGCAATATTGCTTGCGGTGGCGCCGGAGCAGGGTCACGGACAGGGGCTTCGCGCCGCACCCACAGCGTGATGCCCATGCCTCGCAGACAGGCCCGGCGCCGCGCGTCCAGCATGCTAGACGTCCGCCGCGCCCTGCGGGTGCGCCCGCTGATCGGCATCCAGCAACTTGTTGCAGCCGTTGATGTAGGCCTTGGCCGAAGCGATGACGATATCGGTATCCGCACCTTGCCCCATCACCAGGCGCCCACCCTTCTCCAGACGTACCGTCACTTCGCCCTGGCTGTCGGTGCCGCTGGTGATGGCATTGACCGAGTACAGCTTGAGATCGGCTCCGGTCTGTACCAGCGCCTCGATGGCCTTGTAGGCGGCATCCACCGGGCCGCTGCCCTCGGCGGCGGTGGTCTGCTCCTCGCCGTCGATGCTCAGGGTAAGCTCGGCGCGCGGGGTCTCGCCGGTCTCGGAACAGACACGCAGGGCCATCAGCTTGACCCGTTCGTTGATCTTCTCCAGCCCCCTGTCCGTGACCAGAGCCTGCAGGTCCTCGTCGAAGATCTCGTGCTTCTTGTCGGCCAGCTCCTTGAAGCGGGCGAAGGCCTCGTTGAGTTCCTCTTCGGTCTCGAGGTGGATGCCCAGCTCCTCGAGCCGGGTGCGGAAGGCGTTGCGGCCGGAGTGCTTGCCCAGCACCATGCGGTTGTGGCTCCAGCCCACGTCTTCGGCGCGCATGATCTCGTAGGTCTCGCGGTGCTTGAGCACCCCGTCCTGGTGGATGCCTGACTCATGCGCAAAGGCATTGGCGCCGACGATGGCCTTGTTCGGCTGCACCGGGAAGCCGGTGATGTTGGACACCAGGCGCGAGCAGGGCACGATCTGGGTGGTGTCCAACCGGGTGTCGCAGTCGAACACATCCTGACGGGTACGCACCGCCATCACCACCTCTTCCAGCGAAGCGTTGCCGGCGCGCTCGCCCAGACCGTTGATGGTGCATTCCACCTGGCGCGCACCGTTCATCACCGCCAACAACGAATTGGCCACCGCCAACCCCAGGTCGTTGTGACAGTGCACCGAGAAGATGGCCTTGTCGGCATTGGGGATGCGCTCGATCAGCTGGCGGATGGTCTCGCCGAACTGCCAGGGCATGTTGTAGCCCACGGTGTCAGGCACGTTGATGGTGGTCGCGCCGGCGTCGATCACCGCCTCGAAGATGCGACACAGGAAGTCCAGATCGGAACGCCCCGCGTCCTCGGCCGAAAACTCCACGTCGTCGGTATAGCGGCGCGCGTGCTTCACTGCCCACACGGCCTGTTCGACCACCTGGTCGGGGCTCATGCGCAGCTTGCGCTCCATGTGCACCGGCGAGGTGGCAATGAAGGTGTGGATGCGTCCCGAGGCGGCGTTCTTCAGCGCTTCGCCGGCGCGATCGATATCCTTCTCCAGCGCGCGCGCCAGGCCGCAGACGGTGGATTCGGTGACCGTCTCGGCCACCGCCTTGACTGCCTCGAAATCGCCCGGACTGGCGATGGGAAATCCAGCCTCGATCACGTCCACGCGCATCTTTTCGAGGGCACGTGCGATACGGATCTTCTCGTCCCGGGTCATGGACGCGCCGGGACTCTGCTCGCCGTCACGCAGGGTAGTATCGAAAATGATGAGTTGCTTGCTCATGTGCTGCTCCAGCCAGACCCCCTGGGCCTGTTGCCTGATTCATTGATGCTGTTCGGATGTGGCGATTGTCTGGCCCTCGCCCGGGCGCTTGCTGTGCTCTGCCCCTCAGGGCAGCAGCAGATCTGGCAGGGCACTGTGCAGGCGAATGCCGGGGCCGAGGACCCGGGTGAGAAAACCGGCTTGTCGAACGCTGTCGAGTCGCATGTCAGTTCGCCCGAAAGGTGGCCTTGGAATATAGCCCACTCAACCGCCACCTGCCAAGCCTCGCCGCCGCCAGAACCTGCGCAGGGCAAGCATGGGGCCGGAAAGGGTGTATGCCAGGAACACCGCGAACAGCACGATCGGCGGGTCGGTCAGTACCACGGCGAACCCCAATGCCAGCCCCACCAGCACGAAGAACGGCACCTTGCCACGAAAATCCACCTGCTTGAAGCTGTAATAGCGCAGGTTGCTGACCATCAGCAGGCCGGCCGCCAGGGTGAGCAGCAAGGCGAACCAGGCCATCTGGCCCGCGGTGATGTCATTGTCCACCGCCACCCAGACGCTGCCGGCTATCACCGCCGCCGCCGAAGGACTGGGCAGACCGGTGAAATAGCGCTTGTCGGCGGTGGCAATGGCGGAGTTGAAGCGCGCCAGGCGCAGGGCTGCGCCGGCAGTATAGATGAAGGCCGCCAGCCAGCCGAAACGTCCCAGGTCCACCAGCGCCCACTGGTACATGACCAGCGCGGGCGCCAGGCCGAAGGCCACCATGTCCGAGAGGCTGTCGTATTCGGCGCCGAAGGCGGTCTGGGTATTGGTCATGCGCGCCACCCGCCCGTCCAGGCCATCGAGCACCATGGCCACGAAGATGGCGATGGCCGCCTTCTCGAACTGCCCGTTCATCGATATCAGCACGGCATAGAAACCGCTGAACAGCGCCGCAGTGGTGAACAGGTTGGGCAACAGATAGATGCCACGCGCACGCCGGGGGCGTTCGCTCTCCGGTGGAGCCACCTTGGGAGTTTCCTTGTGCGGATTCATAGGGCGCAGTATAGAAAAAAGGCCGCAACGACGCGGCCTTTCATCGAGTCGCAAGCGCGAACTCAGTTCTTCGACTTGTCCACGAGCTTCTGGATCCAGGGCATCATGGCACGCAGCTGCGCACCGACCTGCTCGATCGGATGCTCGGCATTGAGACGCCGACGTGCGGTCATCTCCGGATAGTTGGCCTGCCCTTCCTGGATGAAGCGCTTGGCGTACTCGCCGGTCTGGATGTTACGCAGACACTCGCGCATGGCGGCACGCGACTGCTCGTTGATGATCTTCTCGCCGGTGACGTATTCACCATACTCCGCGTTGTTGGAAATGGAGTAGTTCATGTTGGCGATACCGCCCTCGTACATCAGATCGACGATCAGCTTGAGTTCGTGCAGGCACTCGAAGTAGGCCATCTCCGGTGCATAGCCGGCCTCGACCAGGGTCTCGAAACCGGCCTTGACCAGCTCCACGGTGCCACCGCAGAGCACGGCCTGCTCGCCGAACAGGTCGGTCTCGGTCTCGTCCTTGAAGGTGGTCTCGATGATGCCGGTGCGACCGCCACCGATGGCCGAGGCATAGGACAGCGCGATGTTCTTGGCATTGCCCGAGGCGTCCTGAAACACGGCGATCAGGTCGGGGATACCGCCGCCCTTGGTGAACTCGTTGCGCACCGTGTGACCCGGGGCCTTGGGCGCGATCATGATCACGTCCAGGTCCTCGCGCGGCACGATCTGGTTGTAATGGATGGCAAAGCCATGGGCGAAGGCCAGTGCGGCCCCTTGCTTCAGGTTGGGCTCGATCTGCTCACGGTAGAGCTTGGCCTGGAACTCGTCGGGGGTGAGCACCATCACCAGGTCGGCCTCGGCCACCGCCTCGTCCACGGTCTTCACCGTGAGCCCTGCGGCCTCGGCCTTGGCGACCGAAGGCGAACCGGCACGCAGGCCGACGCGCACGTCCACGCCCGAGTCCTTGAGGTTGTTGGCATGCGCATGCCCCTGCGAGCCGTAGCCGAGAATGGCGACCTTCTTGCCCTGGATGATGGAGAGGTCGCAGTCCTTGTCGTAGTAGATGTTCACTGCCATAGGATGAATTCCTTAGGATTCGTTGATGAAACAGTTCAGACGTGCAGGGACAGGCGCTTGCCGCCACGCGCGATGCCCAGTGGACCGGAACGCACCGTCTCGATGATCAGCTCGTCGTCCACCGCCTGGATGAAGGCGTCGAGCTTGGCGCCGTCGCCGGTCATCTCGATGGTGTAGGAATTGCTGGTCACGTCGATGATATTGCCGCGGAAGATGTCGGCCAGACGCTTGAGCTCCTCGCGCATGGGGCCTTCGGCGCGCACCTTGATCATCATCAGCTCGCGCTCGATGTGCGGCCCCTCGGAGAGATCCACCAGCTTGACCACATCGATCAGCTTGTTCAGCTGCTTGGTGATCTGTTCGATGATGTTCTCGTCGCCACGGGTGACCAGAGTCATGCGCGAGAGCGTGGCGTCCTCGGTGGGTGCCACGGTAAGCGACTCGATGTTGTAGCCACGCGCAGAGAACAGCCCGGCTACCCGCGAGAGCGCGCCGGCCTCGTTCTCGATGAGAATCGAAATGATGTGTCGCATCAGGCCAACTCCCTCTCGGACGACAGGTGGGGCGACATGTGCATTTCATGATGGCCCTTGCCGGCCTCGATCATGGGATACACGTTCTCCTCGGGGTCGATGATGATGTCCATGAACACCAGCCGATCCTTCATGCCGAAGGCCTCGCGGTAGGCGGCCTCGAGATCGGCGGGATTCTCGATGCGCATGCCGACATGGCCATAGCTCTCGGCGAGCTTGCAGAAATCGGGCAGCGCATCGACATAGGAATGCGAATAGCGGCCGTCGTAGAAGAACTCCTGCCACTGGCGCACCATGCCCATGTAGCCATTGTTGAGCAGCAGGATCTTCAACGGCAGGTCGTACTGCTTGCAGGTGGCCAGCTCCTGGATGCACATCTGGATGCTGGCCTCACCGGTGATACAGGCCACCTCGGCCTCGGGATACGCCTGCTTGACCCCCATCGCCGCCGGCAGGCCGAAGCCCATGGTGCCCAGGCCACCGGAGTTGATCCAGCGCCGCGGCTTGTCGAAGGGATAGAACTGGGCAGCGAACATCTGGTGCTGGCCGACATCCGAGGTCAGGTAGAACTCACTGTCGCGGGTGACCTTGTACAGCGTCTCGACCGCGTACTGCGGCTTGATGACCTTGTCGCTGGCGTCGTACGAGAGGCACTTGACCGCGCGCCAGGCCTCGATGCGCTCCCACCACTGCGCCAGGGCCTCGCGGTCGGGTTCGCACTTGAGCTCGTCGATCACGCGCAGCATGTCGGCGAGCACGCTCTTGACCTGACCGACGATGGGCACGTCCACGCGCACCGTCTTGGAGATCGAGGCCGGGTCCACGTCGATGTGGATGATCTTCGCATGCGGGCAGAAATGCGCGATCTTGCCGGTCACCCGGTCGTCGAAGCGCGCGCCGATGGCGATCAGCACGTCGGTCTCGTGCATCGCCATGTTGGCCTCGTAGGTGCCGTGCATGCCCAGCATGCCCAGGAACTGCGGATCGGTGGCCGGGAAGGCGCCCAGGCCCATCAGGGTCTGAGTGGTCGGAAAACCGGTCTGCTTCACCAGCTGACGCAGTTCTTCCGAGGCCTCGCCCAGCACCACGCCACCACCGGTATAGATGATGGGGCGCTTCGCTGACATCATCAGGTCGACCGCCTTGCGGATCTGCCCCAGGTGCCCGCGCTCGACCGGGTTGTAGGAACGCATCTCGATCTTCTGCGGGTACTCGTAGGGGATGCGGATGTTCGGGTCGGTGACGTCCTTGGGGATGTCCACCACGACCGGCCCGGGCCGGCCCGAGGAGGCAATGTAGAAGGCCTTCTTGATGGTCTCGGCCAGGTCTTCGACGCGCTTCACCAGGAAATTGTGCTTCACGCACGGACGGGTGATGCCGACGGTGTCGACCTCCTGGAAGGCATCGGAACCGATGACCGGCGTCGGCACCTGGCCGGTGAGCACCACCAGCGGGATGGAGTCCATGAAGGCGGTGGCGATACCGGTCACCGCATTGGTCGCACCGGGACCGGAGGTCACCAGCACCACGCCGGGCTTGCCGGTGGCGCGGGCATAGCCGTCCGCGGCATGGGTGGCGGCCTGTTCGTGGCGCACCAGGATGTGGCGTACCTCGTCCTGCTGAAACAGGGCATCGTAGATGTGCAGCACGGCGCCGCCGGGATAACCCCAGACGTACTCGACGCCCTCGTCCTTCAGTGCCTGGACGACGATCTCGGCCCCACTCAGTTCCACCTTGTGACCTCCGAAGACATGGAAAACCCTCTGTGCATGAGGGAACGAACCCGGCATTTCCGGGCGCAATTGGAACATGGCAAGTTACTGATATGGGTCGCACAGGTCAATAGTTGTGCGCCTGAAAATCTGCTATCGGATGGGCAACAGGAAATGCGCGAGATAGAGCAACCTGCCGGGGAACGGGCGAAACGACGCCAGGAAACCGGCCAGGGACGGGAGACCGGGTTCCGCATCGTCACCGCAGCGTGCCACCGGAGGGACTTCCTGACACCGCTGGCGCGATGAGTTCACCGCGCAGACGGCCATCCTCGCTCACCCCGGCCAGGTGCACCCGGCAGCAGCGGTTTTCCAGCAACTCCCCGGACGCGACCAGGACGCGCAGGTAATTGGGCGTATAGCCGCCCCACATCCCACTCTCCCGGTCGCGCCCCTCGATCAGTACTTCGCATTCCCGACCGACCTGGTCGCGCAGGATCTCGCCGCGCAAGCGCGCCGCCAGCGCGTGCAACTGCTGGCTGCGCTCGCGCTGCACCGCGCGCGGCACCGGGTCGGGCAGTGTGGCGGCCTTGGTCCCCTCGCGCGGTGAAAAGGCGAAGATGTGCACATGGGCAAAGCGCGCCTGCTCGACGAAGTCCAGGGTCTGCGCCCACTCCTCGTCGCTCTCTCCCGGAAACCCGACGATGATGTCGGTGGTGATCTGCAGGTCCGGCACCCGCGCCCTGCCCGCGGCGACCAGGGCCAGGAACTCGCCACTGCGACAGCGCCGCGACATGCGCCGCAACACCGAGTCGGCCCCCGACTGCATGGGCAGATGCAGATGCGGCATCAGCCGCCGATCGGCGAACAGGTCCCAGAATCCCTCGGGCAGATCCCAGGGCTCGAGCGAGCCCAGGCGAATGCGCGGCATGTCGGTACGCTCGAGCACCGCCGCCACCAGGTCGTACAACGACTGCCCCCGGTCACTGCCATAGCCACCCAGGTGCACCCCGGCGAGCACCACTTCCTGTACGCCTTCGGCCTCCAGGGCGGCGATCTCGGCGACCACCTCGTCGATCGGCCGACTGCGCTCCTCACCGCGCGCCAGGGTCACCACGCAATAGGTGCAGCGGTAACGGCAACCATCCTGCACCTTGACGAAGGCGCGTTGCCGGCCGCGCGCGAACAGCGCCACCTCATCGGGCTCGGCAGCGATACGCGGCATCACCGGCAGGTCGAGTTCACGGCGCGCGATCTCCACCAGACGATCCTTCTCGTGGTTACCCACAATCAGGTCCACCCCCAAGTCGGCGGCAGCCTGCTCGGGCGAGAGCGCGGCATAGCAACCGCTCATCACCAGCTTCGCCGTGGGGTTGGCACGATGTGCACGGCGTACCAGGTTGCGCGACTTGCGGACCGACTCGGCAGTCACCGCACAGGTATTGACCACCAGGATGTCGGCCTCGGCCGGATCGCGGGTCGGTTCGATACCGGCGCGCCGAAACTCCCGTGCCCAGGTCTCGAGTTCGGCCTCGTTGAGTCGGCACCCCAGTGCCTGCAAATGGACGCGCATGAGTGTGATAGCGTTGACGGATTGAATTCCCGATTGTAGCGTCCCGCGCCTTTTGAGTACGGACAGGAACCGCATGGAAAGACTGCTCGCGCTGTTTCACCAACACCCTGACGACTTTCTGGCCGCCGGCCTGCTGCTGGCACTGGGGGTGCTCGCCCTGAGCCTCTGGCTGGGGCAGCGACGGGCACACCGCCTGCATCAACGGCTGGATGCAGCACTCGAGGCACAGCAGGAACGACTGGCGCAGTTGCAGGACACGTTCTCCGAGCGTCTGCACCACGAGGCCCAGGTACTGCTCGCCGGCCAGCAGCACGGCCTGCAGAGCACCCAGTCGCTGCTCGGCGAGCGCATCGGCGCGGTCGAGAAGGCGCTGCTGCGCGAACAGGGCGCACTGCGACTCGACCTGGTCGAACGCTTCGAGCAGCAGCACAAGGCGCTGCGCGAGGACACGGGCGAGGCCCGCCTGGCCCAGCAACGCCACCTGGCCGAGCTGCGCGAGCGTGTCGAACAGGCACTCAACGCCCACCGCGAGGCCTTCGAACGGCTGCAGCGTGAGGCCATCACCGGCCAGCAGAAGACGCTGTCGGACAACCTCGAGGCGATGAGCCGGCAGATCCGCGAATCCTTCCGCGCCAGCGCCGAGGAACTGGGCAAGCGCGTCGAGACACTCACCCGTACCACCGACGAGCGCTTGCGCGAGATCAGCGGCCAGGTGGAGAAGCGCCTGGCCGACGGCTTCGAGAAGACCACCGAGACCTTCACCCGGGTACTCGAGCACCTCAGCCGCATCGACGAGGCGCAGAAGAAGATCACCGAACTGTCGGGCAACGTGGTCAGCCTGCAGGAGGTGCTCACCGACAAGCGCTCGCGCGGCGCCTTCGGCGAGGTGCAGCTCGAGGCCCTGGTACGCAACATGCTGCCCGAGGACAGCTTCGAATTGCAGGCCACACTGAGCAACGGCAAGCGCGTCGATTGCCTGCTGCACCTGCCCGCCCCCACCGGCAAGCTCCCCATCGATGCCAAGTTCCCGCTCGAGAGTTACCAACGCATGCAGGACTTCGATGCCCCCCCGGCCGAGCGCAACGCCGCGGCCGCCCAGTTCCGTCGCGACATCCAGAAACACATTCGCGACATCGCCGAGAAGTACCAGATTCCCGGCGAGACCGCCGACGGCGCGGTGATGTTCATCCCCGCCGAGGCGATCTTCGCCGAGATCCACGCCCACTTCCCCGAGCTGGTCGAGACTGCCCAGCGCGCGCGGGTCTGGATGGTCTCGCCCACCACCCTGATGGCGGTGCTCACCACCGCGCGTGCGGTGCTCAAGGACGACGCCACGCGCAAGCAGGTCCATGTCATCCAGGAACACCTGCACATGCTCTCCAAGGACTTCGGCCGCTTCCAGGAACGCATGGACAAGCTGGCCAAGCACATCGAGCTGGCACACAAGGACGTCGAGCAGGTACACACCTCGGCGCGCAAGATCAGCTCACGCTTCCAGAAGATCGAGCGCGTGGAGATCGCCTCCGAAGAGGCCATGGAGCTGCTCGACAGACCGGAAAGCGCCGAGGACTGACCACCCGCGCCCATCGAGGCCAACCGGACCAGGGAGGATCTTTCACGGCAAAGACACAGCCACCTGTAGGAGGCCCGTCCCCGGGCCGAACATTCGCGGCGGGGACGCCGCTCCCACAGGTGATGCAGGAGACCCGTTCCGGGGCCGAAGGTTCGCGGCGAGGACGCCGCCCCTACCCTGCCGGAGGCCACCCCCGGAGCCCGAACTGTGCTATCCTTCCGCGCCCGGACGACGGCGCCCCGAAGAGGCGAGGCCGAAGCCGGATCAAATCGAGCGATCGTCGCGCATCTGGAGAGGTGCCAGAGAGGCCGAATGGGCTTGACTCGAAATCAAGTGATCCCTTGCGGGATCCGTGGGTTCGAATCCCACCCTCTCCGCCAACACACGAAGGCCCCGCCAGGGGCCTTCTGTTTTCCCACTCCGATAACGGCCTGCGCAGAGGCCCGCCCTCGGGGTATCCTTGGGCCGTGAACATCGACACCGCTTTCATCACGGGAACCAGCTCCGGCCTCGGCCAAGGGCTGTGCGAGGTGCTGCTGGAAGACGGCTGCACCGTCTTCGGCTGCAGCCGACGGCCTTCGACGCTGCCGGGGCTGCAGCATGCGCGCTGCGATCTGCGCGACCACGAAACCGTACCTGAATGCCTGGCCGCCTTGCTCGAACCGGCCGAGCGGCTCGACCTGGTGGTGCTCAACGCCGGGGTGCTGGGACGCATCGAGCTGCTGCACCGCCTGCCGCTGGACGAGGCCAAGGCCGTGATGGAGGTCAACCTCTGGTCGAACAAGACGGTGATGGACTGGCTGCACGCCTGGGGCCGGCCGGTCCACCAGGTGGTGATGATCTCGTCGGGTGCCGCCGTACTGGGCAACAAGGGCTGGGGAGGCTATGCCCTGTCCAAGGCGGCGCTCAACATGCTGGCCAAGCTGTACGCGCACGAGTTTCCCGATACGCACATTTGCGCGCTGGCACCCGGCATCATCGACACCGCGATGATGGACCACCTGTGCGACGAGGCCGACGCCGATGCCTTTCCCGCACTGCAACGGCTGCGCGCAGCGCGTGGCACCGAGGTGATGCCCTCGCCGCGCGAGGCGGCACACCGAATCCTGTCGGTACTCCCCGCGCTGCGCGAGCAGCCGAGCGGCAGTTTCGTGGACATCCGCCAGTTGATCGATCCGGAAGGCTATGCCCAACTCTATGGGAAACGCTGAGCGGCTTCAGCCGTCTCTGGCGTCTTCCCCTGCCCAACCAGCCCTCGCCAGTACGGCGTCAGAAAGTGTGCCGCAGGCTGAGATAGAAAGTGTTGTTGCTCACGGTAGTGGAACGGTAGCCGCCTACCGGATGCGCCCATTCGATCCGCAGGCGGGTGCGGCCGTTTTCTCCCCAGCGGCGCGCGATCTCGCCTCCCAGCCCCAGCGCGGCCAGGCGGCTGTCAGTGACTGCCCCCGGGGCCTTGTTGCCTACCCAGGCGACATCGGCGAAGGGGCCGGCCTCGAGCGACCAGCCGGACACACTGTCGAAGACATGCGCATATTCCAAATTCAGTGACAGGCCACGCTCGCCCGTGCTCTCGGCCGGTTCGAAACCACGCACGCTGCCGTGACCACCGATGGCGAACAGGTCGGAGGACAACAGCGCGTTCGAGGCATGCTGGGCGCGCAACCGACCTGTCAGCACATCGCTGTCGCGCAGCCGGTAACGACCCACCCCTTCGAAGGTGAATATCCAGGCGCGTGGATCACCATTGGCACGGGTGGCATCGATCTGACCACGTGTATCGGCATTCAGCCAGCCCACCCCGCGGGAGATCCGCATCCCGCCATAGAGCACATGCCGATAGCCCCGGTCGAGCAGGTTGCCCTCGATGAACACCCGGGTGATGCGATCGTCGGTATCGGGCAGCCCCGCCAGGAAGGAACGATGCCGCCGGTGCTCGAAACCGGAGCGCAGCTCGCTGCGCAGCTGCACCGTGTTGACCAGTGCGCTGGACAGTGCCAGTCCCCAGATATCGGTCTTGCCCGTGGCACGCAATGCCGCCAGCCGGTCACCGATGCCGTTCTCGGAACGCAGCCAGCGTCCTTCCAGGTGCAGGTCGCGCAGCCCGATGGGGCTGACGAATCCCAGCTGCGCGGTCTTGAGTTTCCTGTTCGACTTGCGCAATTGCAACGAGAAGGTTTCACCCAGGCCCAGCAGATGGCTCTTGCGGAGATCCACGCTGAACACCCAGCGACCGGTGAGCTGGCTGCCGTGATTGTCCAACCCGACCTGCTGTCGATCATCGTCGGCCGGTACGATCGACAGGCGCAGGTCGGTGGTCCCCGGTGCCTGCCCGCGGCGCAGATTGAGTGAACCACGCAGGTTGCCCAGGGCGTTGATGTCCTGCACCACACTCTCTGCCGCGCGCTCGGTAAACACCTCGCCGGCTTTCAGGCGCCAAGTCATGGCCTCGGCCACAAAGGGACGCAAGCCGCCCTCGTTGCGGATATCGACCTGGCCGATACGCCCAAGCACGATGCGCACCTCGAGCACACCGTCGCTCAGGGACTGCGGTGGGGTGACCACCTTGACCAGGGGATAACCCAGCCGGTAGTGCAAGGCGGTGAGATCGTACTTCAGTCGCGCCAGATCCTCCCGGGTGAGATCGCGCCCGGTGTAGGCTCGCGCCACCGCGTCCAGGGCAGCATTGTCGATCACCAGATCACCGGCAAAGGTGATGCGCCGGACATGGGCGAAAGGCTCCTGGCCGTCGGCCGGCGCGCGAAACGCCTCCGGCGTGGGACCTGCTTCCGGTTCGGTCGGCTGCACAAGCGGGACCGGCGCCCCCGGCTCTGGCCGATCCACCACACCAGGCAAGGCGGAAGCAGGCAAGGGGGTGGCAGCGCCGACCTCCTGTCCCCAGCCTATCGTCAGCACCAGTAACGTGATCGCTGCCCGGGGCCATTTCACACCTTCCATACGCATGACGTCTCCATTGCTTTCAAAGCCTCGCCCTCCGGGCCAGCGGCAGTCCAGCATAACGCCGACCCCGGCAATATGCCACCGTCTGGAACCAGCTCCCGACCTTTCGGGACAGGATGGCAACCACCATTCACCAATTGGTCACAGAAGGTCGCCTGGGCCTCCTTGTCCCCGGCCGCTGTAGGCGGCAGGGCATCGGGATCGAAATCGTCCGGCAGACTGACCAACCGCCCGACATCTGGGGGCGACAATTCGAAATCGAGTCCGATGATCAGGTCACCCGCTGACGTGAACCCGCTGGAACGCTTGCCGGGATGTCCCGGATCACGTGGCGCCTCCTGTTCCCGCTGCTGATCACGCACGCGGGCCAGTTCCCGTTGTGGGACCCATTCGCCTTCACTCGCGAAAACCACACCGGGCGCCGGATCAGAGGCCGGGGCCGGCTCAGGGATCGGAGCGGGTTCAGGGACCGGGACCGGTTCAGAGATAGGAGCCGGCTTAAGGAGCGGAGCTGGTTCAGGGGCCAGAGCTGGTTCAGGGTTCGGAACAGGTTCAGGGTTCGGAACAGGTTCAGGGTCCGGAACAGGTTCAGGGTTC
>CAYMWJ010000022.1:0-33614 GCA_964394235.1 uncultured Sedimenticola sp. | reverse complement strand
TGACCTGGCTGCCGCGCGCCGCCTCATCGGCGGCGTCGCACCCGACGACAGCCCCGATTTCCGACGCTGGCTCGCCGCCTGGCTGACCGAACCCAAGCCCGGCTTCGAGATCGAGCCACCCGAAACCCCGCCCGCCTTCGACGGCTCGACGTTGCGTCGCCATCCCTGGGCGCGTTTCGCCCTGGTCGAACTGCAAGCCGACCGTCTGGCGCTCTGCAGCCAAGGTGAATGCTTGGTGTTCGAGAGTGCGCACGCACAGACCCTCGAGACACTGTGCCGCCGGCGCCGTCTTGAACGGGGCAGCCTGCCAGCAGATGCTGCCCCGGTGGTCGAGGCCCTGCTGGCACGCGGCTGGCTGGTGAGCGATGACTGAGATCCGCATCGCCGACGCCGGCATTCCCCATCGGCGCATGATGCGGATGCTGGAAGACGGCTGATCCCTCATACCCTTCACAGAAGGAGGCACAGCCGGGACCCGATACGAAAAGACCCGCCCCGGCGCACCGGAGCGGGTCCTTCAGGCAACTGCCGCCAGGCCTGTTACTTGTTCAGGCTCTGGTAGTAGTCGATGAGGATCTGCGCCACCTCGGGGCGGGAGAACTCGGGCGG
Organism: uncultured Sedimenticola sp.; assembly: GCA_964394235.1. GTDB lineage: Bacteria > Pseudomonadota > Gammaproteobacteria > Chromatiales > Chromatiaceae > MONJU. The sequence goes on along the minus strand of CAYMWJ010000022.1, from coordinate 33,005 downwards.
CGGGGCGATGCCCTGGCCCAGCATCTCGCGCACCTTGGTGCCGGAGAGCAGGATGAAGTCTTCCTTGGTGTGGTCCGGTGCCTCGCGCATCATCACCACCTTGTTGAGCTTCTTCGACCAGGCAGTGTGGTCGGCCTTGAAGATCTCGATCTGCAGTGCGCCCGGCGGTACTTCCTCGTCGAAGATGGTCTGGGCGTCGAAGGCGCCGTAGTAGTCGCCCACGCCGGCGTGGTCGCGACCGATGATGAAGTGGGTCGCACCCATGTTCTGGCGGAAGTAGGCGTGCAACACGGCCTCGCGCGGGCCGGCATACAGCATGTCGAAGCCGTAGCCGGTGACCATCACGCTGTTCGGCGGGAAGTACAGCTCCACCATCTTGCGGATGGCGGCATCACGCACCGGCGCGGGGATGTCGCCCGGCTTGAGCTTGCCCAGCAGCATGTGGATCACCAGGCCATCGGCGCCGGTCCGTTCCATGGCCATGTGGCACAGCTCCTCGTGCGCCAGGTGCATGGGGTTGCGGGTCTGGAAGGCGACGACCTTGTTCCAGCCGCGCTCCTGGATCTCGTTGCGGATCTCCACCGCGGTGCGGAAGGTATCGGGGAAATCGGTGATGAAGTAGCTGAAGTTCAGCACCTTGATGGGACCGGACAAGGCGATGCGACCCTGGCTGTTGAAAGCCTTGACGCCGGGGTGCTCCATGTCGGTGGTGCGATAGACCTTCTCGGTCATGAAGGCCATCTGCTCGTCGCTGACCTCCTCGATGTTCTCGATATCCATCACCGCCAGCACCGGGTTGCCCTCGACGTTGGGGTCACGCAGTGCGATGCGCTTTGCGTCACCGATGGCCTCGGTGCTCTCGACCAGGCACATCACCGGCACCGGGAAGAAGGAGCCGTCGGTGAGCGTCATCTTGTCGGCAGCGCCCATGGCGTCGGCCACATTCATGTAGCCCTTGAGCGGACTGAAATAGCCACCGCCCAGCATCACGGCATTGCCGGCGGCCTGCGAGCTGATGACCAGCGACGGCAACGATTCGGCCTCGTGCATCAGCGCTTCGTGTTCCTTGTCGTCGTATACGAACAGGGGCTTGAGCTCGTCAGAGCCAACGGGTTTGATCATGCGGGCGCTCCTCCAGCATTGCGATTGCGAGTGAGATGACCTGATGCAGAATGTGAGGATGTCGCCATAACCGATTGATTGCACAAACCGATGACGCGCAGATTCTGCATCAATACATTAGTGGCGCCTAAAGCTACCAGACCGGCGCGCGCTCTGCCCCAAGGTTCTTTTATATCGGGGTAAGAAAATCGGGGTTTTTCGGCTCAACCGGCAGCCGCTACCTCTTCGGCGATGGCCGAGAGCGCGGCCAGCGGATCGACCGCTGCCGTGATGGGCCTGCCTACCACCAGATGGCTGGAACCGGCGCGGATGGCATCGCCCGGGGTCATTACCCGGGTCTGGTCGTCCAGCGAGGCGGTCGCCGGGCGCACCCCCGGGGTCACCAGCAGAAAGTCATCGCCCTGCTGCGCACGCAGAGTGGCCGCCTCGCGTGGCGAGCAGACTACACCATCGAGCCCGCAATCCGCAGCCAGCAAGGCAAGTCGCCGTACGTTGTCCTCGGGACTGCCGGCAAAACCGATCTCGGCCAGCTCCTCGGCCCCCAGGCTGGTGAGGATGGTCACCGCGACCAGCAGGGGGCGTTCCTGGCGCTGCGCCAGACGCGCCATTGCCGTCTCCATCATGCGTCGCCCGCCCGAGGCATGCAGGTTGAGCATCCACACGCCCAGGTCGGCAGCCGCCTCGCAGGCCGCAGCCACGGTGTTGGGGATGTCGTGATACTTGAGGTCCAGGAACACCTCGAAGCCGCGATCGATCACCCGGCGCACGAAATCCGGCCCCAGGCGGGTGAACATCTCCTTGCCGATCTTCAACCGGCACATGCCGGGGTCGAGCTGGTCGATCAACGTCAGGGCCGGCGCCTCGGCCGGGTAGTCCAGGGCCACGATCACGCGGGGGGAGGAAACTTCGCTCATGACAGATTCTCGTATTGCAGGAAATCAGCCGTCCGCATCGTGCAGCGGACGGCGCCGAATGGTCGCCCAGGCATGACAACTCGGGCACTGCCAGTGCAGCTGCTTGGCCTCGAAACCGCACTTGCCACACTGGTAGGCGGCGCGCTCGCGCATCAGTCGCCGCAACTGGTCGCGCACCTGGCCGAGCAGGGTGCCGTTGTGTCCGTCGGCACGTTCACAGCGCAGCTCCAGCAGGCGCATCAGACCCAGTAGCGACGGCGTGCGCGCGATGTAGTCGTTCAGGTAGTCGAGCGCCGCCTGTTCACCCTCGGTCTCGCGGATCAAGTCCACCAGGTGCAGTTCCGCGCCCCGATTGGGGTGGCGCGCCGCCATGACCTCGAGGAACTGGCGCAGACGATCGTACCGCCCCAGTGCGCGACTGGTCTGCACGATCTCCTCTATCACCTCGGGCAGGTAGTCCGGATCCCGCTCCACAGTCGCGAGATAGAGTTTGAAGGCGTCGGCTGCGCTGCCCGACTCGCGCTCCATGCGGGCCAGCTGGTGACTGGCGCGCACGCACCCCCGGTCGGCTGCCAGGGCCTTGCGCAACAGGGTCACGGCCCGCTTGCGCTGTCCACGGCGTTCGGCCTCGCTGGCCAGTTCGCAATAGTACTGTGAACGCTCGACCGACAGATCGGCGTCGGCATGACGTTCAAGCTCGTCGACGATCCGCAGGCAGGCCTCCCAGTCCTTTTCCTGCTGATAGATGGCGAGGAGGTGGCGCAAGGCATGTGGCAGATGCAGCTTGTGCTGACGCAGCTCGTTGAACAGGTTCTCGGCACGGTCATAGAGCCCCGCGCGCAGGTAGTCCTGCCCCAGCTCCAGCAGCGCCTGGCCTCGCTGCTCGGTGGTGAGCGCCGGTCGCGCGATCAGGTTCTGGTGGATGCGAATGGCGCGATCGACCTCGCCGCGCCGACGGAACAGATTGCCCAGGGCCAGGTGGGTCTCCACGGTGTCGCTGTCCACCTCGAGCATCTCGATGAAGACATCGATGGCCTTGTCCGGCTCCTCGTTGAGCAGGTGGTTCAACCCCCGGAAATAGGCCGGATCGTGACGCCGCTGGCCGGCTGCGAGCTTCTTGCGCTGGCTGCGCATGGCCGCCCACCAGCCGGAGGCGGCGGCGACAGGCAGCAACAACCAGAGGAGTTCCTGCATGATGGTGTCAGCGATCGTTGATCGGCAGGCTGCGGAGGTTTTTCACCTCCTGCTCGGCCAGGCGCGCCTGGCGCCGCAGGTCCGCGTTCTCTTTCCGGATCTTCATGAAATAGAGGAAACTCGCCAGCGAGCCGAGCAGAATGCCAACTCCCATGGCCAGCAACAGGATCATCGACAAGGGCATGTTCACGGCCACGAAGTAGAGATCCAGTTCCACCGGCTGCTCGTTGACGATGGCGAAGGCCGCTCCAAGCACCATCAGCAGGACGGCGACGATGAGTTTGATCAGGCTGCGCACGCGTATCCCCCTCCTCAGGTAACGCGCACATCATAGCAGCGACGCGGTCACGCATTGAACCGGCCAGCCGAGCTCAGGCAAACAGGTCCAGCAATCCCTTCCCGACCAGGGCGCCAGCTGGCCGCTCGACACTCATGCCCTCACCCAAGGCCTCATCTGCCGGCGCTGCGGCCGTCCCCCGCTCGCCGCGTGCTCCCGTGTCGCTTCCGGCCTCATTACCCGGCGCGTGCCGCGCCCCGTCGCCCACCTCGGCCTGCACCAGCTGCAGCGACTCCTGCGCCAGCATCTCGCGCAGGCGCGGCAGCGCTGCCTCGATGGCATCGCGCACCAGAGCGTGATGTGACACGAAGCTCACGCTGGCCTTGTCGTCGTTGATGGTCAGGCGCACCTCCAGCGGCCCCAGGTTGGGCGGCGAGATTTTCAGTTCCACCTGCTGCACATCGCCCTTGACCATCCATTGCAGACGCTCTCCCAAGGCCCCGCCCCAGGGAGGACTGCCCACCGGCTGCGGCATGGGCATCGCCAGCAATTCGCGGGCCGACAGGGCGCGTGCTCCGGCGGCGCTGGCCAGTGCCTCACCGGTCGCACTCGCGCCCACCAGGGCCTGGCGGGCATTGTCGGCCTGGGCCAGGAGATCGTCGAGCCCGGGGATCTCGAAATTGCCCGAATCGAGCGCCGCAGCCATTGCTGCCGACAGGGCATCACCTGAACCACCGGCCGGTCGATGCGAAAGCAGATCACTGATCGTAGCGAACGACGCGACCGGTAACTGCCCCTCCCCTGCCGCCGCTGACGGCAATGCCTGGCCGCCACTGGCCAACCGCTGTGAGAGCAGATTGCCGATCGTGGCGAACGACGCGGCAGATGACTGCCCCTCCCCCGCCGCCACCGACGGCAATACCTGGCCGCCTCCAGCGAGCGGCAGCTCGGCGCCGCCGGCCAGCCACTGGCGCAGCAGCGCCTGCAATTCGGGCGGCAGCTCCTCGATCTCCAGCTTGTCATCGGCAAACAAGCGTTTCAGTTCTGCGCCGAACGCCTCTCCCTCCGGCGTCTGTGCCGGGGAGGGCACGGTCGGGGAGGCTTCGAACAGCCGCTCGAAACCCTGTTTCATACCCGGCAATTGCGGCACTGTCGTCATCTCCTGTCCTGCTATGCTGATGGGATCGAAGAACCACAAGCAGACAACGTGCCAGGGAGGAACCCCATGTCCAGCGAATTCGACAACAAGGTGGCGGTCGTGACCGGCGCCGCCGGTAACCTGGGACGCGCGGTGGCGCGCGCCTTCGCCGAACGCGGCGCGCGCGTCGCTCTGCTCGACCTGAGCGAACCGGTGATCCAGGCAGTGATCGACGAGCAACTGCCTGCCGGCGCCGAGACGCAGGCCTTCGCAGTCGACCTGCTCAAACCCGAATCGGTGAGCACCACCCTGCAGGCGGTAATCGACCATTTCGGACGCATCGACATCCTCGCCAACATCGCCGGCGGCTTCACCATGGGACCGCTGATCCAGGATACCGAAGACCGCGACTGGGACTTCATGATGAACCTCAACGCGCGCTCGGTGTTCTACACCTGCCGCGCCGCACTGCCCAACATGCTGGAGAACGGCTGGGGGCGGATCATCAACGTGTCGGCGCGGGCCGCCCTGCAACCCAAGGGGCGCATGGGGCCGTATTGCGCCTCCAAGGCCGCAGTCAAGACACTCACCGAATCGATCGCCGCCGAGACGAAGTTCGACGGCATCACCGTCAACTGCATCCTGCCCGGCACCATCGACACCCCGCAGAATCGCGAGGCCATGCCCGATGCCGATCACAGCCAGTGGGTGCCGCCCGAGGCACTGGCCGATGTGGTGCTGTTTCTCGCTTCCGACGCCGCGCGCTGCGTCACCGGCGCGGCCATCCCGGTCTACGGCAAGAGTTGATGGCGGGAAGGGTCGTCACCCTCGACTGCTCACCGGCACAAGCCGTGCGGCTGGCCGAGGCCCTGCGTACCTATGTGGACGCCGCCTATCCCCGCGGCGGCTCGCCCTGCGCCCAGGTCGCCCGCGAGACCCTGCTCGATACCGCCCGCCAGCTCGCCGCGGACGACGGCCCGGCCACTATCCCCCGTCGTCAGCGTCACCTGGTTCGCGCCGCCACCGAATGGTACTGGGGAGAGGATGGGCCGGGCGACACATCAACGGAAACCGTCCAGCGGCTGCTTGCGCTGCTCGAATGAGACGGCAGCGCGTCCTTGCTTTCGGAAAGTCCATCCGTAAACTGGCGGGAACACAATGATCCACTATTTGGGATGGACAAGGATCGTACTTCAAACACTGATCTTTCCTCGCTGCCGTTGAAGCAACGGTTTGTTACCGGTCGTCTCAGAGAAATCCGTCCTGGCGCACTGGAATTCGAAATCGAGGGCGATGACGGACCGGCGCGCTGGGCCCGGGTCGCGGACATGGACCGCCCCGATGAACGCTGTGAACCGGGAAAAACCTACACGCTCTTTCTGCTCCGTCCCATCCAGCACGACACCCGGTACTGGCATGCCAGCCGGCTGCTGGCCAGTGACGAAAATCACCCCTGGTTCACCCACCCGTGGCACCCACGGGATGGTGATCTTCCTATACTCACCGGCACGGCAATCGATTACCTGGACGATTACGCTGTCTTCGTGCGGCTCGACGACTGGCCGGTGGATGGCTTCTTGCACCGCGACGAGATCCCCAATCACGATGGTGCGGCCATCCAGGATCTGGTCGATCTGGGCGACCGTCTGCCGGTCTGTGTCACGGAAACCGATACCGAACGGTTGAACCTGCGCCTGTCGGTCCGCCGGGTCGTCGCCCGCATGGACGAGGAGTTGCGAGACACGCAATGGCACGAGGCCTTCGATCAGGAACCGGTGCGCCCGATAGAAGCACCGCACTACGCGCTTGAAACTGGACAACGCGTCGCCGTGCTCGCCACCGACCTCTCCTTTGCCACGCACCTCACCCAATGGCTACGCCTGCTGGGCTACCGGGCGCAACGCCTCCGCAGCCCCCAGCACCTCGACAGCGTACTGCACGCCGCCAACCGCCCCACCCATCTGGTCTGCACGCCCGAGGCATGGCCCACAAACGCCCAGGCGGCAGGCGCCCTGAGTTCGTACCTTCGCCAACACCGAGTGCAGACACTCTGGCTCTCCAGCAACCCGGACTATCCCCTGCCCTTCGAGGCGCCCGCCACGCCGCTGCCACTGGACCTGTTCCGCCTGCGTGCCTGGTTAAAGGCCCCGGACACTCCACCACCGCATTCGGGCACCGACCGGTTCACAACCCACGACGATGCCCCGCAGGCGGAGCGCATCCGCTGTCTGGCCGACCAACACCTCCAGGCCCTCTGCGAGGAAATCGAATCCGTCGAGGCCGCTATGCTGGTGCGCAGAAACCGAGAGGCGGTCTTCGAGATCCGCGCCCACCACGGGCTGGGTGGTTCGGCGGATGACCGGAAAACGGTGGAAAAACATATCGCCCAGACCCTGATCAGCGATAGCATCACGCGAGCCATCGAACTGCTCTGGCACAAGGCGCAGTCGGGCCGACTACAGATGCTGTTCCCCAAACAGGCGCGGCAGGTACTCTGCCTGCCGATCCGCATCGCGCAACCCCGCTGCTTGGGTGCCGCGCGCCCGGAAGACACGACCGAAGAGGCCCCGGTGGACGACAACCGCGCTCTGGCGCTGTTCCTCTCGGGCAACTTCAAGCAATCGGAAGGCAAGACCGTCCGCCAACTCCCGCTCCATGCCCGACTGCAGCCCTATCTGCGCGGCATCGAGGCCCTGGTACAGGCCTACGAACTGGCCCGGCACAACGAAGATCTGATGGCACTGGCCGAACTGGGCCGCAACGAAGGCGCCTATCTGCACGAGGTGGGGCAACTGGCGCTGGGACTGTTCGCCTTCGTCCAACACCATGCGAGTGCCGGGCCCGGTGAAATCGCCCCCGCAGACTGGCACCGCTTGTTGCGCGACCTCGACCGGTTGGTCCGCTTCACGCACAAGGACCTGAAGGACATCTCACATCTCACTCCCCGCCCCACCTCGATCCGCGAACTGCTGGCACGTCAGGCCGAGCGCCTCGCCAGCCGCTTCGCGCGCGCCGGCTGTCAACTGGTCGTCGAATGCGTGGATGCGCCGCTCACCGTTCAGGCCACACCCTTGTTTCTGCAACATACCATCGGCAATCTGCTCGACAATGCCCTGTACTTTGCCAAACAGCGGGAAACGGGGCGTGTGATCCTGCGCGCCCGGCTCGCCGACGCTGCGGACGGACAACCGCAAAATCCGCAACGGCCGCTCTGGATTGAGGTGGAAGATAACGGTCCGGGCATCCGCACCTCGAGCGTCGAACACCTGTTCCGCCCCCGTTTCAGCGAAAAACCCGACGGCACCGGCATGGGGCTTGCCATCGCACGGGGCTATGTCGAGAGCCAGGGCGGACGCCTGCTGCTCGACGAGCGTATCCGCTGGCGATGCACCCGTTTCCGTATCGAATTGCCGGTCCAGCTGACCCCGCGGGACCTGGCAAACCGAAGTGCCGCATAGGGGCCGCACCATGTCGCCATCAGAAAAACCCTGTCTCTTTCTCATCGACGACAACCCGCGTTTCATCGAGATGCTCGACCGGGACATCGACCGGTATTTTCGGCCGCAGCTGGTCTGGTCGGGTGAATACCCGTCGCTGGATGCGCTGCTGGAAGAAGTCCGGAAACATCGGCCAAACCACCTCGTGGTGGACGTGGATCTCGGCCAGCCGGGGCTGTCGGAACAGATCATCAAAACACTGGCAGAGCAAGGCGATTACGAGGGCGATATCTGGCTCATCAGCCACCAGCGTCCCCCAAAAGACAAAAAAGAAGAACTGGTCGCGCAGTACCAAAAGCTCAACGCCGATGTACGCAATCTGATTGCCAAGCCGATCAACGCGCGGAAGCTCTATCTGCGCCTGACCTGCGACGAAGAATGGGATCTACCCGAGCCATTGGCCCAACTGCCCCTGCCCGTCCGCGCCCTGTCCGAGCAGGGAGCCATTCTCGCTACCAACGACCAGTAGGCCGATGTCGAATATCCCCAGCCACCGGAAGACCGCGGCACGGAATCGCAACCCACCTATTTCCCCGGCCCCCTCTCGGACAACGATACCGACACGGCGGGTTTTCTCCTGCACACCAGGTGTTTCGAGGCCGAGGATGGCGCGACCCGCTGGTTGCAGCTTGCCGAGCGCCAGCGTCTGCCGGAAACCGATCTCTCGGTCAAAAAGCTGATAGAGCGCATCTTTGCCGCGCTGCGCGACCGGGGCTTCCCGCGCGGCCGGTTCTACCGGGTGCGGCGGCTGATGACACACGCCAAAGGAGATCAAGAAACCCGCTCGCTGGAGCTGAAACAGTTATCTAAGGCGCACCCGTGGCAGGACGAGAACGGGTCACGTCCGTCGCACGAAACCCCTTACCGATTGAAACCTGGAACAGCGCTCCAACAGCGGTTGCAGGCATATCAAGGCACTTTCGAAAACCAGCGCAACCACAATCAAAAAGAGCTGATCTGGGAGATTCTTGGTGGAGAAGCAGACGACCAGGATAACGCCCTCAAGGCCCTTCACGAACGTATCGACAAAGATACAGCGAAATATATCTGCAACTGGCTGGAAATCCCAGTCTGGCTGCCGGCCTCGGTGACCCCGGAAGCCCATGCCCCGTCCTCGGAGGCACAAGGGAATACCACACACTGCGAACTCACCGGCCTGCTGGTATTCGACCGCGGGCCGACAGGTTCCGACAAAAACCGCCCTGTGATCGATCCTGAAATCGAAAAAGAGGAGATCACCCCCCTTGAGCCCCTGCTGCAAAGTCTGGTCGCACAACTGCGCGAACAGCTCCGGCAAGAACGCTATCAGGATCTTTGGCAAGAAGAACAACGGATGCGCCAATGGGACCGGAAACTGCTGGAGGCAGAATCGACGGAAAAACGCCTGCAACAGTTGATCGAAGCGCTGCGCGAGATCGCCGAAGCCGACAGCGCCATCCTGACACTGGAGGAAGCAGGAGGACTGCGGATTCAGGCCGTTACCTTCGGCGATACAGCATCAGAATCAGAAAAAAATCTGCTCAAATCCACCCTCCCCGGCAAGACATTGTCAAAAGACGCCGAGGTACACCCCATCGTCGCCGCCTGGAAAGCGCAATCGCCGCGAGTCTGGCAGGACTATGCAGCATCCCCTGCCGCCAAGGCATTGTGCAAACACCTTGAAGCACCGACAGACTGCCTGGGTTGTCAGGACCTCGGCGATGCGAGCCGGACAGCGTTTCAAGACTGGATCGGTCAGATCGGCACCCTCATCGCCCTGCCGGTGACTGTGCCGGAAACAGGCAATTCCAGACGCCGTATCGGCGGCATCACGCTCCAATACCGGGATCGCTACCGCGCCACGCGCTGCTTGTGGGAACGGCTGCGTGCCATACTCCACCGCGCCCGCTGGGTCTTACAGCAGCACTGGCAACAGCAACAGGAACAGGTATTCTGGGACCGCGGACTGAACCACGAGATGAAGAGCCTGATCGCCAAAGCCCTGCAACACGTGGCACGCGCGCGCACCCACAGCGACAGTCTCGACTGTCTCGACCTCTATCTGCAGCAGGCGCGGGATCTGGCCGAACGGCTGGGCAGCAGGTCGGGAACAGGACCTGCGGTCAGCAACCGGACCGGACGGTTTTGCCCGGCTGAGCCGCTCCAGGGCTATATCGCATTACTCGAACGCTGCCCCGCGGCGGAGCCGGCAGACTGGCAGATCGAACCCGGTTTCGATGACACGGTTTGGCAGGTCGTGCTGGCCGGCGACGAAAGCGTGTTTGGGCGTATCGTGCGCGAGCTGCTGAACAACGCCCTGCACCACGGCGCCATCGCGCTGGGACTCACGGAAGCACCCCCCGTCCCCATCCGCCTGCAGGCGACCCTGACGACGCGTGAATGGCAGCTGCAGCTCACCAATCCGGGCCCCATCAATCCTCCCGAAGAAATCCGTGGCACACAGACCGGGCTGAAATTGGTCCGACACTGGTGCCAACAGCAGGACGCCCACATCGACGATCCCAAGGAAACCGATGACGGCCAAGTGCAGGTGCTGCTGCACTGGCCCCTGCCCAACACTTCAGGAACGCCATCATGAACGAACCATGCATCCTCATCGTGGACGACCTGCCAGATACGGTCTTCACGCTGAAAGAAACCTTGCAGCAGGCCGGTTTCACCTCTGATCTCGTCCGCACCCCGAATCGTGCCCTTCGCCAACTTGAAAGCCGCCAGGAGAACCCTTACCGGCTGGCTATGCTCGACCTCTACTTGCCCATCGACGGGAGCCGCCTGCGGGATCTACCCTCCTTCGATCAAGTCTTCACCGGCTTCAACCAGGGGCAGATTCTCGGTCAGTGGATGGTATCGGAATACCCCGAGACCCGCATCGTTTACTACACCAGCGACCGCTCCTTTTTCAACGGCCCCCTTCCCCAAAACCTCTATAACAAGATCGACACTGGGGCGATCGACGCGATCGTCAAGATCGCCAAGGAGACCTGCCCACCCGGAGAGCAGCCGGCATGACCAGAAAAACCGCCTGCGAAAACACCTGCGGTGGCGGAGGCAGAAACCTAGCCCATCGCATCGTCGTTCTGCTGATTCTGGCCGGTTTGCTGGTGGTCGTCCCCGGAGGTCTGACCCATACGGCCGACCACTGCACCGACCCGGCCTGCCACCTGTGGGCCTGGCAATCGGCCCTGTTCGGCACGGCCGTGTTCCTGCTGATGCTCTCGCTGTTCGCCCGCAGCCGCTCGCGACACCCGCCGCATCGGAAGGCATGCGCTGACGACGACCCTTGCTTCAACCTGCATACCTTGTCTTCCGCTGCGTTGGGTGGGCTAGGCGCTGGCCTGCTGTGTTACCTCTTCGCCACCTTGCTTCTTCCCGACCTGCACATAATGGGAGGAAGCAATACAGAAAACACGTTATCGCTCTACCTGTCTGCGCTGGGCATCATCATGACGCTCGTCACCATCGGCGTGCTCTGGACCAGCGACCGGGCCATCGCACTCATGAAAGAGACTGAACAAAGAGTGGAAACCCATGCGAACGAAAAACTGCATGACATGGAAGACAGAGCAAGGCGGCTCGAGCAATCCGATGAACGCCAGTGGCAGCGCCTTCAGCTACAAAACCTCGCCCTGCTTCTGATCCACCAGAACCAGAAACAGTTGTCCATATTGCAACCAAAAGACCCGCAGTATCAGTTCAGAAACACGCTCGATTTGCTGTATGCGCAGATCCGGCGTCCGCGCGACATGCTGCGTTATCTGGCCAACTACTACCCGACAGCGGCGTTCGAGCTGCTGGATGAGGAGAAGGAACTGCTTTGCGCGCTGGAAACTTTCTATCGGGACTTTCCCGAAGAAACCGAACAAGACGGTATCGAACCGGCCTGGTTCGACCAGATCGACCGTAACACCCGGTTCCGTGATCAGTGCAACAAGCCAGCGCCGGTGGCGACCTGAGCAACAGGCGCCCCCGCATGGCCGGTCAGCGCCATCAGCCGCCGCAGCACCCCTTGTCCTGCTGCACCGGTGGACAGGGCACGTCGCCATAGGAGCAGAACACGCAGCAGTCACCGGGCTTGGGGCGCAGCAGGGTGCCGCACCCCTTGCATTCGTAGTACCACTGGCAGGCGTCGAGCGGCATGGTTTCGGTGGCCTGGTATCCGCATTCGGGACAGGTGAGCGTGGATTGGCGGACGATGGCCATGCGCCGGCTCAACGTAGTCCCAACACGTCCTGCATGTCGAAGTGCCCCTTGTCCTGCCCGGCCAACCAGGCGCAGGCACGCGCCGCCCCGTTGGCAAAGGTCATGCGGCTGGAGGCCTTGTGTACGATCTCCACGCGCTCGCCTTCGGTAGCGAACCAGACACTGTGCTCGCCGACCACGTCGCCGGCACGGATGGTCTCGAAGCCGATGGTGCGCCGGTCACGCGGGCCGGTATGGCCTTCACGGCCATAGACCGCGACTTCCTTGAGGTCGCGCCCCAGCGTCTCGGCCACGACCTCACCCATGCGCAGGGCGGTGCCGGAAGGGGCATCGACCTTGTGGCGGTGATGGGCCTCGATGATCTCGATATCAGCGTCATCGCCCATCACCCGCGCAGCCAGTTCCAGCAACTTGAAGCAGAGATTGACGCCAATGCTCATGTTGGGCGCAAAGACGATGGCGATGTCCTTGGCCGCCTGGTCGATGCGCGCCTTCTGTTCATCGCTCAGACCGGTGGTGCCGATGACCATCTTGCGGCCGTGCTCGCGACAGATGTCGAGATGGATCATGGTGGCATCGGGGCGGGTGAAGTCGATGACCACGTCGAACTGATCCACCACCTTGGTGAGACTGTGCGAGATCGGCACGTTCAGGCGCCCCACCCCGGCCAGTTCGCCGGCGTCCAGGCCGATCATCTCCGAATCGGGCCGCTCGGTGGCGGCGGTGAGTTCCAGTTCGGGGTGCTGGTGGACGGCCTGGATGAGGTTCCGGCCCATGCGCCCGGCGGCGCCGACGACTGCGACTCGCATCATGATCTGTTCTCTGTCGAATTACTCTGAATGAACCCGCCCCGATTGTACCCTGCCGGGACGGTTTTGGATGGATTGGAGAAGCCACAGATGAACCACAAAGAACAGCACAAAGGATTTCAGAGATTACGTCTCGGCACGTCCTCGCTTGGAAAAACCGCCAAGGTCGCCAAGGATGCGAAGGGTTTGAAGGGGGGATTCTCTGGTTTAGTTACACTTTGACTGCTTTGTGATCGCTCTGACGAAGTGGCCAAAGAGCATTCCTTGCGATGCTTTGCGTCCTTGGCGCCCTTGGCGGTTCATCCCCTCGCACGGCCGCGAAACGCCCCTGCAACACCCCCCTTCGTGGCCTTTGTGTGCTTTGTGGTTGACAGAACCTACAGTCCCACGTCTTTCAGAAAGCCCTTGACCTTGTCGAGCCAACCATGGGCGTTGGGGCTGTGCTTGCTGCCGCCGCCGGTGAGCGACTGGTCGAGTTCCTCGATCAGCCGGCGCTGTTCGGCGGTGAGCTTGACCGGGGTCTCGACCACGACACGAACGATGAGATCACCCTGCGGGCCGCCACGTACCGGCTTCACGCCCTTGCCACGCAGGCGGAACATGCGCCCGGTCTGGGTGCCCTCGGGGATCTTCAGCTTGACCTTGCCGTCGAGGGTGGGCACCTCGACCTCGCCGCCGAGCGCCGCACGGGTGAAGGGAATGGGCATCTCGCAGTACAGGTTGGCGTCATCCCGGGTAAAGATGGGGTGCTCGCGCACGTGCACCTGCACGTACAGGTCGCCAGGCGGTCCTCCGTTTTCACCAGCCTCGCCCTCGCCCGCCAGGCGGATACGGTCGCCGGTATCCACGCCCGGCGGCACCTTGACCGAGAGGGTCTTGGTCTTCTGCACCCGGCCCTGGCCATGACAGGTGGGACAGGGGTCCTCGATGACCTGCCCGCGACCGTGGCAGGCCGGGCAAGTCTGCTGTACCGAGAAGAAACCCTGTTGCAGGCGCACTTGCCCGGCGCCGTGACAGGTGCCGCAGGTCTTGGGCGCACTGCCCTTGCGCGCCCCGCTGCCGTCGCAGGTCTCGCAGTGGACCCAGGTGGGCACCTTGATCTTGACCGTGGTGCCGGCCACTGCATCCTCGAGGCTCAGCTCCAGGTTGTAGCGCAGATCGGCGCCACGATAGACCTGCTGGCGTCCGCCGCGGCCACCACCGAAGATGTCGCCGAACACGTCGCCAAAGATGTCGCTGAAGCTGGCCCCACCGCCACCGAAGCCCCCAGCCCCGGCAGCCGCGCCGTCCACGCCGGCATGGCCGAACTGATCATAGGCCGCCCGTTTCTGCGAGTCGGAGAGGACCTCGTAGGCCTCCTTGACCTCCTTGAACTTGCGCTCCGCCTCGGCCGCACCCTCGCCGCTGTTGCGATCGGGGTGATACTTCATGGCCAGCCGGCGATAGGCCTTCTTGATCTCAGCCTCGCTGGCATTGCGCTGGATGCCCAGGACCTCGTAATAGCAACGCTTCGACATGGATTCTCACTCTGTCTCGTGACCCGACCCGCGTCCGTCGGGCGGCGCATCATACCCTATGCCCGAAAACGCCGAAACGCGCGGTCCTTACGAACCGCACGTTCCGGGTGGCGATACTCAAACGAGCGGCATCGCCTTACTTCTTGTCGTCTACCTCTTCGAACTCGGCATCGACGACATCGTCGTCGGCCTGTCCCGAGGCCGCACTCGCACCAGCGGCCCCTGCGGCAGCACCCGCTGCACCGGCGGCAGCCCCGGCGTCACCACCCTGCTGCTGGTAGAGGCGCTCGGCCATCTTGTTCGAGGCCTCGGCAAGCGCCTTGGTCCTGGCCTCGATGGCGTCCTTGTCGTCACCCTTCATGGCCTCTTCGAGCTCGGCGATCGCCTTCTCGATCTTTTCCTTCTCGTCGGCCTCGAGCTTGTCGCCCAGCTCGTCCATGGACTTGCGGGTGGCGTGAATCAGGGCGTCGGCGCTGTTGCGCGCGGTGACCAGCTCCTGGAACTTCTTGTCTTCCTCGGCATGCATCTCGGCGTCCTTGACCATGCGCTCGATCTCTTCCTCGCTCAGACCGGAAGAAGCCGTGATCCTGATCGACTGCTCCTTGCCGGTGGCCTTGTCCTTGGCCGAGACGTGCAGGATGCCGTTGGCGTCGATGTCGAAGCTGACCTCGATCTGCGGCACCCCGCGCGGCGCCGGCGGGATGTCGGTCAGGTCGAAGCGACCCAGCGACTTGTTGGCCGACGCCTGTTCGCGCTCGCCCTGCAGCACGTGCACGGTGACCGCGGTCTGGTTGTCCTCGGCCGTCGAGAAGATCTGCGAGGCGCGGGTCGGGATGGTCGTGTTCTTTTCGATCAGCTTGGTCATCACCCCGCCCATGGTCTCGATACCCAGGCTCAGCGGGGTCACGTCGAGCAGCAGCACATCCTTCACGTCACCGGCGAGCACACCACCCTGGATGGCAGCACCGATGGCCACCGCCTCGTCGGGATTGACGTCCTTGCGCGGCGCCTTGCCGAAGAACTGCTCGACCACCTCCTGCACCTTGGGCATGCGGGTCTGCCCACCGACCAGGATGACATCGTCGATGTCCGAGGCCGACAGCCCGGCATCGGCCAGCGCCACCTTGCAGGGCTCGAGGGTGCGCTGCACCAGGTCGTCCACCAGCGCCTCGAGCTTGGCACGGGTGAGCTTGATGTTCATGTGCTTGGGACCGCTCGCATCGGCTGTGATGTACGGCAGGTTGATGTCGGTCTGCTGGCTCGACGACAGCTCGATCTTGGCCTTCTCGGCGGCCTCCTTCAGGCGCTGCAGGGCCAGCGGATCCTGGCGCAGATCGACACCCTGTTCCTTTTTGAACTCATCGACCAGGTAGTCGATGATGCGGTTGTCGAAGTCCTCGCCACCGAGGAAGGTGTCACCGTTGGTCGAGAGCACCTCGAACTGACGCTCGCCGTCGATCTCGGCCACCTCGATGATGGACACGTCGAAGGTGCCACCACCCAGGTCGTAGACCGCCAGCTTCTTGTCGCCCGGCGACTTGTCCATGCCGTAGGCCAGGGCCGCGGCGGTCGGCTCATTGATGATGCGCTTGACTTCCAGGCCGGCGATGCGCCCGGCGTCCTTGGTGGCCTGACGCTGCGAGTCGTTGAAGTAGGCCGGCACCGTGATGACCGCCTCGGTCACCGGCTCGCCCAGGTAGTCCTCGGCGGTCTTCCTCATCTTCTGCAGGACCTTGGCCGAGATCTCCTGCGGCGCCATCTTCTTGCCGTTGACCTCTACCCAGGCATCGCCATTGTCGGCCTTGACGATCTTGTAAGGCACGATGTCCTGGTCACGCTTGACCACATCGTCGTCGAAGCGACGACCGATCAGGCGCTTGATGGCAAACAGGGTGTTCTCCGGGTTGGTCACGGCCTGGCGCTTGGCCGACTGGCCGACCAGGATCTCACCCTCCTTGGTGAAGGCCACGACCGAAGGGGTGGTGCGTGCGCCTTCGCTGTTCTCGATGACCTTGGGGGTGTCGCCTTCCATCACGGCGACACAAGAGTTGGTGGTTCCGAGGTCGATTCCGATGATCTTGCCCATTGGGGTTCTCCGTCTTTTTGCTAATCTTCAAAACTGTTGCTCATGTGGGGCTGGCCCGCCCGCTTTCAAGCCCCGCCGTCGCCTTCGGCCGCTTTCGAGACCGCGACCAGCGCCGGACGCACCAGACGCCCGTTCAGGGTGTATCCCTTCTGAATCACGTCCACCACGGTGTTCGGCTCGACATCGGCGCGCGGCACCGTGGCCATGGCCTGGTGGTACTCCGGGTCGAAGGGCTGTCCCTCCGGGTCGAGCTGCTCGACACCGAACTTACCCATCACGTCGGCCAGCATCTTCAGCGTCAGCTCGGTGCCCTCGCGCAGCTTGGCCACGTCCGCACTCTCGTCCTGCGCGGCAGCAAAACCCAGCTCGAGGCTGTCACGCACCCCCAGCAACTCGGAGACGAACTTCTCCAGCGCGAACTTGTGCGCCTTTTCCATCTCCTGTGCATGCCGGCGCTTGAGGTTCTCCATCTCGGCATGGGCGCGCATCAGCTTGTCGTGGGTCTCGTCGGCGCGGGCCTTGGCCTCGGCGAGCAACCGGTTGAGCTCGTCGGCGTCCTGCTCGATCTCGGCAGCCTCGGCCTCGACCTCCTGCAGTTCATCCTCGAAGGTGTCGACAGCTTTTTCTTGCGGCTCGGTAGCCGCCTCCTTGGTGATGTCGTTCATCAAGAACCTCTTGCAACCATTTGATTTACAAAATCAAGCGGCCCGCAATCCGCCAAGGCCGCAAAGATGTTGCCCAGCGATATGGGGGCCACTTCGGGGAATTCAAGAGCGAAACTTCAGCGCCGCACCCAGCAACTGCGCGGTGACATCGACGATGGGGATCACCTTGTCGTAAGGCAGCCGGGTCGGGCCGATCACACCGAGCACCCCGACCACCTCGTCGTCCACCTTGTAGGGCGAGGTGATGATACTGCAGTCGCGCAGGGTCTCGTAGCCGGACTCCTCGCCGATGTAGATCTGCACCCCGTCGGCCTCCAGGCAGCGATCGAGCAGGTGCAGCATCTGCTGTTTCTCGGCGAAGACCTCGAACAGCTCACGCAAGCGGTCCATGCGGGCCAGCTCGTCGAAGTCCATCAGGTTGGTCTGACCGGAGACCACCACGTCCGCCTCGCTCCCCGCATCCGCCGAGAACGCCACCTGGGCCATGCGCAGCGCCTCGGCCATCAAATCGTCCATGCGCTCGCGAGTGGCCTGCATGTCGTCGAGCACCAGGCGACGCACACTCTCCAGGTCGTGCCCGGCGTAGTGCTCGGTGATGTAGTTGGAGAACTGTTCGAGCTCGCTGCGCTGGAAACGCCGGCCGGTCTCGATGATGCGGTTGAGAATCTCACCGGCCGAGGTCACCAGAACCGCCAGTACCCGGGTGCCCGAGAGCGGCACGAACTCGATCTGCCGTACCCGCTCCTGGTTACGCTTGGGCACCATCACCACGCCGGCCAGGCGGGTCATGCTGGAGAGCAGGCGCGAGGCCGATTCGACGATCTCACTCGGCGTGGTGGCGCTCGGCAGCTGCTGCTGCAACTGATCCACCGTCCTGGGATTCAGTGGCTTGATCGACAACAGCGAATCGACGAACATCCGGTACCCTGCGGCCGTGGGCACCCGCCCGGCCGAGGTGTGCGGCGAGGCGACCAGACCGAGTTCCTCGAGGTCGGCCATCACGTTGCGAATCGTAGCGGGACTCAGGTCCAGCCCGGAATCGCGCGCCAGGGTGCGCGAGCCGACCGGCTGGCCGTCACGGATGTAGCGCTCGATCAGCACCTTGAGAAAGTGCTGCGCACGCTCGCTGATCTGCTCGGTTGAGAGTTTCGACACCATCCGACTCCGGGTCACTGCACAGAACCTACCGACACCGGTCGACTGTCGCCGAACGCGGGTAATGCCCGGACACCGGGCACCAGATTATGTGGAGGCGGTTTCCGGGGAGTCAAGCGAACCCGAACAAAGTCTCCCCTTCCCGCCAGCAGGAGCAGGACTGCCTCCCTGATGCACTGCGAACCCGGTTCTTTTCCGGCCGTGGGCAACATGCTAGTTTTTCGGCAGCCCTTCTCGACCGATGGATCACACCTTGAACAATACCCCGGAGTTCCGTCGCATCGCGCTGATCGCCAAGCCCGACGACACCAGCGAGGATCTGGTGAACACCCTGCGCCAGGCCATCACCTTTCTCGGCGACCGAGGGCTGGAAGTCTGTCCCGACCGGCAGACCGCACGGACGCTGGGCCTTGCGCGCCATTGCGCCACCGAGGAGATGGGGCGCCGCTGCGACCTGGCGATCATCGTCGGTGGCGATGGTACCTTTCTGAGCAGCGCGCGCCGCCTGAGCGCCAGCCAGATTCCGCTGTTGGGCATCAATCTGGGCCGCCTGGGCTTCCTGGTGGATATCTCGCCCGATGCCATGCGCGACCTCCTGGGCGAGGTGCTCGACGGTCGCTACGAAGAAGAAGAGCGTTTCCTGCTGAATTGCCAGGTGGGCGAGCAGACGCCCGAGCTGGCACTCAACGATGTGGTGCTGCACAAGTGGAACACCGCGCGCATGATCGAGTTCGAGACCTGGGTGGACGACAGCTTCATCGACACCCAGCGCTCCGACGGTATCATCGTCTCCACGCCCACCGGCTCGACCGCCTATGCCCTCTCGGGCGGCGGTCCCCTGCTCAGCCCCGAACTCGATGCCATCGCCCTGGTGCCCATCTGCCCGCACACCCTGAGCAACCGACCGATCGTGGTGCACGGCCGCAATGTGGTACGCCTGCGGGTCTGCGGCAAGACACCGACAGACCACGTGCGCGTCACCTGCGACGGCCAGGTGACCCTCGAGGTCGGCCCCGGCGAGGAGGTGGTGCTGCGCCGCCACCCCCATCCCCTGCGCCTGATCCACCCCGCCGGCCACGATCATTTCCAGATCCTGCGAACCAAGCTGCACTGGGGAGGCCGACACGACTGATGCTGGTCCATCTCGCCATCCGCAACCTGGTGATCGTGCGCGAACTGGCGCTCGATCTCGGCCCCGGCATGACCGCACTCACCGGCGAGACCGGGGCCGGCAAGTCCATCCTGATCGACGCCCTGAGCCTCACCCTGGGTGACAAGGCCTCCGCGTCGCTGATCCGTGCCGGCTGTGCGCGTGCCGAGGTCAGCAGCGAGTTCGACCTGACCGACTGTCCGGCGGCGGCCGACTGGCTGCGCGATCACGACCTGGACGAGGATGGCGCCTGCCAGCTGCGGCGCGTCCTGGTGCGCGAAGGCCGCTCGCGAGCCTACATCAACGGCCGCCCGGTGCCGCAGGCATTGCTGCGCGAACTCGGCGAGCGCCTGCTCGACATCCACGGACAGCATGCCCACCAGTCCCTGTTGCGGCCGGCCGCGCAGCGCGAACTGCTCGATCGTTACGGTGGGCTGGAGGCGACCGTGCGTGAAGTGGCCGAACGCTTCACTGCCCTGCAGGCCGCGCGCGAGGAATACGAGTGCCTGCGCCAGGCGGCGGAGGACCGTCACAACCGGCTCGACTACCTGCGCTTTCAGATCGCCGAGCTCGAGCCCCTGGTCGAGGCCGCCGGTCGGCTCGCCGAACTGGAAGCCGAACACCACCGCCTCGCCCATGCCGAGCGCCTGCAACGCGAAACCGGTGAGATCGCCACCGTGCTGACCGACGGTGAGGACGACCTCGCCAGCCGCCTCGGCGCCATGCAGCGCCAGCTCGAGGCCTTGCTTGCACTCGACGAGGCACTGCGGCCTGCCGCCGAGCTGCTGGACTCGGCGCTCATCCAGATCGGCGAGGCCGCGCAATCACTGCGCCACTACCACGACGCCATGGGCAACGACCCGGCGCGCCTGCAGACCCTGGAAGAACAGCTCAGCCAGTTGCACGAACTGGCGCGCAAGCACCGGGTAGAGGTTATCGAACTCCCCGACCTGCTGACTCAATTTTGTGAGGAACGCGATACCCTGGATGCCGCCGACGAACGCCTGGCCCGGCTCGCCGCCCGGGTCGCCGAGCTCGAGGCCGTCTACCAGCAGGCCGCCGAGGCACTGAGCGCCGCCCGGCGCAAGGCCGCCGCCCGCCTGTCCGCTGTCGTCACCGAGTCGATGCAGACCCTGAACATGCAGGGTGGCCGCTTCGAGGTGCAGTGTGAGCCCCGTGGCGAGGCCGCACGCCATGGCATCGACCAGGTCCTGTTCCAGGTGGCGGCCAACCCCGGCCAGCCGCTCGCCGCACTGGCCGATGCCGCCTCGGGGGGTGAGCTGTCGCGCATCTCGCTGGCCATCCAGGTGGCCACCGCGGACTGTGGCGACATCCCCACCCTGATCTTCGACGAGGTGGACGTCGGCATCGGCGGCGCGGTGGCCGAGATCGTCGGCCGCCTGTTGCACGAACTGGGGCGCCGCCGGCAGGTCCTCTGCGTGACCCACCTCCCCCAGGTCGCCGCTCAGGCCCATCATCACCTGCAGGTGGTCAAGCGCACCTCGCAGGAGGCCACCGAGACGACCATCCAGCCACTCGACCACGAGCACCGCATCGAGGAGATCGCGCGCATGCTCGGCGGTGTCGAGATCACCGCGCAGACCCTGGCGCATGCCCGCGAGATGTTGCCGCCGGCCAACTGATGCACGCCATACGGACTGTTCTTGTCCCGACTGATCCAGTAGGATGCGCGCCGGTGGCGCATTCGACGCCCACTCTCTGTCAACCAACGCGATGCAATGAATCGTCTTCTTTCCCTGGCACTGATCGCGCTGATACTGATCGCCCCGGTCCGGGCGGCCACTGGCCCCTACCCGGCGCATGTGTTCACCCGAAACGTGGACCAGGGCACCGTGCTGCTGGTGGAGAAAGCCAGCAGGCGCGCCTGGCTGATCGATCTCGGCGATCCGCCACAGATCCGGCGCCAGTTCGAGGGCCTCATGCTCGGCGAAAACGGCGGGCGCAAGTACCGGGTGGGTGATCGCAAGACCCCGGAAGGCATCTATCACGTATTGCGTTACCTGCCCGACGAGGTGCTGGACGCACGCTATGGGTCCGGGGCCTTCCCACTGGACTACCCGAACCCCATAGACCGCTTCAAGGGGCGCAACGGCAGTGGCATCTGGCTGCATGGCCGCGATGACAACGACAAGGACAAACAGGCCACACTGGGCTGCGTCGCCTTTGCCAATGAGGACATCCGCACCTTGCGCGACATCATCCACCCGGACACGCCGGTGGTCATCACCGACCGCCTGGACTTCGTGGATGCCGCCACCTACGAGAAGGAACGCAAGCGCCTGCTGGGCGTGCTCGATCGCTTTCTCGAGGCCTGGGAGAGGGGCCACTTCGACCAGCTCGAACACATGCTCGACCCGGCCTTCCACGGCGTGGGGGGATTGGACAAGCGCAACTGGCTGGCACGCAAGCAGAACATCTTTCATCACCAGCAGCAACGCGTCATCGAGGCCGAACAGATCGTTGCCCTGCGCGAGAATCACGAACAGGTGGTCTTCGACTTCGTGCAAACCTATTGCGCCAGCACCATCAACAGCCGCGGTCGCAAGCGCCTGTTCTTCCAGAAGTCCGGCGACCGTCTGCGACTGCTCTCGGAACAATATTCCCCGCTGCCGCCAGCCAGTATCCCGAAAGAGCGGGTCGAACGTTTCGTACAGGGATGGCTCGCCGACTGGAACCTGCGCGACCTTGACGTCTACATGGCACGCTATGCCAGGGACTTCCGCGACAGCAAGGGGCGCGATCTGGCCGCCTTCAAGGCCTTCAAGCAGAGCGTGTTCGCACGCCGCCCTCGCCAGCACATCACCATCGACGATATGCAGATTCAGCGGTTGGGCCCCAACCGTTTCCGGGTGAGCTTCATCCAGCACTACCGCAGTCGTGAACTGAGCGATACCGGATACAAGACACTGCTCATCAGCGGTTGTGGGCAACGTCTGTGGATCGAACAGGAAACCTGGAAACCCCTATGAAACGCTTGACCCTGCTAGCCGGCCTGGGCCTGCTCCTGGCTCCGGCCTGGGGGTGGGCGCAGTCCACCCACAGCGTGTTCTTCCAGGGCTCGGACTACGAGCTGAACATCTATCGCATCAAGGGGGACAAGCCCGGCAAGACCCTGTTGCTGATCGGCGGCATCCAGGGCGACGAACCCGGCGGCTACCTGTCGGCCGACATGTATTCCGAGATCGCGCTGGAAAAGGGCAATCTCATCATCGTGCCGCGCGCCAATCTCAAGTCCATCATCCTCAACAGCCGGGGCGCGGATGGCGACATGAACCGCCAGTTCCATGACAACCCGCGCCCCAATCCCATGCTGAAGGTGGTGGCCAAGCTCAAGGAACTGATGGGCGAGGCCGACCTGTTCCTGCACCTGCACGACGGCTGGGGTTTTCACCGCCCGACCTGGGAAGACGCGCTGCATAACCCCAAGCGTTACGGTCAGTCGCTGATCGCCGACACCGAGGAATACGAATGCGCCGATGGCCGCCGCCTGAAGCTGGGCGAGATGGCGCGCCGTGTGCTCGAGCGGGTCAACCGCAAGATCCCGCAGAAGGAATATCATCTGCACTTCTTCAATACGCACACCGACGACCCGAACACGCCCTACCCGGCCATGCGCAAGACGGCGACCTGGTACGCCCTGCGCCAGCATTGCCTGCCGGCCTTCGGTGTCGAGGCCTCGAAGAACCTGCCGTCACTGGAGCTGAAGGTGTTGCACCACAACCTGGTGATCAACGAGTTCATGCGCGAGCTGAACATCGTGCCCATGACCCCCAAGGTACTGGTGCAGTCGCCGCGTATCGAGTTCATCGAGATCGACGTCAACGGCACACCAATGATCGTGCGCCCGGGTGAGCCTCTGACGCTCAAGCGCGGGGACGCCGTCACCGTCAACAAGATTGCCGCCAACAGCCCGCGCGGCATCTCCTGCGATGTCGAGGGCAAGGGCGATCTCAACGACCTGGGTAACACCTTCACCATCGACCGGAGCACCGACATCGTGTTCCGCAAGGAAAGCAAGATAATCGCCAAAGTCCACCTCGAACTCGGACGCCACTCGGGCCGTTACATTCCGGGCCGGACGCGGGTGTTCGTGGTCGAGGTCAACGGGCATCGACGGCTGCTGCTCGATGGCGAGGTGCTGGAGCTGACACCGGACGACACCCTGCGCCTGCTGTCCAGCTTCAGCGATGGCAACAACATCGTCTCGCCCCGGCTGAACTTCAAGGGTTGGGTGCCCAAGGGGATGCGCAACCGCGGCGACGACCGCAACTTCCGCATCGCCCTGAGCGATCCCCTGCAGAAGAAATACTCGGTGAACGGCCAGGGCGAACTCTACCCCGTGGTGGCCGAAGGCCCGAATGGCCGCAAGCTGGGACAGTTCCTGGTGCGAATCAGTCCGCGCTGAACCTCAGTCGCGGCGGTTGGGACAATCGGGCTTGACACAACGCCCATAGATGATGAGCGAGTGATCGTCGATCTCGAAACCGTGCTTTTCGGCGATGGCGTGCTGATGCCGCTCGATGGTCTCGTCGACGAACTCCTCGACCCGTCCGCACTGCTGGCAGACGATATGATCGTGATGCGCACCGCGATTGAGCTCGAAAATGGCCTGCCCGCCCTCGAAGTGATGCCGCTCGACCAGGCCGGCATCGACGAACTGGGTCAGCACCCGATACACCGTGGCCAGGCCGATTTCCTCCTCGCGCTCGAGCAAGGCGCGATAGACATCCTCAGCCGTCATGTGCCGGGCTTCGCTGGCCTCGAGGATCTTGAGGATCTTGACCCTCGGCAGGGTGACCTTCAGCCCCGCACGCTTGATATCCACATCTTCCACGACCTGACTCCCGTTCCGGCGGGCATGTAATCCGGCGCCGGATTCGCTATGATCTCGGCATGGACAGCCACGCAACAAATGATAACCACTCGCGTATGCGCAAGCTTCTCATTTTCATTATTCTACCTGCAAACCTCGCCCTGGTCGGTTGCAGTACCGTCGGAGAAGGTGCGGAAAAACTGGTGGGAATCACCGACATCATCCCGCGCGCCCTGGACCGCGCGTCCTTCATCTACCGCCCCACCATACAGCAGGGCAATGTCATCACTCAGGAGCAGGTGAACCGCCTGAAGCCCGGCATGTCGCGTGAGCAGGTCCGGTTCATCCTTGGCAGCCCCACGCTACGCGACGTGTTCCACGACGATCGCTGGGACTACCCCTACACCATCGGTGTGGGCAGCACGCCCAAGGAGATCAAGCATCTCGCCGTCTTCTTCGAGAACGACCGGCTGGTACGCATCGTCGGCGACTACCGCCCGCAACCGCCCGAGGAACAGACACCCGTCGAGAAACCCCGCGTGGTCAAGGTGCCGGACTGGGAACCCGAAAAGAAGACCCTGCTGGGCCGCTTGGCCGATGCCATGGGACTGGGCGACGACGGCTGATCGACACGGCCTGAGACGAAACGGGGTCGGCCTCCCGCGCCCTACCCCTTCTTGGCGGCTGCCCCAGCCCCCTTCTTCATTACCTTGCCCTGCGCCGCACGCTTCCTGCGTGCCTCCTTGGGGTCGGCGATCAGCGGCCGGTAGATCTCCACCCGGTCACCGGGCTGCAACACCTTGTCGAGCTTGGCGAGCTTGCCGAAGATGCCGACCTTGTTCTTCGCCAGATCGATCTCGGGAAAGCGCTCGATGATGCCCGAGCGTTCGATGGCCTCGGCTACCGTGGTGCCCGGCGGCACCTGCAACTCGATGATGCGTTGCTCTTCGGGCCGCGCGTAGGCCACCTCGACCGTGATCGGATCATCATCCACCGTAAACCTCCTTGGCACGCTTGCAAAAGGACTCGACCAGGGTATTGGCGATCTGATGGAACACCTTGCCGAAAGCGGCATTGATCAACTGCCCGGAAAACTCGAACTCCAGCCGCAGCATCACCTTGCAGGCATCCTCGCGCAGCGCCTGGAAGTCCCAGCGGCCGTGCAGGGACTTGAACGGCCCCTCCACCAGTTCGATCTTCATCCAACGCGGGACCTCGTACTCGTTGCAGGTAGTGAACGACTGGCGGACGCCCAAGCGCGCCACCTCGATGCGCCCACAGACCTGGTGACCGTCATCCGACAGTAGCTCAGCATCACTGCACCAGGGCAGGAACTGGGGATAACGCGCCACGTCCTTGACCAAGTCAAACATCTGCCGATCGGAGAACGGCACCAATGCAGACTTCTCGACCACCGGCATCAGACCACTCCAATTGCGTTGAGAAACACCAGCACGATACCAGCCGGCGCCACGTAGCGGATCACGAAATACCACAGACCGAACAGGCGTGGGCTGTGCATCGCCAACTCTTCCTCGCCAACCCGCCGACGCACCACCCAACCCACGAACAGGGCGATGAACAGGCCACCCAGCGGCAGCAGGATGTTGGAGGCCAGGAAGTCTTCGAGATCGAACAGCGTCTTGCCGAAGAGCTGGTAGTCCTCGCCCGACCACAGGTTGAACGACAGCGCCGCACCGATCCCCAACAGCCAGGCAAGACCGCCGAGAATGAGGCTGGCGCGGACGCGCGAGAGATGGCCGTTCTCGCTCAGCCAGGCCACGCCTGGTTCCATCAACGAGATCGATGAGGACCACGCCGCGAAGACCAGCAACAGAAAGAACAGCACGCCCACCACTTGCCCCCCCGGCATGGCACCAAAGGCGATCGGCAGGCTCACGAACACCAGGCCCGGCCCGGCCCCTGGCGCGAGCCCGTTGGCGAACACCAGCGGAAAGATCGCCAACCCCGCCATCAGTGCCACCAGGGTATCGGCGATGGCGATCACCACCGTGGAACCAGCGATCGACGCCTCGCGCGGCATGTAGGAGCCATACACCATGATCGCCCCCATCCCCAGGCTCAGGGTGAAGAAGGCATGCCCCATGGCCACCAGCAGCGGCTCGGTGGTGAAGCGACAGGCACCATCATCACCGCATTGCAGGAAGACACGGGAGAAATCGACATCGAACAGATAATGAAAACCACGTGCAAATTCGCCGGCCGCCATCGCATAACCCACCAGCAGCGCCAGCAACACGAACAGCAAGGGCATCAACAGCGTGACCAGCCGCTCCAGGCCCGAACGCACCCCGCGCGCCACCACCGCCACCGTCAGCAGCATGAACACCGTGTGCCAGAACAACAGGCGCTGCGGCGAGCCGGTCAATGCCCCGAACAGGGCGCCGGACGTTTCTCCGTCCAACCCGACGAAGGCGCCGCTCAGCGCCTCGAACACATAGGCCAGCGCCCAGCCGGCGACCACGCTGTAGAACGAGAGGATCACAAAGCCGGCGAACACGCCCATCAGGCCGACGCCGCGCCAAGCGCGCGACCGGCCCTCGCCCTCGGCCAGCGAACGGAAGGCATCCACCGGATTGGCACGCGCACGCCGCCCGAGCAGGATCTCGGCCATCATCACCGGGATGCCGATCAGCGCGATGCACACCAGGTACACCAGCACGAAGGCCCCGCCCCCGTACTCGCCGGTGATGTACGGGAACTTCCAGATGTTGCCCAGGCCGACCGCCGAACCGGTCGCCGCCAGCATGAAGGCCAGCCGGGAAGACCACTGGTTGTGAATGACCCTCTCTGTCATGCTGTCTCGTCGCAGGTCGGGAAAGTCGCCTATTGTCCGCCAGCCACCGCGGCCGGACAACCAGCACCATGATAAAATGGCCCGATGGCAAAGAAATCCAAAAAGCAGAAGAAAGACACCGGCTCACTGATCGCCGTCAACAAGAAGGCCCGCCACGACTTCGAGATCGGCGAGACCTGGGAGGCGGGGCTGGCGCTCCAGGGCTGGGAGGTCAAGAGCCTGCGCGACAAGCGCGTCAATCTCAACGACACCTACGTCATGATCCAGCACGGCGAGGCCTGGCTGGTCGGCGCCCACATCACCCCGCTGGCCTCCGCCTCCACCCACGTTCGCCCCGAACCCACCCGGGCGCGCAAGCTGCTGCTGCACCGCTACGAGCTCAACAAGCTCATCGGCCAAGTCGAACGCAAGGGCTTCACCCTGGTCCCCCTGCGCCTCTACTGGAAGAAGGGCCGCGCCAAGCTCGAAATCGGCCTGGGCAAGGGCAAGAAACTCCACGACAAGCGCGCGGATATCAAGGAACGCGACTGGGCGCGCGAAAAGGCCCGCCGCTTCAAGCACGCCTGAGGTCGGGAACTCCGGCCCCATCCGGCAGTCTCAACTACGTGCTAGAATGAAAATTCCAAATTTGGGGGCGACACGGCATTCGACGTGGATTGCAAAACCCAAGGTGCATGCCGAGGTGCAGTTACCTCGTAAATCCGCTGCAAATCCAATAGTTGCCAACGACGACAACTACGCACTCGCCGCTTAATACCCGGTAGGGTGCCGTCTCACTGGAGCCGTGCCCGTGCGTCCAGGTTAGAGGCGTCGATTCTCACGGGATCGCGAGGCGGCTCGTCCGGGGCCAAATCGCTAAAACCTTACCGGACTCGCCGCTGAACTGCCCTGTCGGTCGGGCGGCCAGCGGTCAAATACAATAGACCGACTAAGCATGTAGAACCGAGGGCGGAGGGTCCGCGGACGCGGGTTCGACTCCCGCCGCCTCCACCAACAGCACAAGGCCAACCCGGACGGGTTGGCCTTTTTCGTAGCGGAAGGCTTTGTATTCTTGGGGGTTCCTGCGGAAAGCTGCGGACTCCGAGAGCCGCCTTTCCGCCCGCTCCAACCCGGAATTTCTCTCTGATAGCACCGTTTCTCTCTGTTTCCGAGAGGGGGAGCATGAAGCGAAGTCCGGAAGTATGCTACCACATCATATTTATAATCAATGGGTTAAGCGCGGACGAATCGAAAAGTTGGATGGGGTAAATCGCTAGGCAAAGGGAACCATCCTCCTTCTGTCAGGATTGTCGTCATCTTTGCACTCTCACCCTGATAAGCTGCATGCCTCGTAGCCTGTATAGGCTAGAGAAAGATAGAAAGATTCAATTGGACTCTTGGTCTTCCTCTGTTGTCGTGGAAGGGTTCAACACCTTTGCCAGAGCTTTGGGGTCTGTTGCCGGTTCTGCACTTACGAGCAAGGGAGCGGCATCCAGATCTTCAGCCCCCATCATGGCTGCAATACGCTGTACAGAGGAAAGGAGCTGCGCCTGTTCCCAATCCTCTAAGAGGTTAAATTCTTCCGAAAATCTCTCCTGAAGCAACGGCGGTGCGGAAGCCATGAGCTTCTCTCCTTCCGGTGTTATACGTAATTCCACTTTGCGCTTATCGGATTCAGCTCTTTGCCGTGAAATATAACCACGCTGCTCCAATCTCTTGACGATTTCCGTAACCGTCGCCTGAGACAAGCTTACACGGCGGGCCAATTGGCTGGGGATCATTGCACCCCGCTCCTTCAACTCGCGCAAAATCAGTATCTGTGGCCCTGTGAGGCCATAGTCGCTGATCAGTTTCCTAGAATGCTGATCAATCGCCCGGGTTACCTTCCGTAAGGCCACGAGTATAGCCTCGGCCATGTCATTTGCATCATTCATAGATTTCGCCCACTAAGCACGACATTGCTGTACTCCTATTGAAACATATGGCGTTTATTTGACAATCCATCAGTATTTTGTTAGTGTACTAAGCATCCTTCAAAGCAGGTTCTACAGATTCTATTCTCATGTGCGGCATATGCGGTGAAATCCGCCACCACAAACGCCCTGCTTGCCTCGAAACCATTCAGGCAATGAATGCAGTGCTTGAGCCCCGAGGGCCAGATGCAGGAGGCGTATACTCCCAAGGCCATCGCGCATTTGGTCATCGCCGACTAAAGATCGTTGATCTTACAGAACATGCCCAACAGCCGATGATCGACAATGATCTGGGATTGGGTATTGTATTCAATGGCATGGTCTACAACTACAAGGAGCTGCGCATCCAGCTCCAGGCAATGGGATATCGCTTCTTTTCAGGTGGTGATACCGAGGTCCTGCTCAAGGCTTACCACGCCTGGGGCGAATCCTTTGTCGATAGGCTGCTCGGCATGTTCGCTTTTGCTATCTGGGAACGTGACCGAGACAGGATATTACTAGGCCGAGATCGACTGGGTATCAAACCGCTATACACTGCAGAGACAAATAGTTGTTTCCGGTTCGCATCCACCTTGCCGGCGTTACTGGCTGCTGGAGATGTGGACACTGAGATCGATCCCATTGCCTTGCATCACTACATGTCTTTTCATTCAGTGGTGCCGGCACCCCACACCATACTGAAAGGCATCAAAAAACTACCACCTGCATCCATTCAATGGGTGCTTGATGGTCACCCACAACCTCCCAAGCGTTACTGGTCCCTGACGTATGGTCCTCGTCCGGGTGAGGAAAAAAGAAGTTTTGCTGATTGGAGCCAAGAACTGGAAATAATGCTGCGTCAGGCGGTGGATCGACGCATGTTAGCGGACGTTCCGGTAGGCGTACTTCTTTCAGGAGGCGTGGATTCCAGTCTCATTGTTGGACTACTTGCAGAACAAGGACAAGAACACCTAAATACCTTTTCCGTCGGCTTTGAAACAGTCAACGGCGAAGCGGGTGACGAATTTCAATACTCTGATCTGATTTCCCGGTTTTACGGTACCGATCATCATAAAATCAAGGTTTCTGCCGAGGGAATTCTAGATAGTCTTTCCGATTGCATTGCGACCATGTCGGAGCCTATGGTAAGTCATGATGTGATCGGATTTTACTTGCTATCCCGAGAGGTTTCACAACATATCAAGGTAGTCCAGTCAGGACAGGGGGCTGATGAGATATTTGGAGGTTATCATTGGTATCCACCGATGGCGGATAGCAACCATCCCGAACGAACATACCGAAAAGCCTTTTTTGATCGTTCACACCGCGAATTCCTCAGTGCTGTACATCCACGGTTTCATGGAAAGAACCACAGTGGTCGGTTCGTCAATCGCTATTTTTCTAAATGTGAAGCGATAGATCCTGTGGATAAGGCCTTGCATATAGATACCAACATTATGTTGGTAGATGATCCGGTAAAGCGGGTCGACAATATGACGATGGCTTGGGGAGTAGAAGCGCGTGTACCGTTCCTCGATCATGAACTGGTGGAGCTGGCAGCACGCATCCCTTCATCTATGAAAATTTCTAACGATGGAAAACATATTCTCAAGGATGTTGCCCGACGGATCATTCCAAATGAAGTCATTGATCGTCCCAAGGGGTATTTCCCGGTACCTGCACTTAAGTATTTGCGAGGTGCATATCTTGATCAGGTCCGCGATGTCTTGAGTAGTACACAGGCGCGACAGAGGTGTTTATTTCAGAAAGACTATATAGATCTGCTACTTGCGAATCCGGATAAACATATAACCCCATTGCGTGGTTCGAAACTCTGGCAAATTGCTTTGCTCGAGTGGTGGCTTCAAACCCAAGGCATATAGGGGGTTAATATGTCTGATGATAAAACGCTAGAGTCCTCGATTAGCTTGCGTCATTGGGAAAAGCCCGCCGATAACAAAGGTCAGATCAGGAATGATGTGGCTGTCGATTGTGGCTGGGGGCGCTTGATCTTTGCGCAGACCTTCCGAGACATAGAAGACCTGATTGACACTCTTGCAAACGAGGCTCCTGGCAAGCGTGATGTCGCCTTCTATGTTCGAAACCCCCAGGTAGTAGTATCACTGGCACCTCAGCAAGTCTTTCTCGACCCATCGATTACTTACCGTCTGTGGCTGGGCAAGGCATTGTTCAAGCCAGGCCTACCCGGCATCGAAGTGCGCAAGGCGGCTACGTATGAAGAAGCTGAATCATTGCGCGATTGCTACTTGGCCCACAACATGATTCCCCCTGATCCAGATTTTATCCTGCGACATGCCGATTCATCAGTAATTCAATACCTTATTGCAGTAGACAAGCAAGAAGGCAAGGTGGTTGGAGGAGTCTGTGGAGTTGATCATGCGGCCGCATTTAATGACCCCGAAAACGGTGCGTCGCTATGGTCGCTAGTTGTCGATTCACAGTGCCCTATTCCTGGTATCGGTGAGGCTCTGGTACGGCACTTAGTCTGTCGGTTCCACGAAAAGAAACGAAGCTACTTGGACTTGTCTGTATTGCATGATAACCACCAAGCCATTGCACTATACGAAAAACTCGGATTTAAACGAGTTCCGGTTTTTGCCATCAAAAACAAGAACCCGATTAATGAACCCTTGTTCATTGGAGATGCTCCGGAAGACAACTTGAATCCTTATGCAGGGATTATCGTCAGAGAAGCCCGTCGTAGAGGAATAGCTGTAGATATTATCGACCCAAGGTCAGGCTATTTCGAACTCAGCTTCGGAGGTCGAAATATCGTATGTCGAGAGTCGCTTAGCGAGTTGACTTCCGCTATCGCACTTTCTCGGTGTGATGATAAGCGAATAACTCATCAGGTTCTATCGAAGGCAGGATTGTGTGTGCCTGCTCAATGTGAAGTAAGTAATGAAAGGCAGGCAATTGAATTTCTCAAAAGACATGCTCGCGTTGTTGTGAAGCCAGCCAGGGGAGAACAAGGGGCCGGCATAAGCGTGGACGTACGAGACTCTGAATCCCTTTTAAGTGCTATTGAAAATGCACGACAGGTATGTAGCGATGTGGTTTTAGAGGAGTTTATAGAAGGGGAAGACCTGAGAATTATTGTCATTGACCAAGAGGTTGTTGCAGCTGCTATAAGAAGGCCCCCGGTAATACACGGGACGGGCCATCATACAATCAAGCAACTAATTGCAAAACTAAGTAGGCGTCGTGAAGCAGCAACTGGTGGCGAAAGCAGAATACCTCTTGATGTAGAAACCGAACGTTGCATCAGAGATTCGGGCTACACGATGGATAGTGTTCTGCCCGCCGGGAAATCCTTCATGGTTCGTAAAACAGCCAACCTGCATACCGGAGGGACCATTCATGATGTCACCGATAAGCTTTCCCCGAAATTGTCAGAGATTGCCGTATCAGCTGCACAGGCCCTCGATATCCCGGTAGTCGGCCTTGACCTCTTGGTCGAATCTGTTGAAAGTGACAAGTACCATATTATTGAGGCCAATGAAAGACCCGGGTTGGCAAATCATGAGCCCCAACCTACTGCAGAACGCTTTATTGATCTGTTGTTCCCACAAACGAGAGGAAAGTAAATAACATCGAAGCTTAGTCTCCACTTTGGAGAATGTTCCGCTGCTCCTCCCACAACCTCGGCGGATCCACCGCCAGATCGAACAGGGTAA
>CAYMWJ010000021.1:28580-34608 GCA_964394235.1 uncultured Sedimenticola sp. | reverse complement strand
CTAGCGTGGCCTCTGCCACCTGCCCGCGCTGTGCGGTATGCAGCGCCTGCTCTGGCCAACAACCAGGTGATCCTGCAAGTGGAAGCCTTCGCTGGCGAACCGGCCTGCGCACTAACCGCCTTCATGGAAGAGATTGGCTACCGGTCGCTGGACAATCCGGGCGGAGACTACCGCTTCAGCAACTTCCCGGCATGACTCCCGCTCACGCCTCCGCCCACTCGTAGTTCTCGCTCAGCGGCTGCTCGAAGCTGATCTCGGTGATGAACCGTGCGATGCGCTGCACGTTGTAGCTGCGGTGGGCGCGTTCGCGTCCGCGCCGGGCGATCGCGCGGGCCTCGGCGTCGTGGGTCTTGTAGTAGCGCAGCTTGTCGAGCAGGTCGTCGAGGTCGCGGAAGTGCACCATCTCCTCGTCGCTGAACAGTTCGCGCAGACCCGGGGTCTCGTGGGTGAAGGTCAGCAGGCCGTTGCCGGTGAGCTGGCCGATGCGGTCCGACGCGTACCAGGGCATCTCGTTGCTGCGGCTGTAGTTGAGCCCCATGCGCGCCTGTGCGAGCGTGTCGAGATAACGCTGGCCGAACACCGAAGGCGCCCCCAGGCAGCCGCAGTGCCGAAAGGCGATGCTCGCGCCTTCGGCTCTCGTCCTCAGTCCCTCGAGAAAGGCGCGGCGCGGGCCGTCCTTGTAGTCGTGACCGCAGTAGACCAGATCCAGCGGCAGGGCCTCCTGCTCGTCGTTGCGCAGTACCTCGATGCTCGGATCGACGGGATTGGGCAGGTAGTGCACCTTCGCGCCCAGCTGGCGCCAGGGGTCCATCCAGCGGCCGGCGGTGGTGCAGAAGAAGGCATCGACATGCGGCAGGCGCACGCGCAGGTGACGATCCACCGCCTCGCCCCAGATCGGGTCCACGTTCCATTGCGCGATGCGCAGCCCCGGCGCCAGTTGCCGCGCCTCGTCCAGGGTGGCCTCGTCGAACAGCTCGGTGTGCCCCAGCAGCAGCAGGTGCGGGCGCACATTGTCCACGGTCTCGAGCAGGGCGCGGTTGAGTGCCTTGCGCCCGAGTTTCTTGGAGCGCAGCAGG
Organism: uncultured Sedimenticola sp.; assembly: GCA_964394235.1. GTDB lineage: Bacteria > Pseudomonadota > Gammaproteobacteria > Chromatiales > Chromatiaceae > MONJU. The sequence continues at coordinate 33,532 of CAYMWJ010000021.1, read as the reverse complement.
CTCTCCAGCCGCGCCATGTCGCGGTCGGCGAAGTCGTAGACGAAATGCCCCTCGCGGATGAAGCCGTTGGAGAGCTTGCGCTCGACCGCGTAGTAGACGGCACCGTGGCGACGCAGGCTGAAGTTGCCGACGTGGACGACGCGCATCAGTGGTTGCCCTCGCGCTCGAACCAGACGACGCCTTCCCGCGAGACGCGCTCGCGCAACGCCGCGTCGGCCTGACTCGCCAGCACCAGATCCACCCGCCACGGCAAGTCCAACGCCTCGATGCGACGCTGCAATCGCAGCAGCTCGTCGAAATCCAGTGCGTCCCCCTCCAGGTACAGGTCGATATCCGAACCGGGGCGGGCCTCGCCACGCGCGCGCGAACCGAACAGCACCGCGCGCACGACCCCCGCATCCGCTGTCAATGTCGAGACGATGCGCGATCGTACTTCGGGAGGCAATTCATGTGTCATCACGATCCCCGATCTCGCGCAGCCGCTCCAACAGGGCATCGAACAGGGGCGCATAACGTGACAGGATGCGTTCGGCAATGGCATCGGCCACCTCGACATTGTAGGTATGCGAGGTCAGATTGCGACTGGTGATCATGTCCATCCAGCCTTCGCCGTCCTGCACCAGCCCGGTCGCAAAGGCCTCGCGCACGGCATCGCGCGAACCGGTAATACCGGTGACACCCTGATGTGCGAAATAGTCCTTCAGCACCTTCCATGCGAGTTCATGCGTGAACTCGAACGCCTGAATCAAGCCCTGTTTCTCCAGATCGCTCAACGGACGCCTGCCTGCCAACCTGACCGCTTCGCGCAACCGCGCCAACGCGCGTTCATAGTGCGCCAGCCGCTGACGCCAGCGGGGCATGCCCTCAGTTTCCGACATTGCCGACCCCTGCCCCTTGAAGATCCCGATCCAGCACCGCGAGAATACGCCCGGCCGCCTGCCCGTCGCCATAGGGATTGACCGCCTCGGCCATGCGCCGGTAGTGCGCCGCGTCGTTCAGCAGGCGCTCGCTCTCCTCGACGATGCGCACGCTGTCGGTGCCGACCAGGCGCACGCCCGCGTCCAGTGCCTCGGTGCGCTCGGTGGTGTCGCGCATCACCAGCACCGGCTTGCCCAGCGAGGGGGCCTCTTCCTGCACGCCGCCCGAGTCGGTGAGCACGAACAGCGCCTTGTCCATCATCGCCACGAACTCGGGATAGGCCAGCGGCGCGATCAGGCGCACGTTCGGCCGCCCGCCGAGCAGGCGATGCACCGGCTCCTGTACCTGCGGATTGAGGTGCACCGGGTAGACGAAGTCCAGCTCGGGATGTGCCTCGGCCAGTTCGCCGATGGCACGACAGATCGACTCGAAGCCGGCGCCAAAGGACTCGCGGCGGTGGCCGGTGATCAGCACGAAGGGCCGGTCGAAACCCTCGGGTTCGTTCACCCGTTCGCGCGCCCACAGCAGGGCGTCGATAACGGTGTTGCCGGTGACATGGATCGCCGCGTCCGCCACGCCCTCGTCGAGCAATGCCTGACGGTTGCGCTCGGTGGGCGCGAAATGCCAGCGCGCCAGCCGGGTGGTGAGCACCCGGTTCATCTCCTCGGGGAAGGGTGCATCGAAGTCGCCGGTGCGCAGACCGGCCTCCACGTGCCCGACCGGGATGCGCTCGTGAAAGGCGGCCAGCGCACCGCAGAAGGTGGTGGTGGTATCGCCCTGCACCAGCACCGCATCGGGCCGCTCCCGCGCCAGCACCGGACCCAGCGCCGCGAGCGCGCGCCCGGCCAGTTCGCTGAGCGACTGCCCCGGGCGCATCAGGTCGAGATCGATATCGGGGACGATGCCGAAGAAGGCGAGCACCGAATCGAGCATGTCGCGATGCTGGGCAGTGACGCAGACCTGCGGTTCCAGTCGCGGATGCGCGCGCAGCGCCTGCACCAGCGGGGCCAGCTTGATCGCCTCGGGGCGGGTGCCGAAGATCAGCATCACCCGTCTCATGACCTGTCCCCCAGCGCCTCGGCATAGGCCTCGACGGTGCGCCCGGCGATGTGTTCCCAGGCGAAGTGGGCCTCGGCACGGGCGCGGGCGCGTTCGCCCATCGCCCGGCGGTGCGCGGGATCGGTGATCAGCTCGCGCAGCGCATCGGCCATCGCCTGCGGATCGCCCGGCGGCACCAGCAGGCCGGTCTCTCCCTCTTCGACCAGGTCGGGGATGCCACCGACCCGAGTGCCCACCAGTGGCAGGCCGCAGGCCATGGACTCCAGGCCCGTGATGCTGGTCGCCTCCTTGAACGACGGCAGCACCGAGAGATCGGCCGCGCGATAGACGTTGACCATCAGCCGGTTGGGCACGCTGCCCAGCAGGATGCTCTGGCGCTTGACACCGCCCTGTTCGAGTATCTGCTCGACACGCTCGCGCTCGGGGCCATCACCCGCGAACACGAAGCGCACCGGCTCGCCACGCAACCGTGTCGCCGCCTCGGCAAACACCACCACGCCGTTCTTCTCCACCAGGCGGCGCGCCAGCAACACCACCGTCTCGTCCGCCCCCACCGACCAGCCGGCACGCAGGTCGGAGGCCCCGGGAGCGAAGGTCAGCACATCCACGCCGTTGGGGATGTAGCGCACCGGGCCTTCATAGCCTGCGGCCCGGGTCGCCTCGCACAACTCCTCGCTGGGCGCCAGTACCAGCCCGACATGGGCCAGGCGACGACGGATCCTGGCCAGCTCCCGGCCGCCGCGCTCGATGCGTTGCAGATAGCCCGAGGTATGGTTGGTGAACACCACCGGCAGGCCCAGCCCCCGGCTGGCACGCAGCGGACGCATGCCGTGCACGTGCAGCAGGTCCTGTGGATAACGCCTCAGCCAGCCCCGCAGCCAGCGATTCAGCAGCCAGCCGTAGAAGGGTTCGGCGCGCGGCAGGCGCGGCCGCCACACCTGCATGCCCTGCCACTCGGCATGGAAGTCGCGCATGCCGCCCAGCGGGCGCGTCACCACGTGCACCTCGTGGCCCAGGGCGACCAGGGCACGCCCCAGCTCCACCACATGGGCCGCCACGCCGCCCACATTGGGCGCGAAGTCGGCAGATACCAGAGCGATGCGCAGGCTCATGGCAGCACCACCTGCCAGTCGGCCAGCCGCCCCCGGCGGTCGAACTGCATGCGCATGTAACCGCTGGTGCCGGCGATATCCTTGCCGTTGGCGTAATACACGCCCTCCTCGGCATACGGGTCTTCCACCCGGTAACCGAACAGGCCGGCCACGAAACGCCCCAGCTCGAAATGCGTGGGCCAGGGCAACGCCCGAGCGCGTTCCAGCACGCCGGGGTCCCCATCGATGGCGTACAGGATGAAAGGCACCGTGGCCGTCTTCGGGTGCAGCACCGAGTGTCCCCAGAGACGCTGGCCATCGATCTCGTCGCCCAGCAGCTCGCCATGATCACCCGTGAAGATCACATAGGTCGGCAGGGTACTGCGCTGGCGCAACAACTCGAGGATGCGGTGATGCACCTCGTCGGAGAATCGGATGGAATTGTCGTAGCTGTTGATGCGGAACTGCTCGATATCCGTCCGGTCCTCGGGATAGACCCGGTATGCGTCCGTGTGATAGCGCTCGTAGGGCGAATGCGAACCGCGCTCGTGCAGCACCACGAAGTTGGGACGGGTGAAGTCCACCTGCTCGAGCAGATCGAGCAACACCTCGTCCTTGCGGCGCTCGATCTCCTCCAGGTGGTCCTCGCGGGATTCGAAGTGATCCACCGCCCCGCCATCGGCATAGGTCGCCAGATTGGCATTCTGCGTGGACAGCCACCAGGTCCGCAGGCCGCGCGACTTCGCCAGCTTGAACAGGTTGGCATCGCCCCGGTACATGACCTGGACGTTCTCCGGCTCGCGCTTGAGATTGAAGAAGGTCGGCACCGCCACCTTGGTGGACACGCCACCCGAGTAGATCCGGGTGAAATAGAAACCGGGATCCCCCTTCAGCGCGGTGAAATGCGGCGTGGTATCACGTTCGTACCCGAACAGCCCCATGTGATCGGGATTGAGACTCTCGCCCATCACCAGCACCACATTGGCCGGCAACACGGACCGGGTCGGCGCCACCCGGTAGGGCGCAAACGCCCGCTGCCGGTGTTCCCCGGCGAAACGCCTCGGCAGCTCCTTGCCCAGGAACCAGCCGACGGCGTAGAGCGTGTTCTTCACCGTGTAATGCCGCGGATTGGGATAGAAGGCCTGGGAGCCCGTGCTGTGCCAGGCCTTGACCGGCAGGATGCCGCCGAGCAGCAGCACCAGCAGCAGGGTGCTCGCGGGGATGCGCTGGCGCAGGGAGGCGAGGCGCCCGGCCAGCCGCCACATGAGCGCATAGCTGCCCAGCACCATCAGGGTCGGGGCGATCAGGGCCGGCCAGATACCGGCCAGCGACAGGGCGACCTCTTCCAGCTCGCTGCCCAGCAGGCCCACCTCCTGCGGCGAGATGAAGGTGCCGAAGTACACGAAGTGATACAACTGCGGCAACTGCAGCAGGGCAAAGAACACCAGCAGCACCCGGTAGGCTCGGAGCGTGCGCGCACTCAAGGCCAGGAAGGCCGCCAGAAACACCGCCGCGATGATCTTGGGCGAGGGCTGCACCTGCCATGTGGGATACAACAGGCCGAACAGGTGATCGGGCAGCAGCACCGCCACTACCGTCAACGCGGACAGCAACAACTGCCCGAGCAGACGGACAGGCAGGGAGGGACGGTCGGGGGCAAAGCTCATGAAACGTGGTCGTGGCCGGAAGGAATCTGCAAGGGAAACATTCTAACCCCAAAGCCTGGCCTGGGGGCGGGAGGGAGGAGGGAACCGCAAAGGACGCAAAGGGCGCGAAGGCATCCAAGGAAAAACAGCGAGAGCCCCTGCGCTCCCACGGCGCTTGTTCAAGGCCTGTGAACCCATCCCAGAGAAATCCTTGTGTTCTTTGAGCCCTTCGTGGTTT
>CAYMWJ010000021.1:0-28480 GCA_964394235.1 uncultured Sedimenticola sp. | reverse complement strand
GGCCTGTGAACCCATCCCAGAGAAATCCTTGTGTTCTTTGAGCCCTTCGTGGTTTTCCTGCATTCCAGCGGGCGCCCACCCTGGGGAAACCTTTGCGTCCTTTGCGCCCTTCGTGGTTTACCCCCTGCCACGGCGCTTCTTGCCCCCCCAGGCGATGCCATATTCCGCCTTGCCGTTGCGTGCCACCACTCTGCCGCTCTCGCCGGGCAGCGCCTCGGGCGGCAGGCGGCCGCCCTGCAGCCAATGCCCCCCTGGCGGCGGCTCGCCGACGCTCACGTCCTTCCCCGTGTACAGCCGCAGGTGCGCGCCGAGAAAGACATCGCTCACATGGAGATCCGGGGCCTCGAGCACCGACCGCGGTACCTGTCGCAGGGCCGCGGTCACCGGCCAGGTCACCCGGGAGGGCTTGTGGCCGACATGAGGCGTGGCCAGCAGTTGCCACAATCGCGCCACGATCACCAGTATCAGGAGGGAGACCGTGATCCACTGCAGGAGCGGCCAGGCACGACGCCGGGGCGCAGCACGGTGCGCGTGCAACAGCCACCAGAAGGGCACCAGCAGCAGGAAGGGATGCAGCCAGCGCACCTTGAGATGCTCCAGGCTCACGAACAGCGCCGCGAGCACCACCAGCACGGCCACCCCCAGGTGGAAGCGGTCGAGCAACCGCACGGTCGTCGCCCCGGACCCGGCCCGCCCCCAGCGCCAGATCCCCAGGTAGATCAGCCACATCGGGGCCAGGAAGCCGAGCGCCCCGCGCAGCCATTCGACCAGCAGCCCCGGATCACCCTGCAACAGGCCGCCGGGGTGATAACGGGTCTCGCCCTGCAGGCGTTCGCTCACCGGGGCCTCGGGCCAGAACAGGGCGGCCAGCGCCGGCGCCATCACCAGCAGCGCGGCGGCCAGCGACCAGAGCATGGGCCAGCGCAACAGCCGGGCGCGGGCCTCGCGCAGACTGAGCGCGGCGGCCAGCATGGGCAACACGAACCCCGCGTAGCTGTACTTGGCCATCATGCCCAGCCCCACCGCGAGACCAAGGTACAGGTAGTATTGCCGGCGCGCGGCACGCAACAGCAGCACGATGGCATGCAGGCTCATCACCAGCGCCAGGGTGAGCAGGGTGGTGTGGGTGGAGCCCTGATGCAGCTTCCAGGCCAGCTCGCCGATCAACAGCCAGGCAGTGGCCGAGGCGACGATCCAGCGCGGTTCGTCGAACAACAGGCGACTCAGGCGATACCAGAGCCAGAAGGTCAGGCCGATCACCGCGTAGCGAATCAGGTACAGGACCCACGACTGCGGCCCGGTGAACTGGAACACCGCCCAGAGCAGCCAGGTGTAGAAAGGGGGCTGGAAGTTACCGTAGTCCAGTCGCAGGACCTGCGACTGGATCAGCTGCTCGGCGTCATCCAGTTGCAGGGTGTCGCTGAACACCAGGCGCAGGCCCATGTGCAGGGCCAGGTAGCTCAGCAGGAAGAACAGCCAGTGACGCGGCTCGGCCAGCCGGCACCACAGGCGATCGAGCGCTCGCGTCGGGTCGGAGGTCACTCGACCAGCTGGTAACGCGTCCCGCAGTAGGGGCAGACCGCTTCGCCGGTCTTCTCGATGGGCAGGAACACCCGTGGATGCAGGCTCCACACCTCCTCGCCGGGGCGCGGACAGCTCAGCGGCAACTCGCTGCGTTTCACCTGGATGATGCTCTGCACCTTGTCCTTCTTCACCGTCTGGGTCATGGGTCGCCTCTCAGACCAGGGTGAGCCAGTGCATGTGCTCGGGACTGCGACCATGCACCACGTCGAAATACTTGCTCTGCAGCTGCTCGGTGATCGGCCCGCGACCGCCGTTGCCGATGGTCCGGCCATCGACCTCGCGGATCGGCGTGACCTCGGCCGCGGTGCCGGTGAAGAAGGCCTCGTCGGCAATGTACACCTCGTCGCGGGTGATGCGCCTCTCGACTACCTCGTAACCCGCCTCTTGCGCCAGCTGGATCACCGTCTTGCGGGTGATGCCGTCGAGCGCCGAGGTGAGATCGGGCGTGCAGATGACGCCGTCGCGCACGATGAAGACGTTCTCGCCCGAACCCTCCATGACGAAGCCCTCCGTGTCCAGCAGCAGGGCCTCGTCGTAGCCGCAGTTCAGTGCCTCCTGCAGGGCGAGCATGGAGTTCATGTAATTGCCATTGGCCTTGGCCCGGCACATGGTGACATTCACGTGGTGCCGGCTGAACGAGGAGACACGCACACGAATGCCGTTCTTCATGTTGTCCTCGCCCAGGTAGGCGCCCCACTCCCAGGCCGCGACCATGCAGTGTACCCGCAGGTTGTCCGCGCGCAGCCCCATGCCCTCGGAGCCATAGAAGCACATGGGGCGGAAGTAGGCCGAGTCCAGCCCGTTCTCGCGCACCACCAGCTTGTGCGCCTCGTTGATGGTGTCCACGTCGAAAGGCATGGGCATGCTCAGGATGCGTGCCGAATCGAACAGGCGGCGGGTGTGTTCCTGCAGGCGGAAGATGGCCGGCCCCTGCTCGGTGTGATAGGCGCGCACGCCCTCGAATACCCCCATCCCGTAATGCAGGGTATGGGTGAGCACATGGGTCTTGGCCTCGCGCCACTCGACCAGCTCGCCGTCGAGCCAGATGACGCCGTCACGATCCGCCATGGTCTGCATCGGTCACTCCAGAACACTGCCGATGGGCCGGCGAAGGACCGCCCGCCCGGGAGGGCAATTGAACCACATTCGCCGATGGGGATGAAGGACGAGTCCGGACTGGCGACCAAATCGCCGCGGGCGGACCGACCGCAACCCGCTGTCCGATGCGCGCGGGGGCAACCTGAGTCGGCCGGCAGGCCGACAAGGGCGCGGAGGATGTCGGGCCGAGGCCCAACCCACGCCCCCGCTTCAGACCTCGCCCAGCCAGTGTGCCCAGGCCTCGCGCACCAGGGCACGTTCCTCGCTCAGCTCCGCCGCCGGCACCCGGGCAGGGGCTTCCTGCAGGGCACGGCGGTGCACGATGGCACGATACACTCGATAGATGCCGAACAGGCGCTCGGCCTGCGCGGCGTCGAACAGGCCAAGCTCGCCCAGGCGCGCGAGCAGGCGCGCATTGTCGGTCCACTCGGTGAGACCGGGATGGGCATGCGCCCAGCGCAGTACCGCGTACTGCACCAGGAACTCGATATCGACCAGGCCGCCACGCCCCTGCTTGATGTCGAAATACTCGGCGTCACCACGGTCGAGACGCGCCGCCATCTTCCGGCGCATCTCGCGTACCTCGCGCGCCAGTACCGCGGGGTCGCGCTGCCGACACAGCACCTCGCGACGCATCCGTGCAAAGGCCTCGACCAGCGCCGGATCGCCCGCCACCGGCCGGGCGCGCACCAGGGCCTGGTGCTCCCAGGTCCAGGCGTCCTCGCGCTGGTAGCGCTCGAAGGCCGGCAGGGAGGAGACCAGCAGACCCGAGTCACCGTTCGGCCGCAGGCGCATGTCCACCTCGTAGAGGATGCCCGAGGGAGTGCGGGTGGTGAGGATGTGGATGATGCGCTGTCCCAGACGGGCGTAGAACAGGTCGTTGGCGACCTCCCGCGCACCGTCGGTGGCAGCCGAAGGCGAGGCATTGCCGTGCACGAACACCAGGTCGAGATCCGAGCCGTAACCCAGCTCGATGCCGCCGAGCTTGCCGTAACCGATCACCAGGAAGCCCTGCTCCAGGGCCTCGGGCAGACGAGGCCGGCCATGACGCGCCGCCAGATCACGCCAGGCGAGTTCCAGGCTCTGCCGCAGTACCGTCTCGGCAATCTCGGTGAGGTAGTCGCTGACCACCATCACGGGAATGATGCCGGCGATGTCGGCTGCAGCCACACGCAGGCGGTTGCCCAAGGCGAACTGGCGCAGGCGCTCCATCTCCTGTTCCAGGTCACCCGCTACCGGACGCAGCAGGGCCGCCAGCTCCGCGGCCAGCTCATCGGCACGCAGGGGCGCATACAGGCTGCGCGGATCGAGCAACTCGTCGAGCAGCAGGGGCAAGCGCGCGAGCTGCGAGCCGATCCAGCGGCTCTCGGCGAGCAAGCGCACCAGTTGCGAGAGCGCCATGGGGTTCTCGATCAGCAGGTCGAGGTAGGCGGTGCGGCGCACAATGGCCTCGAGCAGGCGGATCAGCCGGCGCAGCGCCGCATCGGGCCGGACACTGCGCCCGGCCGCGGCGATCGCCAGCGGCATCAGGCGGTCGAGTCGGGCCCTGCCCCCGGCCGAGAGCACACGCACCGCGCTGCCCTCGCGGAAGGCATCGAGCGCGGCGAGCAGGGTGTCGACATCCTCGAAACCGGCCTCGCGCAGCGCCGCAGCGCGTTGCTCGGCCTCCTCTTCACCCAGCCAGGCCCGTGCCAGCGGGGCCTCCTCGTCGGCCGTCTCGACCTGCGGCGCCTCGAACACCTGCTCGAAATGCGAATGCACCTGCCAGCGATGGCTCGCGAGCGCGACCGCGAAGTCCTCCCAGCGACGAAAGCCCATGCAGATCGCCAGGCGCTCGCGTCCGTCGGGATCGTCCGGCAGCACATGGGTCTGTTCGTCGCGCCAGGCCTGCAGACGGTTCTCGGTACGCCGCAGGAAGGCATAGGCCGCCAGCAGCTGGCGCACACCCCAGGCCGGCAGCAGGCCGAGGTCACCCAGACGTTCGAGCACCTTCTGGATGGGGCGGACCTGCAGGGCCGGCTCACGTCCGCCGCGCACCAGCTGGAAGGCCTGGCCGATGAACTCGATCTCGCGGATGCCACCGAACCCCAGCTTGATGTTGTCCTCCAGCCCCTTGTGCGCCAGCTCACGTTCGATCAGGCGCTTCATGTCGCGGATCGACTCGATCACCCCGAAGTCGATGTAGCGGCGGTAGACAAAGGCATGGATCAGCGCCATCAACTCCTCACGGTCGGCAGGTTCGCCGGTCAGCGGGCGCGCCTTGACCATGGCATAACGCTCCCAAGGGCGCGCCTGGCCTTGCAGGTACTGCTCGAAGGCATCGAAGCCGACCACCAGAGGGCCGGCCTCACCGAACGGCCGCAGACGCATGTCCACCCGGAACACGAAGCCGTCCTCGGTCGGTTCGTTGAGCAGGCGGATCAGGCGCCGCGCCAGGCGGGTGAAAAAGGTCTGGTTGTCGAGTGGGCGCCGGCCGTCGGTCTGCCCCTGGCGCGGAAAACAGAAGACCAGGTCGATGTCGGAAGACAGGTTCAACTCGCGCGCACCCAGCTTGCCCATGCCCAACACCACCAGCTGCTGCGCCCGCCCTTCGGCATCACGCGGCGTGCCGTCGCGCGCCACCGCCCAGCGGTAAAGGTAGTCCAGGCCGAAACGGACACTCAGCTCGGCCAGCTCGGACAGTTCGGACAAGGTCTCATGCAGGGGGGCGAGATCGGCCAGGTCGCGCCAGACGATGCGCAGCAATTCGCGCTGGCGGAAGCGGCGCAATACACGTCCCAACGCCTCCTCGTCATCCACGCCCACGAGCGCCTGTGCCAGGTCGGAGGCCATCTCGTCGAGCTCGCGCGCACGCCCCAGCAAGCCCAGCGCCAACAGTTCCGCGAACTCCTCGGGATGGCGCAGCATGCGCCGTGCCGCGAATTCGCTTCCCAGCCAGACGCAGGTACGCTGGCGCTCCAGCGTCTCGTCCAGCGGCGGCCGCGCGGGCAAGGCCCGCCATTCGCGCTCCCATCGCTCCAGCCGCTGCCGGTTCGCCTCGTGCATGTCCTCTCCCGAAAGAAAAACGGCTCAAGCCCGGCCGAGTGCAGCCGCTAAACCCTGCATGAATATGACAACGTCCGCGCAAGAGACGCAAGCGGAGCAGTTACACCTGCTGCTGACGCAGACGGCGACCTCGGCACGTTTTTCCGCCATCGCCGCTCTGTTCAGCTTCGGGGTGCTGGCCGTCTATCAATACACCCCCTGGCTGGCGGCCTGGTTGCTGGGCACCCTGGGCGTGGCCATAGTGCGCGTGCAGTTGATCGACGACTTCAGGAAGTGTGATCCCAGTCGTTGCGACCTGGCGACCCTGGAACGGCGCCATCATTACTCCGGCATCGTCTCCGGGCTAGTCTGGGGCCTGCTCGGCATCCACCCGGTGGACAACCTGCCGCTGGCCTTGCAGTCCTTCACCCTGCTGAGCCCAGCGCTGATTGCCATCGTGGCCCTGAGCAGCCATGTCCTGCGAGTGGACCACTATCGCAGCTACCTGCTCGCACTGATGGGCAGTCTGCTGATCTCCTACACTTGGCGACACGGCTTGCAGGCCCTGGTCGCCTGGCCGGTGTTCGGCCTGTTCGGCGCCCTGCTGTATTCCATTGCCCACCGCTACAACCAGACTCTGACCGAAGCGCTGAGCGCGCGCAACGAGATGGAGCAGGCCCATCGTGAACTGGCCGAGGCCAACCGCCACCTGCTCGAGCAACACAGAATACTGGCCCAGGAAGAGTCCATCGCCCGCCACGTGTTTGAACAGCTCACCCTGGCCAACGACGAGCGCCCCCCGGGCATCCATGCCTGGAATCAACCGATGGGCACCCTGTCAGGCGACCTGATCCAGGTGGTACGCGGCACGGACGGCTCGACCTATGTCTTCCTCGGCGATTTCACCGGCCACGGCCTGCCAGCCGCCTTGGGCGCGGTGCCTGCCTCCACCGTATTCCGCGCCATGGCCGAAAAGGGACTGGAGGTGGCGCTGATCGCCCGCGAGCTCAATTGCAAGCTCCATACCCTGCTGCCCACCGGCTATTTCTGCTGTGCCGTCATCATGAAGGTAACTCCCGAACGTTGCGGACTGGAACTGTGGAACGGCGGCCTTCCACCGGTGCTCATCCGGCGTCACGACGGCTATTTCGAGGAGATTCCTGCCGACAACCTGCCGCTGGGCGTAGTCGGCGATACCGAGTTCACCGATCACTGCACCCATCACAGCCTGGCCGCGGGTGATCGCGTGCTGGTGTACTCCGACGGTCTGATAGAGGCCGAGAACCACGACGGCACCATGTGGGGGCGCAAACGCCTGCTGGCCCTGCTGGCCGAGGCCAAGGGACCGGGTCCCGCTATTGAACGCCTCAAGGCCGAGATCCTGGCGTTCACCAACCAGACTCCCGCCTCGGACGACATCTCGGTGATCGAGATCGAGGCCGGCGACACCGCCTGCCAGGAGGCCGTGGCCTGAACACACATTCGGCCCGGGCAGACCTCCCGCAACGACCCCAATACCCCGCTCACATGAAAAAACCCCGCGCCAGGCAGACGCGGGGTCTTTCAGGTCGGGACGACCGGACGGCTTACATCATGCCGCCCATACCGCCCATGCCGCCCATGTCGGGCGCGCCACCACCGGCGGCCTCGTCCTGCGGCTCGTCGGCCACCATGCACTCGGTGGTGATCATCAGGCCAGCCACCGAGACTGCGTTCTGCAGTGCCGAACGGGTCACCTTGGTGGGATCGAGGATACCGGCCTCGATCATGTCCACGTACTCGCCGGTAGCCGCGTTGTAGCCCATGTTGCCCTCGGACTCGGCCACCTTGTTGAACACCACCGACGGCTCGTCACCGGCGTTGGCCACAATCTGGCGCAGCGGTTCTTCCATGGCGCGACGGGCGATGCTGATGCCCACGTCCTGATCGGCGTTGTCACCCTTGAGCTCGGCCACGGCCTGCTGGGCGCGCACCAGGGCCACGCCGCCGCCGGGCACGATACCTTCCTCGACCGCCGCACGGGTGGCGTGCAGGGCGTCTTCGACGCGGGCCTTCTTCTCTTTCATCTCGACCTCGGTGGCGGCGCCCACCTTGATCACGGCCACGCCGCCGGCCAGCTTGGCCAGGCGCTCCTGGAGCTTCTCGCGGTCGTAGTCGGAGGTGGTCTCCTCCATTTGCGCGCGGATCTGCTCGCAGCGGGCCTTGATGTCGTCCTCGGCGCCAGCACCATCGATGATGGTGGTCTCTTCCTTGGTGATGACCACGCGCTTGGCGTTACCCAGCTCGTTGAGGCCGGCCTTCTCCAGGCTCAGGCCGACTTCCTCGGAGATCACGGTGCCGCCGGTGAGGATAGCGATGTCCTGCAGCATGGCCTTGCGGCGATCACCGAAGCCCGGCGCCTTGACTGCGGCCACCTTGACGATGCCGCGCAGGGTATTGACCACCAGGGTGGCCAAGGCCTCGCCCTCCACGTCCTCGGCGATAATCACCAGCGGACGGCCGGCCTTGGCGACAGCCTCGAGCACCGGCAGCAGGTCGCGGATATTGGAGATCTTCTTGTCGTGCAACAGCACGAAAGGATCTTCCATCTCCACGGTCTGGTTCTGCTGGTTGTTGATGAAGTAGGGCGACAGGTAGCCGCGATCGAACTGCATGCCTTCGACCACGTCCAGCTCGTTCTCCAGGCCGGAGCCCTCCTCGACGGTGATCACGCCTTCCTTGCCGACCTTCTCCATGGCCTCGGCAATGATGTTGCCGATGGACTCGTCGGAGTTGGCCGAGATGGTGCCGACCTGGGCGATGGCCTTGCTGTCGGCGCAGGGCACCGAGATCTCGCGCAGCTTCTCGACGGCCGCGTGCACAGCCTTGTCCATGCCGCGCTTGAGGTCCATGGGGTTCATGCCGGCGGCGACGGCCTTCAGGCCCTCGCGCACCATGGCCTGGGCCAGCACGGTGGCGGTGGTGGTGCCGTCACCGGCGATGTCGTTGGTCTGGGAAGCGACTTCCTTGACCATCTGCGCGCCCATGTTCTCGAACTTGTCCTTCAGTTCGATCTCCTTGGCCACGGACACGCCGTCCTTGGTGATGGTGGGAGCGCCGAAGGACTTCTCCAGCACCACGTTGCGGCCCTTGGGGCCGAGGGTGGTCTTGACCGCGTTGGCGAGCACGTTCACGCCGTGCATCATGCGCTGGCGCGCGTCGTCGCCGAACAGTACATCTTTGGCTGCCATTTTCTTTTTCCTCTGAATCTTGCTTGAAAATCTTGAAATCTGTGGGGATCTTGCGCGATCAACCCTCGATCACGCCCAGGAGGTCTTCCTCGCGCATGACCAGCACCTCCTCGTCACCGAGCTTCACCTCGGTGCCCGAGTACTTGCCGAAAAGCACCGTGTCGCCCACCTTCACGTCCAGCGGGCGCACATCGCCATTCTCGAGGATGCGGCCATTGCCCACGGCCAGCACCTCACCCTGGATGGGCTTTTCGGTGGCGGAACCGGGCAGCACGATGCCCCCGGGAGTGGTGGTCTCTTCTTCCTTGCGACGGATCACGACACGGTCGTGCAGCGGACGGATGTTCATGGGATCAGGTCTCCAAAAGCTCTGAAGGGGTTGTTCTCGGCCAACGATTGTTAGCACTCGTTTCAGGTGAGTGCCAATAGTATGGGCGGATCGGGGAAAGTCAAGACAGGTCGCGGGCGAAAGTTCGGGCAACCGCCAAGGACGCGAAGAGAAAACCACGAAGGACACAAAGCGCACAAAGGATTTTGCGTGGGCCTGATCAACCTGGATTGGGCCTTGGTGGCACCCCTCTCCCCACGGGCGGATCAAGGAGAGACCGACCCGTATGCGTCCAGCGCGATTCCGCTTCTCGGATTCCTCCCTGACCACCCGGAGCAGTGCGGGCCGAGGAAGAAATCAGGAGGCACTGAAGGGAATTGCTTTCACGGCCTTCGTGTGCTTTGTGCTCTTTGTGGTTTTCCCTTGATGACCTTTGCGCCCTTCGCAGTTTTCCCCGTCCGCTCAGTCGAGCACGTGACTGACCAGGCCATCGGCGAGCTTGGGTTCGAACCAGGTGGACTTGGGCGGCATGACCTGGCCGGCATCGGCCACCGCCATCAAGGCCTCGATGGAAGTGGGATACAGGGCAAAGGCCAGGGCCCAGTCGCCGCTGTCCACGCGCTTCTCCAGCTCGCCCAGCCCACGGATGCCACCGATGAAATCGATGCGCTCGTCGCGTCGCGGGTCCGAGATGCCGAGCACCGGTTCGATGAGATGCTCGGCCAGCAGGCTCACATCCAGACCGCGTACCGGGTCGTCGCTGCGGTGCGCGTCGCGCAGGCGCAGGCGGTACCAGCGGCCATCGAGGTACATGCCGAACTCGCCGGGGCCACGCGGGCGCACCGGGGTGTCCTCCTGGGTAAAGTCGAAGCGCTCGGCCACCCGTGCCAGGAAGTCCTCGATCGACAACCCGTTGAGGTCACGCACCACCCGGTTGTAGTCGAGGATCTGCATCTGGTCGTGCGGGAAGATCACGCTCAGGAAGTAGTTCCAGCTCTCTTCGCCGGTGTGCGCCGGGTTGGCCTCGCGGCGCGCCGCGGCCACGCGCGAGGCGGCGGCCGAGCGGTGATGACCGTCGGCCACGTAGAGCGCCTCCATGGCGTCGAAGGCGGCGGTGAGACGCTCGACCCGTCGTGGATCATCGATCACCCACAGCTCGTGGCGCACGCCGTCGGCTGCGGTCACGTCCATGTCGGGCGTGCCGGCGGCGACCTCGGCGAGCAGGGCGTCGACCTCGGGATCGGCGCGGTAGACCAGGAACACCGGCCCGGTCTGGGCGTTCAGGGCATCGATCTGGCGCACCCGATCGTCTTCCTTCACCGGGCGGGTGAACTCGTGCTTCTTGATGCGGTCGGCATCGTAGGCCGCGACCGAGGCGGCGGCGACGATGCCCGTCTGGCGGTGCTCGCCCATGGTCAGGCGATAGGCGTAGTAGGCGGGCCGGGGATCGCGTGCCAACACCCCCTCGGCGATCATGCGGTCCAGGTTTTCGCGCCCCCTGGCGTACACCGCGGGATCGTAGGGATCGGTCTCGTCGGGCAGGTCGATCTCGGGCCGCGAGATGTGCAGGAAGCTCCAGGGCCTGCCCTCGACCATGGCCCTGGCCTCCTCGCGGTTCATGACGTCATAGGGTGGGGCGATCACCTCGGCTTCGCGACCGGCCACCGGGCGCAGGCCAGTGAAGGGCTGAATCAGGGGCATGGCGTATCCTCCGGCTGTGATATCACCGGATTCTGCGACCAGAACCGGCGCCGATCAATCGTCGCGACGAAAATCGCCCTCGATGAAGCCGCCCGACGACGGGGGGCGAGGCGGTGGCGGGCCAGGACGCAAGGTGCCGTTTCTGCGCAGGTACCAGAGGATCAGCGCGCGTCGCAACGGCGGGATCAGCAGCGCGAAGCCCACGGCGTCGGTGATGAAGCCCGGCAGCAGCAGGGCCAGACCGGTGAGCAGCAGCATCGCACCCTCGAGCAGCTCCAGCGCCGGCACCTCACCGCGCGCCATGGTCCCCTGCACCCGGTAGAGCACGGCAAAGCCTTGCAGACGCACCAGCCAGCCGCCGAGCACCGCGGTGAACACCGAGAGCGCGATGGTGGAAAAGGCGCCGATACGCGCGCCGACCTCGATCAGCACATACAGCTCGACCAGGGGAGCGATCACGAAGATCGCCAGGAACAACAGCAGGGGATGGGTCATGCGGACTCCGGTGTGACGGGCGGCGCAACCGTATCATAGAATGAATCACCTGCATGCGGGCAGACAACGGAAAATACAATGCCTGACGATGTCCTGATCGTGCTCACCACCCACCCCGAACGGGAAGGCGCCGAACGTCTGGCGGAAAAACTTGTCCAGAAAAAACTGGCGGCCTGTGTGAATATTCACGGCCGCATGACGTCCATCTACCCGTGGAAGGGCCGCATCGAGCGCGGCGAGGAGCACCAGATGGTGATCAAGACCAGCACCCGGCGCTACGTCGAGCTCGAGGCGGTCATCCGCCGTGAACATCCCTACGAGCTGCCGGAGATCCTCACCCTGCCGGTGACCGGCGGCCTGATCGAATACCTCGACTGGATACAGACATGCACCGACTGACCCGACTGCTGTTCCCCGCCCTGCTCCTGCTCGTCCAGAGCATACCGGCACAGGAGGACTTCCTGCGCCCCGAACAGGCCTTCCAGGTCCAGGCCCGACTGGGCGAGGACGGCCGCACGGTGGTGATGGACTGGACCATCGCCGAAGGCTACTACCTGTACCGCAACAAGTTTCGGGTGACGCCTGCCGACTCGCGGGTGACCCTGGGCGAACTGAACACCTCCGAACCCGAGATCAAGAACGACCCCATCTTCGGCAAGGTCGAGGTCTATCACCGCAGCGCCCGGGTGCAGGCGCCGGTGACCGGCTTCCCCGACGGTCTGGACGGCCTGACCCTGAAGCTGCGCTACCAGGGCTGCGCCGAGCAAGGCATCTGCTATCCGCCCCAGATACACGAGGTTTCGCTGCCGGCACCGCGCCTGGCCGCCGCAGCGACCGCTGCCGCTTCTCCCGCCGCCAGCCCGGCGGCACCGGCGGGCGGTGACGACGCCCTCGGCGCGCTCAACGACGCCCTGGGTCTGGGCGCCCTGGAAGACGACATCCTGCCGGTCGACCAGGCCTTCCGCGTGGCGGCCGACAGCCCGGACGGCAAGACCCTGGTCGTGCGCTGGCAGATCGCCGACGGCACCTACCTGTACCAGGACAAGCTCGAGGTCCGGGTCGGAGGCGACGGCGTGCGCCTCGGCGAGTACGCACTGCCCCCGGCCGACATCAAGAAGGATTCCATCAGGCCCGATGGCAGCATCGGCGACGTGCTGGTCTATCACAAGGCGGTGGAACTGCGCATCCCCCTGATCCGCGACAACCCGGCCGAGACCGAGATCGAGGTCCTCACCGGCTATCAGGGCTGCGCCGAGCGCGGCATCTGCTACCCGCCGCAGAAGAAGACCCTGCGCGTGCTGCTGCCGGCCATCGGCGATGGCAACGCACAGCCGGCCACTGCCGCGCAGCCGGAGCCGATCACGGCACCGAAGGCGCCGCAACCCCTGCCGGAGGACAGTGCCACTGCCACGACCACCGCATCGGCCGCCGCACCGCGCAACGAACAGGACGCACTGCTCGACCGCCTGCACGGCTCGGGCTACGGCCTGGGCCTGCTGCTCAGCCTCGGCTTCGGCCTGCTGGTGGCCTTCACCGCTTGCATGTACCCCATGATCCCCATCCTCACCTCGCTGATCATGGGCCAGGGCGACAAGGTCACGCCTATCCGCGCCTTCGAGCTCTCGCTGGCCTACACCCAGGGCATCGCACTGACCTACGGCGTGCTGGGCATCGCCATGGCGCTGGTCGGCAAGTCGCTGGGCATCCAGTCGGCCCTGCAGACGCCCTGGGTACTGGTGCCCTCGATCCTCCTGTTCGTGGCGCTCGCGCTGTCGATGTTCGGCTTCTTCCAGATCCAGGTACCCGCAGCGATCCAGAGCCGGCTCAACAACCTGAGCAACCAGCAGAAAGGGGGCTCGGTGGTGGGCGTGGGGCTGATGGGCGTGGTCTCGGCGCTGATCGTCGGCCCCTGTGGCGGCCCTGTGCTGCTGGCCATGCTGGCCTTTGCCGCTTCGTCCGACAGCCTGCTGCACGGCTTCCTCATCATGTGGCTGTTCGGTACCGGCATGGGCCTGCCGCTGCTGGTGATGGGTGCCGGTGGCGGCGCGCTGATGCCCAAGGCCGGCACCTGGATGGATACCGTCAAGGCCAGTGGCGGGGTCATCATGCTGGCGCTGGCGCTCAGCTTCCTCGAGCGCATGAGCCCCACCTACATCCCGACATCCACCATCATGTTGCTGTGGGGCGCACTGCTGATCGTCACCGCCGTGTACATGGGCGCGCTGCGCCAGCTGCCCGAGGGCACGAGCGGCTGGTACCGGCTGTGGAAGGGCCTGGGTCTGGTGTTGCTGATCTACGGTGCCACCTTCATCATCGGCGTGGCGGCCGGCGGGCGTGACACCACCCAGCCGCTGCGTGGCCTGTTCACCGGCAGCGGCGCAGGGCCGACCGCCCCGGCCCACCTGGCGTTCAAGCGCATCCACGGCTGGGACGCGTTGCAGGCGGAACTGGCCACAGCGCAGGCCGCCGGCAAGCCCGTCATGCTCGACTTCTACGCCGACTGGTGTACCTACTGCAAGGTAATGGAAAAGGAACTCTTCCCCGACCCGCGGGTACAGCAGGCGCTGGCCGGGTTCGTGCTGCTCCAGGCCGACATCACGCGCCAGGACGCACAGGACCGCGAACTGACCGACCGCCTCGATCTGCCTGCGCCGCCGGCCCTGTTCTTCTGGGATCCTTCCGGCCGCCTGCGGCCTGAACTGCGCCTGGTCGGTGAACCCACGGTCGAGGCACTGCTCGACAGCGCACGGCAGGCGGCCAGGCCATGAAACCGACCCGCATCCTCGTCATCGCCCTGGCGGGCCTGCTGGTCGGCGCGCTGAGCGGCATCGGCATCAAGATGCTGCGCCAGGCCGAGCGTCCCGCCGAACCGACCGAAGCCCCGGTGCTCGAGCAGATGCCCGAGTTCGCCTACCCCGACCTCGAAGGCCGTCTGCGCCACGGCAGCGAATGGCAGAGCAACATCCTGGTGCTCAACTTCTGGGCTGCCTGGTGCCCTCCCTGTCGTGAGGAGACCCCGCTGTTCGTGGACCTGCAGGAACAATATGCACGCGACAATGTACGCTTTGTCGGCATCGCCATCGACGACCGCGAACCGGTCGCCGACTTCGTCGACACCTATGGCGTGGAATATCCCGTGCTGCTGGGCGACCTGGAGGCCATTACCCTGTCGCGACGTCTGGGCAACCGCTTCGAAGGCCTGCCCTTCACCGTGGTGGTAGAGCCCGGGGGGCGCATCCTGGCTCGCTTCACCGGCGGGGTGAGCCGCGAACAGATCGAGCCGGTGATCCGCCGGGCCATCGAGAACAACCGGCGCAGCTACGCCTCGCCGGAGAGAATCTGAACCCCGGACTGGACAAGGCCGAGCGACTCGCCCAGAATTGTCCGCAGATTCGCGTCTTTTCGGCACAGATGGCGACAAAACACACCCTTGGCGAGACAGGCGGCACATCCTCATGGCAAGCATCCTGGTGCTCAACGGACCCAATCTGAACCTGCTGGGCACCCGTGAACCGGCCACCTACGGCTCGACGACACTGGACGATATCGAGCAGCGCCTGCGTACCCGGGCAGAGGGACACGAACTCGCCTTCTTCCAGTCGAACCACGAGGGCGCACTGATCGATCGCATTCACCAGGCCGGCCGGGAGGATGTGGACTTCATCCTCGTCAACCCGGCGGCCCTGACCCATACCAGCATCGGCCTGCGCGACGCCTTGCTCGGCGTGGACATCCCGTTCATCGAGATCCATCTCTCGAACGTGTTCGCACGCGAGCCCTTCCGCCATCATTCCTACCTGTCGGACATCGCGGTGGGAGTGATCAGCGGCCTCGGCGCGCAAGGCTACGAGCTGGCACTCGCCGCTGCCCTGGCGCGCGTCGGGTGAATCCTTCACAACATCGAACCAGGAACCTCTCATGGACATCCGCAAAGTCAAGAAACTGATCGAACTGCTCGAGGCGTCCGACGTGGCCGAGATCGAGATCCACGAAGGCGAGGAGTCGGTCCGCATCAGCCGCATCGGCAGCAGCACGCCGGCGATGGTCATGCCCGCCGCCGCGCCGGCACCCGCCCCGGCCGCCGCACCGGCAGTGGCAGACAACGACGCGGCACCGGCCGAGGACGCCGAACCCGAGGGCCACATCATCCGCTCGCCCATGGTCGGCACCTTCTACCGTGCGCCCTCGCCGACCTCCAAGCCCTTCGTCGAGGAAGGCTCCAAGGTCTCGGCCGGCGACACCCTGTGCATCATCGAGGCGATGAAGATCCTCAACCAGATCGAATCGGACATCGCCGGCACGGTACAGAAGATCCTGGTTGAGAACGGCCAGCCGGTCGAGTACAACCAACCGCTGTTCGTGATCGGGTAGGCCCATGCTGGACAAAGTCGTCATTGCCAACCGGGGCGAGATCGCCCTGCGCATCCTGCGCGCCTGCCGCGAACTGGGCATCGCCACCGTGGCCGTGCACTCCGAGGCCGACCGCGACCTCAAGCACGTGCGCCTGGCCGACGAGTCGGTATGCATCGGCCCCGCCTCGTCGACCGACAGCTACCTGAACATCCCGGCGATCATCAGCGCCGCCGAGGTGTGCGACGCCACCGCCATCCACCCCGGCTACGGCTTCCTCTCCGAGAACGCCGACTTCGCCGAGCGCGTGGAGAGTTCGGGCTTCAAGTTCATCGGTCCGCGCCCGGAGACTATTCGTCTGATGGGCGACAAGATCACCGCCATCGAGGCCATGAAGGAGGCCGGGGTACCCACGGTGCCCGGCTCCGACGGCCCGCTGGACGACGACAAGGAGCGCACCCTCCGCCTGGCACGCGAGATCGGCTACCCGGTGATCATCAAGGCCGCCGGCGGCGGTGGCGGGCGCGGCATGCGCGTAGTGCATTCCGAGGCCGCACTGTTGAACGCCGTCTCGCTCACCAGGAGCGAGGCGGCCGCGGCCTTCGGCAACGACACCGTGTACATGGAGAAGTTTCTCGAAAACCCGCGGCATGTCGAATTCCAGGTACTGGCCGACGAGCACGGCAATGCCATCCATCTGGCCGAGCGCGACTGCTCCATGCAGCGGCGTCACCAGAAGGTGGTCGAGGAGGCACCGGCGCCGGGTATCTCCGAGGAACTGCGCGCCAGGATGGGCGAACGTTGCGCCGAGGCCTGCCGTCGCATCGGTTATCGCGGCGCCGGCACCTTCGAGTTCCTGTACGAGAACGGCGAGTTCTACTTCATCGAGATGAACACGCGGGTGCAGGTGGAACATCCGGTCACCGAGATGATCACCGGCGTGGACATCGTCAAGGAACAGCTGCTGATCGCCGCCGGCCAGCCGCTCACCTACCGCCAGGAAGACATCGTGGTGCGTGGGCACGCCATCGAGTGCCGCATCAACGCCGAGGATCCCGAGACCTTCATGCCCAGCCCCGGCGACATCACCCGCCTGCACGTGCCGGGCGGACCGGGCGTGCGCGTGGACACCCACGTCTACAGCGGCTACCGCGTGCCGCCCTACTATGACTCCATGATCGGCAAGCTGATCACTCACGGCGAGAACCGCGACGTGGCCATCGCGCGCATGCGCGGGGCGCTGTCCGAGATGGTGATCGAAGGTATCAAGACCAATATCCCTCTGCAGGCCGACATCATGGCCGATGGCAACTTCGCCGCCGGCGGGGTCAATATCCACTACCTGGAAAAGAAGCTCGGTCTCTGAGCCGTGCCCTGGATCCAGACCCACCTGACGGTCGACAAGTCACAGGCGCCGCTGGTCGAGCGGCTGTTCGAGAACCTCGGCGCCCTGTCGGTCACCCTGGGCGACGCCGGTGACGAGCCCATGCTCGAGCCTGCGCCCGGCGAGACCCCCCTGTGGTCCGCGACCCGGGTGACCGGCCTGTTCCCCGGCGATACCGACATCGACCACCTGCGCGTCGCGCTCAACGATGCACTGGCGTGCGAACCGGGGCGCAGCCTCGAGATCGAGATCCTCGAGGACCGTGACTGGGAACGGGCATGGCTGGAACGCTTCGCCCCCATGCGCTTCGGCAAACGCCTGTGGATCCGCCCCGGAGGCCAGGCGCTGAACGCCGGACCGGACGCAGCGATCGTGGACCTGGACCCCGGCCTGGCCTTCGGTACGGGCACTCACCCAACCACCGCGCTGTGTCTCGAGTGGCTGGATGCCCATCCGCCGGCAGGACGCGAGGTGATCGACTTCGGCTGTGGCTCGGGCATCCTCGGCATCGCCGCACTCAAGCTCGGTGCACGCCATGTTCATTGCGTCGATCACGACCCGCAGGCGGTACTGGCCACCTGCGAGAACGCGCGGCGCAATGCGGTGGCCGACAGACTGTCGGCCTGCGACGACCGCGCGTTCGAGGATCGGCCCGTACAACTGGTGCTGGCCAACATCCTCGCCAACGTGCTGATCGAACTGGCCCCGCGCATCGGCGGCCTGGTCAGACCCGGTGGCGACCTGGTGCTCTCGGGCATCCTCGCCGAACAGGCCGAGGTGGTGGCCGATGCCTATGGCGACCTCTTCGATTTCCAGCCACCGCAGGAACATGAAGGCTGGGTGCTGTTGCACGGCAGACACCGCGAGGAGGGGACATGAGGACCCGCTGTCCACACTGCCATACGGCCTATGACGTGGACCCGCAAACCCTGCAACCGTCTCAGGGACTGGCGCGCTGCCATCGTTGCACCCGGATATTCAACGCCTTTCAGAACCCGCTCGACGCCACCCCAGCCCCGCCCCCTCCCGAAGCGGCGATCGACCCACTCTTCCTGGACGAACCGGACCCCTCGCTCCTCGTCGAAGACAGGACGTTCGCGCCCCCGAGCGTGCCTGTGCCGGAGGCCGAGGAACGACGGCGAGATCCTGCACCGACGGCCCCTGCCAGGCCAGAGGACTCCACTATCCACGCCCCGTCCGACGAGCCGCCCCCCACCCCGGACGTCATGGTGGTCGACGAACTGCCCACCGCCACCAGCGCCCCCCTGGACCAGGACTCCCTGCTGAATCCCCCGCCACCGAAGCACACGCCCTGGTGGCAGAAGCTGCTGGTGCTGATCCTCTCGCTGACCCTGCTCGCACAGACCGCCTGGATACGACGCGACCTGTGGATCGACCTGCCGCAGGCCGCGCAACTGTGCGCCATCCTCGACTGCGAGCTGCCGGGCCATTACCGACCGCAGGACTTCACCGTCATCGAACGCGACATGCAGGCCGAACCTGGTCCACCGGCAGCCCTGCGCCTGTGGCTGGCGATCCGCAACGATGCGCCCTTCGCCCAGCCGCTACCACGTCTGCAACTCGCCCTGCAGGACAGCACCGGCGCCCTGGTGGCGCGCCGCCTGTTCACCCCCGAACAGTACCTGCCGCCGGACTGGTCCGGCCCGCCAGCCGCCCCGCCGGGGGAAGTGGTCACGATCGAGCTGCGTCTGAAGGACCCCGGCCCGCGCGCCCAGGGCTTCGTGATCGACTTTCTGTGATCCGGTTGCACTTCCCCGGCAAGGGGGTAATATTGCCCGTCGTTTACGTCCCCGGCCGCCGCGCTGGCATCCCGAGGCGGGCGCGCAGACAACCAACCCCAGGACCCCTGCTCGCATGCTGATCGGCAACCATGCACTGACCCGCCCGTTGATCCTTGCCCCCATGGCCGGGGTCACCGACCGCCCCTTCCGCGAACTCTGCCGCCGCCACGGCGCAGGGCTTGCGGTCTCGGAGATGGTCACCGCCGACACCAGCCTGTATGCCAGCCGCAAGACCCAGCGCCGCCTGGACCATGCCGGGGAGCCTGGCCCCATCTCGGTGCAGATCGTGGGCAGTGATCCGACCGCCATGGCCGAGGCCGCACGCATCAACGTCGGACTGGGCGCGCAGATCATCGACATCAACATGGGTTGTCCCAAG
Source organism: uncultured Sedimenticola sp. (assembly GCA_964394235.1). Taxonomy (GTDB): domain Bacteria; phylum Pseudomonadota; class Gammaproteobacteria; order Chromatiales; family Chromatiaceae; genus MONJU. The sequence goes on along the minus strand of CAYMWJ010000021.1, from coordinate 9,105 downwards.
AAGAAGGTCTGCAAGGTCGCCGCGGGCTCCGCGCTGTTGCGCGACGAGGCACTGGTCGGGCGCATTCTCGAGGCAGTGGTCGCCTCGGTCGAGGTGCCGGTCACCCTCAAGATCCGCACTGGCTGGGACCGCCAGCATCGCAATGCTCCGCGCATCGCACGCATCGCCGAGCAGGCGGGCATCGCCGCTCTGGCCGTCCACGGACGCACCCGCGCCTGTGGTTTCTCCGGCGAGGCCGAGTACGACAGCATCCGCGAGGTGAAACAGACCGTGGCCATCCCGGTGATCGCCAACGGCGACATCGACAGCCCTCGCAAGGCACGGCAGGTGCTCGAGGCCACCGGCGCCGATGCGCTGATGATCGGCCGTGCCGCCCAAGGGCGCCCCTGGATCTTCGAGGAAATCGCGCATTACCTCGAGACCGGCGAAGAACTTCCGCCACGCCCGCCAACCTGGATCCGTGACACCCTGCTGGGGCACCTGGACGCACTCTACACCTTCTACGGCACCGAACACGGCGTGCGCATCGCGCGCAAGCACATCGCCTGGTACAGCCGCTGCCAGCCCGGCGGCAGCACCTTCCGGCAGCGCATCAACCAGGCCAGCACCCCGCAAGAACAACGCCGGCTGATCGATGAACACTTCGCCAGCCTGCCCTCCTGGGAGGAAGCCGCATGACCTTGATCGCCAACGAACCTGCCCACCACCACGCCGAGCCCTCGGTCGGGGGCGGCACATCCCGCCAGGGCGCCCCCCTCAGCCGCCTGGTCCGCCAGGCCCTGGATGAATACTTCGCTCAACTCGACGGCACCGAACCCAGCGAGCTCTACCAGATGGTCATGGCCCAGACCGAGCAGCCCCTGCTCGAGCGCGTGATGCAGTACACCGATGGCAACCAGACGCGGGCAGCACAGCTGCTGGGAATCAGTCGCGCCACCCTGCGCAAGAAGCTGACGTTGTACAATCTGCTCTGATCCGTTTTCGTATCACTACCGCGTGGCCAGCCGGCCGCGTCGTTTGCGTCCGAAGGTAATCGACATGCCCACCATCACCCGAGCCCTGATCTCCGTTTCCGACAAGACCGGCGTGGCCGAGTTCGCCCGCGAGCTGCACGAGGCCGGCGTCGAGATCCTGTCCACCGGCGGCACCGCGCGGCTGCTCAAGGAAGCCGGCATACCGGTCATCGAGGTCGGCGACTACACCGGCTTTCCCGAGATGATGGACGGCCGGGTCAAGACCCTGCACCCCAAGATCCACGGTGGCATCCTCGGTCGCCGCGGTACCGACGACGAGGTGATGGAAGAACACGGCATCGGTCGCATCGACCTGGTGGCGGTCAACCTCTACCCCTTCCAGCAGGCCGTGGCCAGTCCCGACTGCACCCTGGAGCACGCCATCGAGAACATCGACATCGGCGGCCCCACCATGATCCGCGCCGCGGCCAAGAACCATCGCGATGTGGCCGTGGTGGTCGATCCCCGGGACTATGAGCGCATCGTCCAGGAGATGCGCGAGAACGCCGGCAAGGTGAGCGAGGCCACCTGCTTCGAGCTGGCGGTGAAGACCTTCGAACACACCGCGCAGTACGACGGCGCCATCGCCAACTGGCTGGGGGCGATCAACCCCGACGGCTCGCGCGACGACTTCGGGCGCACCATCAACCTGCAGTTCCACAAGGCACAGGGCATGCGCTACGGCGAGAATCCGCACCAGAAGGCGGCCTTCTATGTGGAGCACGACATCGAGGAATCCTGTGTCGCCACCGCCCGCCAGTTGCAGGGCAAGGCCCTCTCCTACAACAACATCGCCGACACCGACGCGGCACTGGAATGCGTCAAGCAGTTCGCCGAAGGACCCGCCTGCGTGATCGTCAAGCACGCCAATCCCTGCGGCGTGGCCCTGGGCGACAGCCTGCTCGAGGCCTACGACCGCGCCTATGCCACAGACCCCGAATCGGCCTTCGGCGGCATCATCGCCTTCAACGGCGAACTCGACGGCGAGACCGCACAGGCCATCGTGGACCGCCAGTTCGTCGAGGTCATCATCGCCCCCACGGTCTCTGCCGAGGCCATCGAGGCGGTCTCCGCCAAGCAGAACATCCGCCTGCTGGCCTGCGGAGAATGGGCGGCAGAATCACTGCACCGGCTCGATTTCAAGCGCGTCAATGGCGGTCTGCTGGTGCAGGAGACCGATCTGCAACTGCTGCGCGAGACCCGGGTGGTCACCGAACGTCAGCCCACCGAGGACGAGATGCGCGACCTGCTGTTCGCCTGGCGAGTGGCCAAGTTCGTCAAGTCCAACGCCATCGTGTATGCGAAAGACGGCATGACCATCGGCGTGGGCGCGGGCCAGATGAGCCGGGTCAACTCGGCGCGTATCGCCGGCATCAAGGCCGAGCATGCCGGACTGGAGGTGAAGGGCTCGGTAATGGCCTCGGATGCCTTCTTCCCCTTCCGCGATGGCATCGACAATGCCGCCCAGGCCGGCATCGCCGCAGTGATCCAGCCTGGGGGGTCGATGCGCGACGAGGAGGTGATCGCCGCCGCCAACGAACACGGTATGGCCATGGTGTTCACCGGCATGCGCCACTTCCGTCACTGACGGGACCACGGGCACCCCGCATGCGACTGGCGCAACGGCTGTTTCCGCTGGTACTCGCCATCATGCCCGTGGCGCAGGCGCAGAGGGTCGAGTTCCCGCTGGAGCTGATCGAGTACATCGACGACGTCAAGGTGGTGAGCTTCGTGCCACCTTCAGCACTCGCCAGTGTCCCCACCTGGGACCCCTCGCGCCAGCCCGTGCCGCTGTCGCTGCAACAGGCCCTGGACCGGGTACGCAGCCACCTGGGAGACGAGGACTTCCGTCTCACCGCCATCGAACTCAAGCCCATCCCCGGCCACCGGGGGCACTGGCACTACCTGGTGCGCCTGCGTGGACCCGATCGCCGCCCCCGTTATTTCTCGGTCCTGCTCGACGGTCGCCTGTTGCCGGCCACCCGGGAACCCGAGCCCTACAAGTAGCCTTCAGTCGCTTGCCCGTATCGTGCGGCGATTCCCGCACATTTTGTGAACCCATTCACCCTGTCCCCCCGAGGCTTTCAGGCTGCGTTCAGCTTTTCGGTTCAGAATATGGGTTAATTTTCCATGCACCGGAGACTGGATATGGCCCGTATTCTCCTACCCCGATCGACGACGCCGAAAAACGAGCCGTCCGCCACTCGATGGATCGATGTCCAACTGGTCGACGAGGGCGGCGCGGCCCACGAGCGCCTCAAGGCCTTCGTTGCCGAAACCTTTCGGCGACATTACGGCGCCGAGATCCGTCATTTCCTGCCGCATTTCCTGCATATCCGCAATGGACAGCAGCACCAGTCGGTCGTCGGTTACCGGGGGGGGCACGAGGGCCGGTTCTTCCTGGAGCACTACCTCGACAGCCCCGTCGAACAGGTGTTGAGCGCGCGCCTGGGCCGGCCGATCCGCCGCGATCAGATCGTGGAGGTCGGCAATCTGGCCGACTCCACGCCGGGCATGGCCCGCCTGTCCATCCTCGCCACCACGCGTTGCCTGCATGGCATGGGGTACCGCTGGGTGGTGTTCACCGGGGTGCGCCGGCTGTACAACGCCTTCCACCGTCTCGGCCTGCATCCCCTGGAACTGGCGGAAGCCGATCCCGAGCGGCTGCCGGCCGACGAGGCCGACCGCTGGGGCGACTACTACCGCGATCAACCGAAGGTCTATGTGGGCCGCATTGAGGACGGCTACCGGCGCCTGATCTCGACACGCTCACGCCGCCAGGCCTGCCTGCCGCAAGAGGCCATCTCATGAGTCCGCTGTTGCAAGCCCTGGCCGACAAGGCCTTCGCCTGCCCGAACGACATCGCCCTGATCGGCAACGATGGCAATCTCAGCTGGTTGCAACTGTACGAGGCCGTGCAGACCTTGCGTGCCTGGCTGCGGGCACGACGACCACGCACCGTTGCCCTGTATGCCGACAACGGTCCCTTCTGGGTGATCGCCGACCTGGCCTGCCTGGCCGAACAGATCCCCTGCGTGCCGTTGCCACAGTTCTTCTCGCCGGCACAGATCCAGCACGCCATCGGCGACTGTGGCGCCGATCTGCTGCTGTGCGACCACCCGGAGCCCGAGGCCGTGTCGCTCACGGTACGCCCGAAACAGGGCCAGCGCACGGCCCTGGGCGACCAGCCGTTCTGGGCCTTTTCGTTGACCACTTTACGGGACGATATACCCGACCTGCGCGATACCGCTCGGATCACCTATACCTCGGGTTCGACCGGGACTCCCAAGGGCGTACGCCTGAGCCTCGATGCCATGGAAAGCGTGGCCAGCTCGCTGTGCCAGGCCACCGAGGCCCGAAGCGAAGACCGTCACCTGTCGATCCTGCCCTATGCCACCCTGCTGGAGAACATCGCCGGCATCTACGCCCCGATCATGGCGGGCGCCACCCTGCTCTGCCCCGGGCTGGAACGGGTGGGGATCGGTGGTGGCAACCAATTCGACCCGGCACGCCTGCTGCAGACCCTGCAGGAGATGCGTCCCTCCAGCCTGATCCTCACCCCCCAGTTGCTCCGTGGCCTGGTGCGACAGCTGCAAGCCACTGCGGAGCCGCCCCCTTCCAGCCTGCGCTTCGTTGCCGTGGGCGGCGCGGTGGTTGCTTCGGGGCTGCTGGCAGAGGCCGAAAGACTCGGCCTGCCGGTCTACCAGGGCTACGGCCTGTCCGAATGCAGCAGTGTCGTCACCCTGTGCACTCCGGATCAGCAACGACGGGGCAGCGTCGGTCGCCCCCTGTCGCATGTCGATGTACGGGCTGCCGATGATGGCGAGATCCTGGTCAAGGGGGCCCTGTTCCAGGGCTATGTGGGTATCGACACACCCCTGATCGATTCCGACGGCTACTGGCACACCGGTGACATCGGCCACTTCGACGACGACGGCTTCCTGTATGTCGTGGGCCGGAAAAGGGACATCTTCATCACCTCTTTCGGTCGCAACGTCTCGCCCGAGTGGGTGGAACAGCAGCTCATGCTACAGCCCCCGATCGCGCAGGCCTGCGTACTGGGCGAAGGACAGCCGTTCAACATCGCCATCATCGTCGCCGCCCCGGGGGCCACACCACAGACCATCGCCAAAGCGATCGACCAGGCCAACCAGCAGTTGCCGGACTATGCCCGCATCGGCGACTGGCTGCTGGCCGACGCCCCCTTCACCCCGGACAACGACCTGCTCGGTCCATCGGGACAGCCGCTGCGCCATGCCATCCAGCGGCGCTATGCGGACCGTATCACCCAGCGCTACCAGGAGGCGTCATGAACTTCTACCAGGAACTACTGGATACCACCGCCAGCGAACGTCACGCGCTGTTGACCATCCCCTTCATCGTCGAGGGCGCGGCCGGCAGGCTCGGACTGGCGAGTTATCAGGCCTTTCTCGCCCAGGCCTATCATCACGTAAAGCATACGGTCCCCCTGCTGATGGCCACCGGCGCACGCCTGCCCGAACGCCTGGAATGGCTGCGCGAGGCGGTTGGCGAATACATCGCAGAGGAAATGGGCCACCAGGAATGGATCCTCGACGATCTGGCGGCCACCGGTGCCGACCCCGAGGCGGTCCGCACCAGCGAGCCGCTACCGGCCACCGAATTGATGGTCGCCTACGCCTGGGACACCATTCACCGGCGCAACCCGGTGGGCTTCTTCGGCATGGTGCTGGTACTCGAGGGCACCAGCGTCACCCTTGCGACCCAGGCAGCGGACAACCTCCGCCGCGCGCTCGGCCTGCCACCCGAGGCCTTCCGCTACCTGACCTCGCATGGCTCGCTGGACGAGGGACACATCAGCTTCTACGAAAACCTGGTCAATCGCCTGGATGCCCCTGAAGATCGCCAGGCGGTGATCCATGCGGCACGCATGTTCTACCGGCTCTACGGCGACATCTTCCGTTCCCTGCCCATGATTCCCCTGGACGCGGAGGAGAACAACGATGCAGTGGCCTGAACAACGCATCATCCTCACCGGTGCCGGCGGCGGCATGGGCCGCCTGCTGGCCGCCGAACTGGCCACACGCGGCTGCCAACTGGCGCTGCTCGATGCCAACGGCGAAGCACTGGAAGCATTGCTCTCGCAACTCGAACCGCAGCGGGTGACCGGCATCACCGTCGATCTCTCACAAGCCGATACCTGCGAGGCGGCGGCCAGCCAGGCACAGGACTTCCTCGGCGGCGTGGACATGCTGATCAACCTGGCCGGCATGATGTCGTTCCGCGCCTACGAGGACGAAGATCCCTACGCCATCGAACGCCTGCTGCACGTCAATCTGCTGGCGCCGATGTGGTTGACCCGCGCCGTGCTGCCGGCCATGCGCCAGCAGGGGCATGGTGCCATCATCAACATCGGCTCCATCTTCGGTTCCATCGGCTTTGCCCATTTCACCGCCTACTCCACCAGCAAGGCGGGGCTGCGGGGTTTCTCCGAGGCCTTGCGCCGGGAACTGGCCGACACCGGCATCCATGTCGGTTACATCGCCCCACGCGCGGTACGCACGCCGATGAACGACGACCGTATTCAGCGCATGGGCGAGGCGACCGGCATGCACATGGACCCGCCGGAACAGGTCGTGCAGACCATCATCGAGACCATCGAACAGCGACGGAAGGAACGTTTCATCGGTTTTCCGGAATCCCTGTTCGTGCGCATCAACGCCCTGTTTCCCCGCATCGTGGACAACGCCTTGAAGAAACAGAACCGCATTGCGCGGTCCTACGCTAAAGGAGAAGCTCAATGAAACGTCTGTTGTTGATCGCCGCCCTGGCAGCCCCCGGCCTGGCTGCAGCCGCTGCCACCAGTGGTGAAGACGCCTTTACCCAGGAATTGCGCCAGATACAGCACGCCTGGGCCCAAGCCAACTACGAACTGCAAGGTGACAAGAAACTCGACGCCTTCAAAAGCCTGATGATACGGGCACAGCAGTTTCACCAGCATTATCCCGGGCGCGCCGAGCCACGCATCTGGGAAGCCATCGTGCGTGGCGGCTACGCCGGTGCCCTGGGCGGCCTGAGCGCCCTGTTCAAGGCCATGCCGCAGATGGAAAAAGGCCGCGACCTGCTGCTCGAGGCCGTGGAAATCGACCCGCGCGCCCTCGATGGCTCCGCCTACACCACCCTGGGCGTCTTCTACCACAAGGTGCCGGGCGGCTTCATCGGCTATGGTGACGACGACAAGGCCCTGGAGTACCTGCAAAAGGCCCTGTCCATCGACCCCGAGGGCATGGGTCCCAATTACTTCATGGGTGAATACTGGGCCGACAAGAATCGCTGTGACAAGGCGATCCCCTATCTGAAGAAGGTGCTGAGCGCTCCCGACATCCCCGAACGCCCCGTCTATTCACGGGGCCGCAAGGCCGAGGCGAGGCGCAAGCTCGAGGAATGCCAGCAATCGGGTAACAACGATATGCTGTGACTCCCGCGTGCCCTCCCGAATGCCCTGCAGCAGAGGGGGCCGGTTTGGGGTATCGGTGCGTTCGATACCCCTTTTTTGCTGCCTGTCGATCCGGCAGATATCCGGGAAGGCCAGTGTCCTTCAGGGCCACAGGGCCAGCAAGGGAGCACCCACGTGCTCTCGGCTGACCAGCTTGTGGCGGATGGCCCAGCGCACGGGCGGCAGGCGCTCGCTCAGGTGCAGCACCGCCTTGCGCGCCAGGCGGGCCGGCAGGCGGTCGTCGGTGAACAGCCCGACGATGCCGTTGGTGCCGTGGAACAGCGGCAGGGTGGCCAGGCGGTGCCGTGACTGGTAGCGAGCCAGGGCGGCGGGGCTGGCGATGTCTGCCCCGCGCTGCCACTGGCGACGGATCTCGCCGGCCAGCAGGTCCACCCCGCTGAGCCCCAGGTTGAAGCCATGTGCGGTGACCGGGTGCATGCCCACAGCGGCATCACCGATCAGTGCGAAGCGCCGGGCCACGAAACGGTCGGCATGCACCGCCACCAGCGGGTAGGCGATGCGCTCGCTGGCCAGCTGCATGGCCCCCAGGCGATGCCCGAAACGCTGGGCCACCTCTGTCTCGAAAGCCGCCGGCTCCTGCTCCAGGATGGCCTGGGCCTGGTCCGCCGGCACGGTGATGACGATCGAGGAGGCATGGCCGGGCATGGGCAGGATCGCCAGGGTGCGACCGTAGTGGAAACACTCCCAGGCGGTGTGCTCGTGCGCCAGTTCGTGCCGCATGCGGCAGACGATGGCCACCCGGCCGAAGTCCTTCATGGCCGCACCGATCCCCATCTGCCGCCGGGTCGCGGAGAACCGGGTATCCGCCCCTACCAGCAGGCGGGCACGCAGCGTCGTGCCATCGGCCAGCGCCAGGCGCACGCCATCGGCATCGGCAGCCACCTGCTCCACCGCCATGCCACAGCGCAGTTCCACGCGGTCGAGCACCGCGACCACCTCGTACAGCGCCTTGCGGATCAAGTGGTTGGCGACCAGCCAGCCCAGCGGTTCGGCCTCCGCGCGCGCATCGCCGAAATCCAGGGTCTGCGGAGAGTCGCCGTCGAGCACGCGGGCACATTGCAGCGGCGCGATCTCGGCCGGCGCGATGCGCTCCCAGGCCCCGAGTCGACGCAACAGCCGCCGCGACAGGTGGGTGAGTGCGATGTCCCGCCCGTCAAAGGCAGGATCCGCCAGTTGCTCGCAGGACTGGCGCTCGACCAGTACGGTATGCAGGTCGGTGTCGGCCAGCGCACGGGCCAGCGCGAGCCCGGCAGGCCCCGCACCGACGATAGCGATATCACAGTCCATGGGCAGGCTCCGACAGGGGAAGGTTCGCCGAGTCTAGCCTCACGCCGGGCAGAGCCCCTTGATCTCGATCAGTTCCTGATGGGGGATCACCCGGCAATACGCTCGACAAGGATCAGCGCTTCTGCCTGGCGCGCGCAAAGGCCTCGGCCAGTGCGCCACTCGGCGCCCGGGACTCGCGCGGCTTTTGCGCACGCCGCGGGGCCTTGCGCTCGCCGCGCGGCGTGCTGTCCTCCTCGCGCCCCGGCTCGTCGGACAGACGCATCGACAGGCCGATGCGCCGGCGCTCGGCATCCACGCTCATCACCTTGA
>CAYMWJ010000020.1:0-35743 GCA_964394235.1 uncultured Sedimenticola sp. | reverse complement strand
AAGGATTGTTAGAATCCCATATCCGTGGGGCGACATCTATCCTGACAGAGGGGGAGAGCTTTGGTCCACTCACCCCCCATACCCCAACACCTCCTTTTTCTGCAAAACCACTCGCTCCTTTCTGATATTTTCCTTAAACGACCCCGGCACTTCCTTCCAAATAAACAGATCCACCCGAAACGGCAGGTCGCTCTCTTCAAAGGCTTCTCGAAGCTCGGCAACGGCATTTTTTTGTTCCGAGCTGGCAAAAGCCACCAGGTCCAAATCGGACCAGGATTTGGCGGTGCCCTTGGCGCGGGAACCATAGGCCCAGACTTCGGTACCGGGAAGGTAACGTTTCAGCAGTTCCCGCAGGTTGTTTTGCTGCTCGGGTGTGAGCGCCAGCGTTTGGGTTTTCCCGGCGGTCATGTCCACTCCCTGCCGGTCAGCTTCTGATACAGGCCAATGGCATCATGGATAAAGTCCCCCATCAAGGCCAGCGCCTCTTTGGCCTTTTCTCCGCTGTAGTCGTGGGCGGTGGCAATACGGGCGTTGGCAAAGCGGAGCCAGTGTTCGATCGGGCTGGGCAGTAGCCGGTTTTCATTGGCCAGACGGAAGATGGGTTTAGGACTGTTGGGTACCTCAGGAATACCCAATTCCTCCACTAAATGGCGCTTCAACACCTTCCATAAGCAGTCATAACAGGTTTCAAATCGCTGAATGACCGATTCCGATACGGCTTCTTGTATCAATTCAGGCAACGATGGATCGAGGGTTTTGTAGTTCTCGAACTGAGCCTGAAGGTGTTTGAGTGCTTTCTCGAATTTGCTGTAGTCAATCATGGTCTTTCCCCGAACCCCAGCGCCGCCAGATTCTTCTTGATGGTCGCTTCCAGCTTGCTTGCCTTGTCGAACTGTTCGTAGAGCTGTGTGGTTAGTGCAGCCATCTTCTCTTCGAAGGGTACACCGTCGTCTTCCACTTCCTCCGCCCCCACATAGCGGCCCGGGGTGAGCACATAGCCGTGTTCGCGGATCTCCTCCAGCGTGGCCGATTTCCACCAGCCGGACTTGTCCTCGTATTCTCCGCCTTCGCTGCGCCAGGCATGATAGACACCGGCGATGGTGTCGATGTCTTCCGGCGTCAGCTCGCGGTGCACCCGGTCCACCAGTTGCCCCATGCGGCGGGCGTCGATAAAGAGCGTCTCGCCGCTGCGGTCGCGGAAGCCGCGCCTGCCATCGGCCTTCTTGTTGCGAGTGAGAAACCAGAGACAGACGGGGATCTGGGTCGTGTAGAAGAGCTGGCCCGGCAGAGCGATGATGCAGTCCACCAGGTCGTCCTCGATGATCCCCTTGCGGATGGCCAGCTCCGCGGTGGTGGCCGTGGACATGGAGCCGTTGGCCATGACGAAGCCGGCGATGCCGTTGGGCGCGAGATGATGGATGAAGTGCTGGATCCAGGCATAGTTAGCGTTGTTCGCCGGCGGCACGCCGTATTTCCAGCGTACGTCCTCCTTGAGGCGCTCGCCGCCCCAGTCGGACATGTTGAAGGGTGGATTGGCAAGGATGTAGTCGGCCTTCAGATCCTTGTGCAGATCGTTGTGGAAGCTGTCAGCCTGGTGGGGGCCGAGGTCGGCGTCGATGCCGCGGATGGCGAGGTTCATCCTGGCCAGCTTCCAGGTGGTGGGGTTGGACTCCTGGCCATAGACGGCGATATCACCCAGCCGGCCACCGTGCTCTTCGACGAACTTTTCGCTCTGCACGAACATGCCGCCGGAGCCGCAGCAGGGGTCGTAGACGCGCCCCTTGTAGGGCTCGATCATCTGCACCAGCAGTTGCACCACGCACTGGGGGGTGTAGAACTCGCCGCCACCCTTGCCCTCGGCGGCGGCGAAGCGGCCGAGGAAGTATTCATAGACCCGGCCCAGCGGGTCCTGTACCCCGGATTTCCTGGCTTTCAGATCGATATCGCCAACGGTCTTGACCAGCTCACCGAGGCGGGTCTTGTCCAGCGCGGGGCGGGAGTAGTCCTTGGGCAACACGCCCTTGAGGCTGGGGTTCTCCCGCTCGATGGCGGTCATGGCCTCGTCGATCACCTTGCCGATGACAGGCTGGGGCGCCTGGGCCTGAATCTGTTCCCAGCGGGCCTCGGGCGGCACCCAGAAGATGTTGTCGGCCAGGTATTCGTCGCGGTCTTCCGGATCGGTGTATTCGGTCTCCGCGGTGGCGGCCAGCTCGTCGTACTTGTGTTGGAAGGCGTCGGAGATGTACTTGAGGAAGATCAGCCCCAGCACGACATGCTTGTATTCCGAGGCGTCCATGTGGCCGCGCATCTTGTCGGCCATCTCCCACAGCTTGCTCTCGAAGCCCAGGTTGGCGCCGTTATTGGCCTTGCTCATCGATTCCTCCCAAAAATTATGAAACCAAAAGCCAGAGAGACTTGATCGTTCCCCTGGCACGAGATGCAAACACCCTGGGCATCAGCCCTGCGATGCAGTGCTCTGTTGTCTTATCCAGCGGTCAATTTCCGTGCGTGAAAACCGCCAGCCCCCCATGAGGCTGGGTAGCCACACCCCGGATCATGGAAGATGTGCTGATATCCCTTGTTTTTCATTCACCACAGAGGACACAGAGCGCTCAGAGTTCAACGATAGCAAAAGGCGAGACGCCCCCTCCTGAAGGCGAACCATCGCTCCGTCGGTCGCGGTGGCAATCCCGTCGAGACAGCCCTACCTTTCAACACCTCTGTGATCTCTGTATGCTCTGTGGTTGTCGACTTCCACACTCACTCAGTCTCGCCAGAAGGCCGGGGTGAGCAGGACCAGCAGGGTGAAGATCTCCAGCCGCCCGAGCAACATCGCAAAGACCAGGATCCACTTGCCGAGAACCGGCATGTCGGCATAGTGCGGCCCGACCCCTTCCAGCCCCGGCCCCAAGTTGTTGAGACAGGCCATCACCGCGCTGAAGGCGGTCATCAGATCCACACCCGAGGCCGCCAGCGCCAGGTACATGAGGGTGAAACTGGCCACGTACAGAGCGAAGAAGCCCCACACCGCCTCGATCACCCGCGGCGCCACCACCTTGTCGCCCAGGCGCACCGGGATGCGCGCATTGGGGTGGATCAGGCGCAGGATCTCGCGCAGCCCCTGGCGCACCAGCAGCAGTACGCGGATCACCTTGAGCCCGCCCCCGGTGGAACCGGCACAGCCACCCACGGTGCTGCTGAACAGCAGCAGGATCACCAGGAAGCCCGGCCAGGCGTGCCAGCTGTCGGTGGTGAAGCCAGTGGTGGTACCGATGGATATGGCGTGGAAGGCGCCCTTGCGCACCGCCTCGCCCCAGCTCTCGTAGGTGCCGTTGAAATACAGGCCGAGAATGGTGAGCCCGGTGATACCGGCGAGCAGCGCGGCATAGAAGCGCAGTTCCGGGTCACGCCAGTAGCCGCCGGGATGACGCGAGCGGATCGCCACGTAGTGCAGCGAGAAATTGATGCCAGCGAGAAACATGAACAGCATGGCGATACTGTCGATGGCCACGCTGTCGAAATACCCCAGGCTGGCGTCGTGGGTGGAGAAACCGCCGATGGCCACGGTCGAGAAGGCATGCCCCAGGGCATCGAAGGCGCTCATGCCCGCAGCCCAGTAGGCCAGGGCGCAGGCCGCGGTCAGGCCCAGATAGATATACCACAGCGCCTTGGCGGTCTCGGCCAGGCGCGGCGTGAGCTTGTTGTCCTTCATCGGGCCGGGTGTCTCGGCCTTGTACAGCTGCATGCCACCGATGCCCAGCATGGGCAGCACCGCCACCGCCAGCACCACGATGCCCATGCCGCCCAGCCACTGGAGCTGCTGGCGGTAATAGAGGATGGAGGGCGGCAGGGTGTCGAGGCCGATGATCACCGTGGCCCCGGTGGTGGTCAGTCCCGAGGCCGATTCGAATACCGCATCGGTCAGACTCAGGTGCGGGTGTTCGGTGAGCACGAAGGGCAGCGCGCCGATCAGGGTCAACACGCTCCAGAACATCACCACCACCACGAAGCCGTCGCGCACCCGCAGCTCACGTCGACTGCGTGCCACCGGCAGCCAGATCAGCAGGCCGCTGCCGAGGATGATGAGAAAGGCCACCAGGAAGGGACGCAGCCCCTCGTCTCCGGCCCCCCAGGCGACCAGGATGGGCGGCAGCAGGGTCACGCTGAACAGCATCAGCAGGATGCCGAGGATGCGCTGAACCGATTGCAGGTGCATGAGTCAGAGGAAGGTGATGTCCACCGCGAACAGGCGTTCGACCTCGTGGATGCGGCGCTTGTCCATGAGGAACAGGATGACGTGGTCCTCGGACTCGATCACGGTGTCGTGGTGGGCGATGATGACCTCGTCACCGCGCACGATGGCACCGATGCTGGTGCCCTTGGGCAGCTTGATGTCCTCGATGGCACGGCCGACCACGCGCGAGGTCTTGCGGTCGCCGTGCGCTACCGCCTCGATGGCCTCGGCCGCGCCCCGGCGCAGCGAGTGCACCACGACCACGTCGCCGCGCCGCACATGGGTCAGCAGGGAACCGATGGTGGCGTGCTGCGGCGAGATGGCGATGTCGATCACGTCCGACTGCACCAGGTCCACGTAGGCCGCACGGTTGATCAGGGCCATCACCTTGCGCGCGCCCAGGCGCTTGGCCAACATGGCCGAGAGGATGTTGGCTTCGTCGTCATTGGTCACCGCGCAGAAGACATCGGTCTCCTCGATGTTCTCCTCGAGCAGCAGGTTCTCGTCGGCGGCATCACCGGCGAGCACGATGGTGTTGCGCAGGGCTTCAGCGGCACTCTCCACGCGCTCTGAGTCGCGCTCGATCAGCTTCACCCTGAACTTGTCCTCCAGCGCCTGGGCGAGGCGGCGACCGATGTTGCCGCCGCCGGCGAAGATCAGGCGGCGAAAGGGCTTTTCCGAGCGCCGCAGGGTCTTGAGCACCGCCTGGATGTTCTGCGCCGCGGCGAGGAAGAACACCTCGTCGTCGGCCTCGATCACGGTATGCCCCTGCGGCTCGATGGCCCGTCCCTTGCGATAGATGGCAGCGATACGCGCCTCGCCCCCCCTCAGCCTCTCGTTCAGATCGCGGAGTTCGTGACCGACCAGCGGGCCGCCGTAGTAGGCACGCACCGCCACCAGGCGCACCCGCCCGCCGGCGAAATCCAGCACCTGCAGGGCGCCGGGGTGTTCGATCAAGCGCATGATGTAGTCGGTGACCAGTTGCTCGGGACTGATGAGCACGTCGATAGGCAGGGCGCCCTGCGAAAACAGTGCCGGGTGCTTCAGGTATTCCGGGGCGCGAACCCGCGCGATCTTGCGCGGGGTGTGAAACAGGGTCCAGGCGGCCTGGCAGGCGACCATGTTGACCTCGTCGCTGTTGGTCACCGCGATCAGCATGTCGGCGTCGTCCGCGCCGGCCTGGGCGAGCACCCCGGGGTGCGAGGCCAGCCCCTGCACGGTGCGGATGTCCAGGCGGTCGGCAAGATCGCGCAGCAGGTCGCCGTTCTGATCGACCACGGTGATGTCATTGGCCTCCGAGGCCAGGTTGTGCGCCACCGAGGTACCCACCTGTCCGGCACCCAGGATGATGATCTTCATGGTCCTGACTCCCCCGCTTCGGGCCGGATTCTAGCAGCCGCCGAGATCAACGTCCCTTGATCTCGATACCGCGGTCGCGCAGCTTGCGGTACAGATGGGTGCGTTCCATGCCCACGGTCTGCGCCATGCGCGCGATGTTGCCCCCGGCCTGTTCCAGGTGATACTCGAGATAGGCCTTCTCGAAGGCCTCGCGCGCCTCGCGCAGCGGCTGATCAAGCACCACCCCGGCGAACTGCGGCGCGGCGCCGGCCGGCTGCAACTGGCCCAGAGCGGCCTTGACCTCCTCCAGGCTGACCTCGGGCTCGTGCCCCAGGATCAGCACCCGCTGCACCAGGTTGATCAGCTCGCGTACATTGCCCGGCCAGTCATGATTGCGCAGGTAGTTCTGCGCCGCTACCGAGAAGTGCCGGTAGGGCAGCTTGTCGAGCAGCACCAGGCGATCCACCGCCGAGGCCAGCAACAGGGGGATGTCCTCGCGCCGCTCGCGCAGCGGCGGCACGTGCAGCGGCACCACATTGAGCTGGAAGAACAGATCCTCGCGGAACTCGCCGGCGGCCACCTTCTCGGCCAGGTCGTGCCGGGTGGCGGCAATCACCCGCGCATCCAGGCGTACCGGCTCGGCACCACCGACGCGCAGGAAGGTGCCGGTGTCCAGCGCCGCCACCAGTTGTGCCTGCACCTCCAGGTCCATGTCGGCCACCTCGTCGAGGAACAGGATGCCACCGGCGGCCTGCTCCAGACGACCGTATTCGACACGGCCTCCTCGCTCGCGCCCGAACAGTTCCAGCGCTGCCCCGCCCTGGGTGATGCCGGACACGCCCACGTCCACGAAGGGCCCGTCACGGCGCGCGCTGTGCGCATGCAGATAGCGGGCGATGGTCTCACGCCCGCTGCCCGGCTCGCCGGTGATCAGCACCCAGGTGTCGTGCTGGGCCACACGCTTGACCTGCTCACGCAGGCGCACCATGACCTGGCTGTTGCCCACCGGTTCGACCATGGTGGCATCACGTGCCCGAAACTGGATGTTCTCCTGGGCCAGGCGGTGCGCCTCGAGTGCACGCTCCACGGTGAGCAGCAGCTTGGCCAGCGACAGCGGCTTCTCCAGGAAATCGTAGGCCCCCAGGCGGGTGGCCTCGACCGCGGTCTCCACGGTGCCGTGCCCGGACATCATGATCACCGGGCAGGGCAGTTCGCCGGCCTCGGCCCATTCCTTGAGCAGGCTGATACCGTCGACATCGGGCATCCAGATATCGAGCAGGATCAAGTCGGGCCGACGCTCGCGCAACGCCTGGCGCGCCTGCTCGCCGTGCTCGGCGGTGGCCACCTGGTAGCCCTCGTCCTGCAGGATCTCGCTGACCAGTTCGCGGATGTCCGGTTCGTCGTCCACGACCAGTATGTAAGGGGCACTCATGACTTGCTGCCTCGCATTCTCGATTCGGAAGAAGATACCGCGGGCGGTTCCCCGACCCCGGCCTGGCGCATGGGCAGCAGGATGCTCACCCGAGCACCACCCTCAGGCCGGTTGTCGGCACGGATGCTGCCGCCGTGCTCGCCGATGATACGCTTGACGATGGCCAGGCCCAGGCCCGTACCCTTGTGCTTGCTGGTGACATAGGGCTCGAACACCTGATCGATGATCGCGGGATCGAAGCCCGAGCCCTCGTCTTCCACCCGCAGCTCCACCCAGTGGCGACCATTGCGCTCTACCGCCCGGGTGGCGATCTGCACGCTCGCCTGGCCGTCACTCGCCTCCTGTGCATTCTTCACCAGGTTGTGCAGCACCTGGCGCAGGCGCACCGGATCGCCCTCGATCACCGCCTCGGGCGCACCGGGCGTGAACTGCACGCCATGATCGGCACCATCGTAGAGATCCAGTACCTCGGCCACAAAGTCGTCGAAGGCCAGGGGGCGCGGCTCCATGCGGCAGGGCCGGGCATAGTCGGAGAACTCGTTGACCATGGTCTTGAGTGCCTCGACCTGCTGCACGATGGTCTTGGTCGCGCGTTCCAGCACGTCGGCCTGCTGCGGGCTCATCTGCTTCAGATACTTGCGGCGCAGGCGCTCGGCCGCCAGCTGTATGGGCGTGAGCGGGTTCTTGATCTCGTGCGCCAGGCGCCGCGCCACCTCGCCCCAGGCGGCATCGCGCTGCGCCTGTACCAGCTCGGTCACGTCGTCGAAGACCAGCACATGTCCCCCGTTCTCGCCCTCGTGCAATGGCAGCCGGGAATACTGGCAGAGCAGCACCTGGCGACGGTCGTCGCGTTGCAGGCGGATCTCGATCTTGCCTTCCGGCTGGCCGCTCCCCAAGGCCTCGAGGATACGCTCCACGAAGGGCGCCAGGGTGCCGTCGATCTGTGCCAGCTCGCGCAGATTGCGGCCCTCGATGTCCGCCGGCGGCACCTGCAGGATGGCCTCGGTGGCCGGATTGGCGGTGCGCACCACCCCCCCCTCGTCGAGCGCCATCACCCCCGAGGAGATGGCCCCCAGCACGGTCTCGAGATACTGGTGCTGCGTCGCCAGCTCGCGGCGGCTGGCCTCGGCGACATTGTGCGCCTGCGCCAGGCGGCGGGTCATCTGGTTGAAGGAATCGACCAGGAAGGCCAGCTCGTCCTGCACTCGTGGCAGCGGCACACGCACCTCGTAGTGCCCGGCAGCCACCGAGCGGGTGGCCTCGGCGATGTGCTTGATCGGGCGCACCAGCAGGCGCGAGGTGTAGAAGGCCGCCCAGGCGGCGGCGAACAGCCCCAGCAGCATCACCAGCGACAGGGTGAGTGCAAAGCTGAACTTGATCGAGCCACGCAGGTAGGCGCGCTCGCGGTAGGCCTCGTAGGCGGCCTGCACACGCCGGGTCAGCTCGCTGAGCTGCTCGGGCACCGGGAAGATGGCCTGCATCACCAGGTCACGACCATTTGGGTCCACCACCATCAGGCGCACCACCATCTGCCCGTCCTTGAGGGGTACCAGGCTGACGAAGTCCTTGCCTGCGCGCACCAGCTTGATCATGTGCGCAGTCGGCGGGCTGGGGGTGAGCACCGCGGGGTTCTGGTGACTGAGGCCCAGCACCCTGCCCTCGCGGGTGAACACCGATACCTCGAAGGCACCAGCCGCCTCGCGTACGCTGCCCACGTTCAGCAGACCGCCCTGTTCCGGCATCTCGAGGGTGGCCAGCAGGTTGCGCGTCAGGCGCAGCATCTCGCGCTTGTGCAGGTCCAGCGAGACCTTGCTCAATGCCAGGGCATCGTCCATGGCGCTGTCCACCTGTACGTCGAACCAGCCGTCGATGCCCTTGGAGAGGAATTGCAGCGAATAGATGTAGACCACACTCACCGGCGCCAGGGCCAGTACCACGAACAACACCACCAGGCGCAGGTTGAGGCGCGCGCCGGCGGCCTGGCGCCGGTAATCCTGCAACAGGGTCCAGAGATTCCAGCCGACCAGACCGACCAGGATCACCAGGCCGGAGACGGTGAACACCAGCAGGGGAATGAACCAGGCATCCAGCGCCTCGGAGCGCTGCACCGCGCCGCTCATCATGTGCAGCGCGGCCAGCAGCAGTACCACCAGCATGATGGTGGCGATCAGATCGAGCCGGCGCTTGTGGCGTTTCAGGGCCTTATCCGCCATTCCCAGGCCTCCGCCGCCAGGTGCCACTCGGCGGAAAGATAGGCGCGCGGCCGCAGGGGCAGCGGCAGCGCCTCGATGTCCAGATAGGCCTCGAGACGGACCAGGTATTCACGCTCGAGGTCCAGCCGCGAGCGCTCGATGATCGCAAAGTCGCGGATCCGCCCCATGTAGCGCAGGGCCGCCTCGCGAGTGGCGAACACCTGCTTGTCGTCGTTCTCCAGGTTGCGCACCTCGTACACCCCGGACAACGGGCGGTGACGCAACACGCTGTGCAGGTAGTGTTCCGCCGCATCCGGCTGCCAGATCCAGGCCTCGGTATCACGCATCTGCACGTGGGTGACGAAGGTCAGCGGCACCCCGTTCTCCAGGGCCTCGCTGACCGTGGGGGTAAGCTCGTAGCGGATCTGTGCATCCAGGTAGATGCGGTCGTCCTCGCCCAGGGTGATGGTGACCTGGCTGAACTCCAGGGCAGCAGCAGCGGCCAGCAAGGGGCCGCACAACACCAGCAACGCCATCCACAAGGGAAGACGCCATTCAGCCATCCTGCTTCTCCAGCAAGGCATAGTAAAAGCCGTCCATCGTCGATTCCCCGGGCAGGGTCTGCCGCCCCGTCTCCCGCGCATGGCCCCAGGTGTCCGGCAGCGGCAGGGGCCGCGCCTCCGGGTGGACGCGCAGGAATGCCGTCACCACCTGCTCGTTCTCCTGCGGCAGCAGCGAGCAGGTACAGTACAACAACTTGCCCCCCGGGCGCAGACAGGGCCAGAGGGCCTCGAGCAGACGTGCCTGGCGTACCGCCAGGGCCTCGATGTCCTCGCACCGCCGCAACAGGCGGATGTCCGGGTGACGGCGCATCACCCCCGTGGCCGAGCAGGGCGCATCCAGCAGGATGCGGTCGAAAGGCTGTTCGCGCCAGGCCGCTGGCGGCGCGCCGGCATCCGCCGCCAGCAGGATCGCCTCCCGGCCCAGGCGTTGCAGGTTCTCGCGCACCCGTTCGAGACGGCGCGCCTCCACGTCCACCGCGGTCAGTTCGAGCTCGTCGGCCAACTCCAGGAGGTGACCGGTCTTGCCGCCCGGCGCGGCACAGGCATCGAGCACGCGCTGGCCGGGGCGCGGGTCGAGCAGGCGGGCGGCGAGCTGCGCCCCGGCATCCTGCACCGAGACCAGCCCCTCGGCGAATCCGGGCAGGCGCTCGACCGGCAGCGGACGCGCCAGCACCACCGCGTCCGGCACCGTCTCGAGTGCGGCGGCCTCGATAGCGGACTCACGCAGCCGTGCCAGATAGGTCTCGCGCGGCAGGCGCCGGGTATCCAGGCGCAGGGTCATGGGCGCACGTCGTTGCAGGGCATCGAGAATGGCCTCGTGCGCTTCCGGCCAGGCCCGGGCCAGGACACGCACGAACCACTTCGGCTGAGCGAAGCGCAGCGACAGGTCCCCCGCGAGCATGGCGTGCAGAGGCGCCTGCGGGTCGGCCAGCTCGCGCTGGATGCCACGCAACACCCCGTTGACCAGCTTCACCGCCCAGGTCTGCCCGGCCCGACGGGTCGCCTCGACCACGCTGGCCACCGCGGCATGGGGCGGCATGCGGGTGTGCATCAGCTGGTAGACCCCGAGCAGCATCAGCAGCTGGACCTCGCGATCGCGCGCGCGCAGTGGCTTGCGCAGGCGTGATGCGACCAGGGCGTGCAGCTGCCGGTACCAGCGACAGAGTCCGTAGCTGAGTTCACGCACCAGGGCCTGGTCGCGTCCGTCCAGCCCCTGCACGGGAAGCGCCAACACCTCGTCGAGCGAGCGGCCGTCGAGCACGGCGGCCAGGTTGCGCACGGCGAGCAGACGCGGATCGGGCGTACTCACGGGTTGCCGAGCAGCATGCCCTGGATGGGATGGGCATTGATGAAGTCCTGTGCACTCATGGCGCGCTTGCCCGGCAGTTGCAGCTCGGTGATGCGCAGCAGGCCGTCGCCGGTGGATACATCGATGCCCTCGCGTCCGGCGGCCATCACCATGCCGGGCTCGGCGGTCTCGCCGGGCAGGGCCCAGGCGTCCCAGATGCGCAGGTTGGCGTCCTCGTAGCGGGTCTGCGCCACCGGCCAGGGGTTGAAGGCACGCACCTGGCGCTCGATCGCCACGGCCGGCCGGCTCCAGTCGATCCAGGCCTCCTGCTTGCTCAGCTTGTGCGCATAGCTGGCCTGGGCATCGTCCTGGGGCCGGGGCTGCAGGGAACCGTCGGCAATACCCGACAGGGCCTTCATCAAGGCGCTCGCGCCCAGTTCCGAGAGGCGGTCGTGCAGGCTGCCGCCGGTCTCGTCGGGCGCGATGGGGATGCGTTCGACCAGGTACACCGGGCCGGTGTCCAGGCCCTCGTCCATCTGCATGATCGAGACCCCGGTCTCGGGGTCGCCAGCCTCGATGGCGCGCTGGATGGGGGCGGCGCCGCGCCAGCGCGGCAGGATGGAGGCATGGATGTTGACGCAGCCCAGACGCGGCACGGCCAGCACCGCGGGCGGCAGCAGCAGGCCGTAGGCGACCACCACCATCAGGTCGGGCCGGTAGGCCGCCAGTCGCGCCACGCTGTCGGGGTCGCGGAAGTTCACCGGCTGCTCCACGGGCACGCCCACCTCCAGCGCCACTTCCTTGACCGGGCTGGCAACCCGCTTGCGGCCGCGGCCGGCCGGACGGTCGGGCTGGGTGTAGACCGCGACCACCTCGTGCGAAGAGCCGAGCAGGGTGCGCAGGGGCGGCACCGAAAAATCGGGGGTGCCGGCAAACACGATTCGCAGAGGTGTCGTCATGGCGAAGGTAGGAACCGGATCACAAAGCGTGGACGAAAGGCCGACTAAGCTGGCCGGAAATCTCAAACGGCGGTGCCGACCGGGGCGGGAGTACTCGCCTGGCGCGCCTCCTTCTCCAGCTTCTTGCGGATGCGCTGGCGCTTGAGGCTGGACAGATAGTCCACGAACAACTTGCCGTCGAGGTGATCGATCTCGTGCTGTATACAGACCGCCAGCAGGCCCTCGGCCTCGCTTTCGAACGGCCGCCCCTCACGGTCCAGGGCGCGGAAGCGGATGTGGTTGGCACGCCTGATCTTTTCGTAGACGCCAGGCACCGACAGGCAGCCCTCGTTCATCTCCTCGACCCCGTCGCGCTCGAGGATCTCGGGATTGATCAGCGCCAGCGGCTGGTCGCGCTCCTCGGAGACGTCGATGGTCACCACGCGCAGGGGCACGTTCACCTGGGTGGCCGCCAGGCCGATACCGGGCGCGGCGTACATGGTTTCGAACATGTCGTCCACCAGTCGGCGCACCTTGTCGTCGACTTGCGTCACCGGCCTGGCCTTGTTGCGCAGGCGCGGGTCGGGAAAGTGCAGAATGTCGAGAATCGCCATGAGCCCGTCCGCGTTCTATCGTGAAATTCCAGAAATCGTCGCCAGGCCGCTGTTCACGCTAGACTTTCGAGGCATGCCCCCGCGTCGGCGGCCCGGACCGGGGTTCAATGATACCTTAATGTCCACACCTTCGACCGACAGGAACCGAGGATAACGTCAAGGGAATCCCATGAAGAGAGCCAGCCAATTCATCCACCGCACCCTCATCCTGCTGGTGTTCGGCCTGCTCGCCGCCGGCCCCACGGCCTTCGCCGACGAGCTGCTGCGCGCCGACCACCCGACCCACTACGTGGTGAAGAAGGGTGACACCCTCTGGGATATCTCCGCACGGTTCCTGCGCAGCCCCTGGCGCTGGCCGGAAATCTGGTATGTCAACCCGCAGGTCACCAACCCGCACCTGATCTATCCCGGTGACCGCCTGGACCTGGTCTACATCGACGGCAAGCCCCGACTGGTGCTCGAGCGCGGCCCGCTCAAGCTGTCACCGCGTGTGCACTCCCGCCCCTGGGACGGCGCCATTCCCACCATCCCCATCGGCGACATCGCCCCCTTCCTGAGCCGCCCCTATGTGCTCGACCCGGATCAGGCCGACAACGCTCCCTACCTGGTCAGCTTCGGCAACGATCACATCCTGGGTGGCACCGGGGTGCGCGCCTATGTGCGATCGCTGAGCGAAGCGGGCGACAAATACCACGTGGTGCGGCCTGGCACCCCCTACCGCGACGCGGAAACCGGCGAGGTCCTGGGCTACGAGGCACTCTACGTCGGCACCGTCGAGGTACTGCGTGCCGGTGATCCGGCCACGGTGTTCTTCAACAGCTCCACGCGCGAGGCCATCCTCGGCGATCGCCTGCTCCCGGTCGGCGAGGAGACGGTCTGGACCAACTTCCTGCCACATCACCCCAAGGGTGAGGTACAGGGCTCGATCATCAGCGTGGTGGATGGCATAGCGCAGATCGGCCAGTACAAGGTGGTGGTCATCGACCGCGGTGCACGTGACGGCCTGGAGGCCGGGCATGTGCTGCGCATCGACCAGAAGGGCGAGACCATCCGCGACGTGGTCACCCCCGACTCCGAAGACACCGTCCGCCTGCCCGACGAGGAAGCCGGTCTGCTGATGGTGTTCCGCACCTTCGAGCGCGTCAGCTTCGGTCTGGTACTCAATGCCATCCGCCCGATCCACATCCACGACCGGGTAAGCACCCCCTGAGGCCCACCGCCCACCGCGATCGAGCGCCCCCTGCAACCGGTATGATCACGACATGGACGCCGTGAAGCTCACCGACGAGACCCTGCTGGCCTGGCTCACCCTGCTGCACGCCCCCGGCGTGGGGCCGCGCGGCCTGTGGCCCCTGTTGCAGCGCTGCCCCGAGCCCACCACCCTGCTGGACGCCCCGCCACCCGGCACCCCGGAGAAGATCCGCAAGGCCCTGCGCGAGGCCGACCGCGAGCGCGCCGCGCGCGACCTCGACTGGCTGCGCGAGAGCGGTAACCAGATCCTGACCTGCACCGATCCGGCCTATCCCGAACTGCTGCGCGAGCTGGCCGCCCCCCCGCTGCTGCTGTTCCTGCGTGGCGATGTCCAGCTGCTGAGGCAGCAGCAGATCGCCATCGTCGGCAGCCGCCATGCCTCGCGCATCGGCCTGGAAAACGCGCGTGCCTTCGCCCGCCACCTGGCACGCGGGGGGCTCCCGGTGACCAGCGGGCTGGCGGCCGGCATCGACGGCGCCGCCCACGAGGGGGCGCTGGATGGCGGTCGCACCCTGGCGGTGCTGGGCACCGGACTGGACCGGGTCTTCCCCGCCCGGCACCGCGAGCTGGCTCACCGCATCGCCGAACACGGCCTGCTGGTGAGCGAATTCCCACCCGGCACCCCGCCGCTGCCCGGCAACTTCCCACGGCGCAACCGCATCATCGCCGGATTGACGCTCGGCACCCTGGTGGTGGAGGCCACCCTCAAGAGCGGCTCGCTGATCACCGCGCGCCTCGCTGCCGAACTGGGACGCGAGGTGTTCGCCATTCCCGGCTCCATCCACAACCCCCAGGCGCGCGGCTGCCATGCCCTGATCCGCGAGGGGGCCAAGCTGGTCGAGACCGGTGAGCACGTCATCGAGGAACTGCTCCCGACGCTCCTGTCCAACCCGCCCGCTACCCCGCCGAGCGAAGAGCCAGCCGCCGAGGCGCCGGCCCTCGATCCCGATCACCTCGAACTGCTCGAACTGATGGGCTTCGACCCGGTCAGCAGCGACTGGCTGGTGGCCAATAGCCGCTTTTCGGCCGCGGAAATCTCCTCCATGCTGCTGTTGCTGGAATTGCAAGGTCATGTATCATCCGAGCCAGGTGGATTGTTCACTCGACTGGGAAAACCGCTATCGTGAACCCGTGTCCCGCCTTGACCGGCTATCCACCGGGATCCGGCCAGCCCCACCCTCCCCGTCCAGGAAGACTGCCGTGACTGAAAACCTCATCGACGTCCTCATCTACATCTACGAGAACTACATGGACAGCGAAGAGTCCGTGCCCATGGACCAGATCACCCTCGAGGAAGAACTGCTGCAGGCCGGCTTCCAGCAGGGCGAGGTACGCAAGGCCTTCAACTGGTTGGACGAACTGGCCTGGCGCCAGGGCAGCCTGATCGAATACGGCGCCGCCCGTCCCGGCTACAGCATGCGCATCTTCAACCCCGAGGAACAGCAGAAGATGGACCTCGAGATCCAGGGCCTGTTGCTCAGCCTGGAGCAGGGCGGCATCCTCGATCCCATGAGCCGCGAGCTGGTGATCGAACGCTGCATGGCCATCGAGACCGAGGAACTCACCCCCGAGGATGTGAAATGGGTGGTGTTGCTGGTGCTGCTCAACCAGCCGGGGCAGGAAAACGCCTTCGCGCTGATGGAAGAACTGGTCTACAACGGCGAGCCGCCACACTTGCACTGACGGGCTCGACCCGCACCACCGCCGACTTGACAGCCGCTCACCGCCGGGGCTATCGGTAAAAAAGAACCCGCCGGGGCGCCCCTCACCCTTCCGGAGAGCAGACCGAATCCCATGAACCTCGTTGTCGTAGAGTCGCCGGCCAAGGCGAAGACGATCAAGAAATACCTGGGCAAGGACTTCGATGTCCTCGCCTCCTACGGCCATGTGCGCGACCTGGTGCCCAAGGAGGGCGCGGTCGATCCCGAGCACGGCTTCGCCATGAAGTACCAGGTGATCGAGCGCAACGACAAACACGTCAAGGCCATCACCCAGAAGCTCAAGAACGCCGACGCCCTCTACCTGGCCACCGACCCCGACCGCGAGGGCGAGGCCATCTCCTGGCACCTCTATGAACTGCTCAAAAACCGCAAGGTGCTCAAGGACAAGCCAGTGCACCGGGTGGTGTTCAACGAGATCACCAAAAAGGCCGTGCAGGACGCGGTGGCCCACCCGCGCGAGCTGTCCATGGACCTGGTCAACGCCCAGCAAGCACGCCGCGCCCTGGACTACCTGGTGGGCTTCAACCTCTCGCCCCTGCTGTGGAAGAAGGTGCGCCGCGGGCTGTCCGCCGGGCGCGTGCAAAGCCCGGCGCTGCGCATGATTTGCGAGCGCGAGGACGAGATCGAAGCCTTCGTCTCGCGCGAATACTGGACCATCGAGGCCGACTGTGCCAAGGACGGGCAGGCCTTCAGCGCCAAGCTGAGCCGCTACCAGGGCGAGAAGCTCGAACAGTTCAGCATCACCGACGAGACGCGGGCACGCGAGGTCGAGCAGGCCCTGCTCGACGCCGCCAACGGCCAGCTGCAGGTGCTCAAGGTCGAGAAGAAACAGCGCCGACGCAATCCGGCCGCTCCCTTCACCACCTCGACCCTGCAACAGGAGGCCTCGCGCAAGCTCGGCTTCGGCGCCCAGCGCACCATGCGCATCGCCCAGCAACTCTACGAAGGCGTGGATATCGGCGCAGGCAGCGTAGGCCTGATCACCTACATGCGGACCGACTCGGTGAACCTGGCCGAGGAGGCGGTCAGCGAGCTGCGCGAGTTCATCGCCGAGCGCTATGGCAAGGACGACCTGCCCAAACAGCCGCGGGCTTTCAAGACCAAGGCCAAGAACGCCCAGGAGGCGCACGAGGCCATTCGCCCGACCTCCATCCGCAACACCCCCGAGCAACTGGCCAAATACCTCGACCGCGACCAGCTCAAGCTCTACACCCTGATCTGGAAGCGCACCCTGGCCTGCCAGATGATCCACGCCACCATCGACACCGTGGCCGCCGACCTGGGCGCGGGCGAGGGCAACGTGTTCCGTGCCACCGGCTCGACCATCGCCAAGCCCGGTTTCATGAAGGTCTACATGGAAGGCCGTGACGACGCCAAGGGCGAGGACGACGAGAAGCTGCTGCCACCGCTGGCCGAGGGAGAGACGGTAACGCTGACCGCCATCCGCCCCGAGCAGCACTTCACCGAGCCGCCACCGCGCTATACCGAGGCCAGCCTGGTCAAGGCACTGGAGGAACACGGTATCGGCCGCCCCTCGACCTATGCCGCCATCATCTCCACCCTGCAGGATCGCGGCTACGTCGAACTGGAGAAGAAGCGCTTCCACCCCACCGACGTGGGCCGGGTGGTCAACCGCTTCCTCACCAACTACTTCACCCAGTACGTCGATTACGACTTCACCGCGCGGCTCGAGGACGAACTCGACGCGGTGGCGCGCGGCGAGGAGGAATGGATCCCGCTGCTGGAGAAGTTCTGGAAACCCTTCAAGGCACGCATCGAGGACACCGAGAAGAACGTCAAGCGCTCGGACGTCACCCAGGAGAAGCTCGACGAGAACTGCCCCAAGTGCGGCAGCCCGCTGTCCATCCGCCTGGGGCGCAATGGCCGTTTCATCGGCTGCACCGGCTATCCGGAGTGCGACTACACGCGCAACCTGAACGACGACGCCTCGGCCCCGCTGGAGCCTGAAAAGGTCGGCCGTGCCTGCCCCGAATGCGGCGAGGATCTGGTCATCAAGCAGGGCCGCTACGGCAAGTTCATCGGCTGCTCGGGCTATCCCAAGTGCCGCCACATCGAACCGCTGGAGAAGCCGAAGGACACCGGGGTCGGTTGCCCGAAATGCGGCAAGGGCACCCTGATGCAGCGCAAGTCGCGACGCGGCAAGATCTTCTATTCCTGCTCCACCTATCCCAAGTGCGACTACGCGGTGTGGAACCAGCCGATCGCCGAACCCTGCCCTCGGTGCGGCTGGCCGGTGCTCACCATCAAGACCACCAAACGGCGCGGCACCGAGAAGGTCTGTCCGCAGCAGGACTGCTCCTTTGCCGAACCCTACACCCCGCCGGAAGGCGCCGCGCCGGCCGGGGGCGACGGCCAGACCTGAGGCATGACCTCGACCTTCCGCCTGCACCGGGCCGCACAGCTGATCCACCGAGGCGGTGTGGTCGCCCTGCCCACCGAGGCGGTCTGGGGCCTGAGCTGCGACCCGCTGAACCCGCGCGCGGTCGCCCGCCTGCTGGCGATCAAGCAGCGGCCAGTGCACAAGGGCCTGATCCTGGTCGCTGCCGACATCGCCCAGCTCGCCCCCTTCGCACGCATCGAGGACCCGGTCTGCGCCGTGGCGCGGGCCAGCTGGCCCGGCCCGCACACCTGGCTGCTGCCCGCACGCGAGGCCCTGCCCGACTGGCTCTCCGGGGGCAGCGAGCGCGTGGCCTGCCGGGTCACCACCCACCCGCTGCTCGCCGCCCTGTGCCGCGCGACCGGCAGCGCCCTGGTCTCCACCAGCGCCAACCGCAGCGGCTTGCCGCCAGCACGCAGCGCCCTGCAGGTGCGCAAACGCTGCCCCGGCACCGACCTGCTGCTGCACGGCCGGCCAGGCGGCCTGCAACGCCCCACCCCCATCCGCGACGCGCGCAGCGGCGAGGTGCTACGCGCCGGCTGAACGACGAGGAACGCCATGAGCAACACCCCCGATACCGATGCCGTCAAACACTATCTGCTGGCCCTGCAGGACCGCATCTGTGACGCCCTGAGCGAGGTCGATGGCCGGGCCTTCCGCGAGGACACCTGGGAACGCGAACAGGGCGGCGGTGGGCGCTCGCGCGTGCTCGAGGATGGCGAGGTGTTCGAGAAGGCGGGGGTCAACTTCTCCCACGTCTTCGGCGACGGCCTGCCGCCCTCGGCCACCGCCGCACGCCCGGAGCTGGCGGGACGCCGTTTCCAGGCGATGGGCGTGTCGCTGGTGATCCACCCGCGCAACCCGCACGTACCCACCTCGCACGCCAACGTGCGCTTTTTCATCGCCGAGAAGGAGGATGCCGAGCCGGTCTGGTGGTTCGGTGGCGGCTTCGACCTCACCCCCTACTACGCCAACCGCGAAGACGTGATCCACTGGCACCGCACCGCGCGTGCCGCCTGCGAACCCTTCGGCCCAGGCACCTACGAAAAATACAAGCGCTGGTGCGACGACTACTTCTACCTGAAGCACCGCGACGAGCCACGCGGCGTCGGCGGCCTGTTCTTCGACGACCTCAACAGCCCCGACTTCGAGACCGCCTTTGCCTTCATGCGCAGCGTGGGCGACCACTACATCCCGGCCTACCGGCCCATCGTCGAACGCCGCAAGGACCAGCCGTGGAGCGACCATGAACGCGCGTTCCAACTCTACCGGCGTGGCCGCTACGTGGAGTTCAACCTGGTCTACGATCGCGGTACCCTGTTCGGTCTGCAGACCGGCGGCCGTACCGAGTCCATCCTGATGTCACTGCCGCCGCTGGTGAGCTGGAAATACGACTGGCAGCCCGAGCCGGACTCGCCCGAGGCCGAACTCTACGAGGTCTATCTCAAGCCGCGTGACTGGCTGGCAGAGACGGACTGAGCCACCCTGACAGGGTCAGTCAGGGTATCCGCGGGCGGAGCGACACGGGCGAGACGCAAAAAAAACAGGCCAGCACGGGGAAGGGCTGGCCCGGAACGCGCTCTTGCAAGCGCCGGAGGAGGATCGTAGAGCAACCAGAAGTTTGCTGTTGCCCTGTTCTACGGCCACCGCCGGCGAAACTTGAGCCAATTCGAGAACGGGCTTCCCACACTCAGGCGGGTTGCAGATGCTGTTCCAGCCAGTCGTGGATCCAGTTGGCCGGACGCGCACCGCTGAAGCGGGCGACCTCCTCGCCATTGCGGAACAGGATCACGGTGGGAAAGCCGCGCAGGCGATAACGCCCCGCCAGCTTCATGTTGTCCCCTTCGTCCACCTCGACCTTGGCCAGGCGCACCTCGCCGCCAAGATCTGCAATCACCCGGCCGATATGCGGGTTCAGGGCGTGGCAGGGCGCGCACCAGTCGGCCCAGAAATCCACCAGTACGGGCCCTTCATGGCTGGCCTGCAACACGGCCCGATCGAAGGCGTGCAGGTCGGTCTCGAAAATATCGCCTTGTGGCATGCGGCTTCCCTGGTCTGCTGTCGAATTCAGTGAACGAAGGCCTTGGTGGTCTCGCCCATGGCCTGGTGTGGAAGTCAACACCACAGAGTACACAGAGATCACAGAGGGGGTGAAGTTGCAAGTTGTCCCGGCGGGATCGTAACCCGCAGCCGACGGACCGAGGTCCATCAGCAGGCAGGTCCGCGCTTCGCCTTTTGCCATCGTCAAGCTCTGTGTTCTCTGTGGTGAATGAAAAACAAGGGGCATCAGCACATCTTCCATGATCCGGGGTGTGGCTACCCGGACTCATGGGTGTTAAGGGGCAGATTTTAGCTTTGTCCTGGGCGCGCCGAACCAGTAGGATGGCGCCCATTCATCAGTCGACCGGGCAGCTGCCGATCCTGTAGCAAGCATCATGACCGAGACCATCCGCATCGCCACCCGCAAATCGCCACTCGCCATGTGGCAGGCCGAGCATGTCGCCGACGCCCTGCGCGCCGCCCACCCCGGCCTGCACGTCGAGATCCTGGGCATGAGCACCCAGGGCGACAAGATCCTCGACACCCCGCTGGCCAAGATCGGCGGCAAGGGACTGTTCGTCAAGGAACTGGAGGCACGCATGCTCGAGGGCGATGCCGATATCGCCGTGCACTCCATGAAGGACGTGCCGGTGGAACTGCCGCAGGGCCTGCACCTGCCGGTGATCATGCAGCGCGAAGACCCGCGCGATGCCTTCGTGAGCAACCGCTACGCCCACCTCGACGACCTGCCCGAGGGCGCGGTGGTGGGTACCTCCAGCCTGCGCCGCCAGTGTCAGCTCGCTGACCGCCGCCCCGACCTGGTGCTCAAGTCGTTGCGCGGCAACGTCAACACCCGGCTGCGCAAGCTCGACGAGGGCGAGTACGACGCGGTGATCCTGGCCGCCGCCGGGCTGATCCGCCTGGGCTTCGGCGAGCGCATCCGCACCACCCTCGATCCGGCCGACAGCCTGCCGGCCATCGGCCAGGGCGCGGTGGGCATCGAGTGCCGCAGCGACGATACGCGGGTCAATGCCCTGATCGCCCCCCTGCACCACACCGACACCGCCGACCGGGTACGCGCCGAGCGCGCCTTCAACGCACGCCTCGAGGGCGGCTGCCAGGTCCCCATCGGCGGCCACGCGGTGCTCCAGGGCGACCAGCTCTGGCTGCGCGGCCTGGTGGGCACGGTGGACGGCAGCGAGATCATCCGCGGCGAGATCCGCGGCCCCCGCGAGCAGGCCGAGGCGTTGGGCGTGGCGCTGGCCGAGGAACTGCTCGCGCGCGGCGCCCGCGAGATCCTGCAGGCGCTCTACGACCAGGCATGAGCAACACCATCCCCTGTGACCTGGGCGGGCTGAGCGTGCTGGTGACCCGCCCCGCCGAACAGGCTGCCGAGTTTGCCGAGCAGGTGGCCGCGGCTCGCGGACGCCCGGTGACCTTTCCCGTGCTCGAGATCCTGGGGCCCGCCGACAAGCACGCGGTGCGCCGTCAGCTCGCGGACCTGGCACAAGTCGACCTGCTGATCTTCGTCAGTGCCAACGCGGTACGTTACGCCTTCCCGCAGATGCCCGACCACATCCCGCTGGACCTGCGCATCGCCGCGGTCGGGCGCGCCACCGCGCGCGCCCTCGAGACCGTCGGCCTCGATCCCACCCTGGTACCCGAATCGCGCTTCGACAGCGAGGGCCTGTTGGCCCTGCCCGCACTACAGGACGTCGCCGGCTGGCGCATCCTCATCGTGCGCGGCGACGGCGGCCGCGAACTGCTGCGCCAGACCCTCGAGGCACGCGGTGCGCAGGTGGAATACGTCGAGGTCTACCGGCGACGCATCCCGCAACGCAACCCGGCCAACCTGATCCGCAACTGGGACAGCCTGGTCGATGTGGTAACCGTGACCAGCGGACAGATCCTCGACAACCTGTTCACCCTGCTCGGCGAGGAAGGAGCGCCGCTGCTGCAGCGCACGCCGCTGGTCGTGCCAGGACGCCGGGGCGCCGAACTGGCTGCCGCGCGCGGCTGCAAACGGGTGATCGTGGCGCGCTCGGCGATGGATGCCGACATGCTCGCCGCCCTGTGCGAACTGGCCTGAGACCCGGCGACGACAAGACGCGGTCGTAATGTGCAAGTCAACACCACAGAGCACACAGAGATCACAGAGGGGTTGAAGCTGGGGCCTGTCCCGGCGGGATTGTAATCCGCGACCGATGGTCCACTGGTCCACTTGCAGAAAAGTCCGCACCTCGCCTTTTGCCATCGTCAAGCTCTGTGCGCTCTGTGTCCTCTGTGGTGAAAAACCAGGGATACAAACGTATCTTCCATGATCAGGGGTGTGGGCGTCCCGGCCTCATGGATGTTAGGCTTCGGCAAAACCACTTTCCACTCACCATTGGCAGCCCATGAGCGACGACAAGGAAGCAAAACCCGGCGTGGTGATCGATGTCACCCCCGAGCCCGAATCCGACGCCAGTACCACCGTGACCGGCGATGGGAGCGGCGCGCACGCCCGGGCGAAGCGCGGCGGGCAGACCCTGCCGTTGCTCGTGGCCGGCCTGTCGCTGGTGCTGGTGGTCGCCGCCATTGCCTTCGCCTACCGTTACACCCGTCAGGCGGCCGACGACCTGAACCGCCTGAACCGCAGCGTGGCGCAGACCCTGGCCCAGCAGCGCGTGCTGGAACAGCGACTCGCCGAGGCACAGCGCGCCGTTGCTGAACAGGCGCAGCGCCTGGCCGCGCAACAGCAGCGGCTCGAAGCCCAGGAACAGCACATCGCCGAGGCCCGGCAACAGTTCGCCGAGCAGAACCGGCGCCTCGACAGCGAGCGCGAACAGATGCAGCAGCGCGAGGCGGAGCTGCGCGCCGTGGTGGCCGATGTGCACAAACGGGTCGGCACCTCCGGCACCCAGTGGATGGTCGCCGAGGCCGAGTACCTGCTGCGCCTGGCCAACGAACGCCTCAACCTGGTACGCGATACCCACACCGCACGCGCCGCCCTACGGCTGGCCGACCAGCGCCTGCGCGATACCGGCGACCCGGGCTGGAACCCGGTGCGTGAACAGATCGCACGCGACATCGCCGCGCTCGATGCCGCCCGGCTGCCGGACATCCAGGGCCTCTCGGCACGCCTGGCCGCCCTGGCCGATCAGGTGCCACAGCTCAAGCTGGCGCGCGCCGCCCTGGGCGGCCTGAGCGGCAACCCGTACAGCCCCTCCAGCACCGAGGCCGGGAGCACCCCACGCGAACAACGCACCTGGCAGACCCTGCTCGACGACCTTTGGGCCGGCTTCAAGCAGACGGTGCGTATCCGCCGCAACGACCAGCCGGTGCAGGCCATGCTGCCGCCCGAGCAGCAGTATTTCCTGTATGAAAACCTGCGCCTGTATCTCGAGGCCGCGCGCCTGGCCGCCGTGCGCGGCGACGAGCGCCTCTACCACGACAGCCTGAACACCGTGGCGCGCTGGCTGGGCAGCTATTTCGATGTGCACGACGAGCACACCCGCGCCCTGCGCGATGCGGTGCGCGAACTCGACCGCGTCAAGATCCGCCCGGCACTGCCGGACATCAGCGGCTCGCTGGCGGCGCTGCGCGCACGCATCAAGCTGCTCGCCGACCTCGGCCGGCCGATCGCACCCGCCCTCCCCGCCAAGCCGGAGACGAAACCATGAGCCGCCTGCTCTGGCTCTGGCTGGTGATGCTGGCCGGCGCCGCGGTCGGCGTGGTGGTCAATCACGACAGCGGCTACGTACTGATCTCGGTCGGCCACTGGACCATCGAGATGAGTCTGGCCCTGCTGGCACTGCTGATCGCCCTACTGTTCGGCGGCCTGTACTTCCTGATCCGCCTGGCGGTGCGCACCCGCCGCCTGCCGAGCGACCTGCGCGACTGGAAACAGCGGCGCGGTGCGCGCAAGGCGCAGGAGGCCATGACCCGCGGCCTGCTGGAGATGTCCGAGGGCAACTGGCGCGGCGCCGAGCGACGCCTGGTGCGTTATGCCGACCGTTCCGAGACCCCGTTGCTCAATTATCTGGCGGCCGCGCGTGCTGCCCAGTTGCAGGGTGCACACGACCGCCGCGACGCCTATATCCGTCTGGCCCACGAGCACATGCCTTCGGCAGAAGTGGCGGTCAGTCTCACCCAGGCCGAGCTGCAACTGGCCGACCAGCAGCTCGAACAGGCACTGGCCACCCTGCGCCACCTGCGCCAAGTGGCGCCGCGTCACACCTATGTGCTGCGCCTGCTGCGCCGCCTGTACGAACAACTGGGCGACTGGGAGCACCTGCGCGAGCTGATCCCCGAGCTGCGACGCAGCAAGGTGGTGCCCGCCGAGGAGCTGCGCACGCTCGAGATCCGGACCCATCGCAAGCTGCTGGAAAACGCCTTTCTGAGCAAGGACCTGAAAGACCTCGACCGCGCCTGGGCGGCGGTGCCCAAGGCGATCCGCAGCGACCCCGGCCTGGCGGGCGACTATGCCGACTACCTGCAGGAGCGCGGTCGTGACGAGGAGGCCGAACGCCTGCTGCGCGATGCGCTCAAGCTGGACTGGGCCCCACATCTGGTCGAAATCTACGGCCTGCTCGACTGCCCGAAACCCGGCAGGCAGCTCGCACATCTGGAGAAATTCCTCAAGGAACACCCGGACGACCCGGTGTTGCTGCTCACCTTGGGCCGCCTGAGCATGCGCGCCCAGCTCTGGGGCAAGGCGCGCGCCTATCTCGAGGCCAGCGTGACACGCGGCGGACCTGTCGAGGCCTACCGCGAGCTGGCGCGCCTGCTCGAGCACATGGGCGAGGAGGCCGAGGCCCTGCAGATCTATCGCAAGGCACTGACCCGCGGCGAGGAGCGTCACCTCATCCCACTGCCGGCCAGCATCGGCCAGCCGCAAGCCAACCGCCCGGTGCTCGAGGAGCCGGTCGAGCCACCGCGTGCGCACGATGCCGAAGAACCCGCCGGCGGGACCGCCTGAGACCATGCAATACCGTGACCTGCGCGACTTCATGGCCGGACTGGAACAGCGCGGCCAGCTACGGCGTATCACTGCCGAGGTCGATCCGCATCTGGAGATGACCGAGATCTGCGACCGGGTGCTGCGCGCCGGAGGGCCGGCCATCCTGTTCGAAAACCCCAAGGGCCACGCGATCCCGGTGCTGGCCAACCTGTTCGGCACCCCGGAGCGAGTGGCCCTGGGCATGGGCGAGGAATCGGTCGGCGCGCTGCGCGAGGTCGGCCGCCTGCTGGCCGCCCTCAAGGAGCCGGACCCGCC
This sequence comes from uncultured Sedimenticola sp., assembly GCA_964394235.1. Taxonomy (GTDB): domain Bacteria; phylum Pseudomonadota; class Gammaproteobacteria; order Chromatiales; family Chromatiaceae; genus MONJU. The sequence continues at coordinate 10,477 of CAYMWJ010000020.1, read as the reverse complement.
GAAGGGCATGAAGGATGCCTGGGAAAAACTGCCGATGTTCCGCAAGGTGCTGGACATGGCACCGAAGCAGGTGAAGGGCGCGCCCTGCCAGGAGAGAGTGCTGGAAGGCGAGCAGGTGGACCTGGCACGCATCCCGGTGCAGACCTGCTGGCCGGAAGACGCCGGGCCGCTGATCACCTGGGGACTGGTGATCACCCGCGGGCCACACAAGCCACGCCAGAACCTGGGCATCTACCGCATGCAGGTGATCGGCCGCAACCGCGTGATCATGCGCTGGCTGGCACACCGCGGCGGGGCGCTGGACTTTCGTGAGTGGCAGCAGACTCATCCCGGCGAGCCCTTCCCGGTCTCGGTGGCACTGGGCGCCGACCCGGCCACCATGCTCGGCGCGGTCACCCCGGTGCCCGACACTCTCTCGGAATACGCCTTTGCCGGCCTGCTGCGCGGCTCGCGCACCGAGGTCAGCAAGAGCCTGGGCAACGATCTGCAGGTACCGGCGAGTGCCGAGTTCGTGCTCGAGGGCGTGATTCACCCCGGTGATACCGCCCCCGAAGGTCCCTTCGGCGACCATACCGGCTACTACAACGAGGTCGAGGAGTTCCCTGTCTTCACCATCGAGCGCATCACTCACCGCCGCGACCCCATCTATCACAGCACCTACACCGGCCGCCCGCCGGACGAACCGGCCATCCTCGGGGTGGCACTCAACGAGGTGTTCGTACCGCTGCTGCAGAAGCAGTTTCCCGAGATCGTCGATTTCTACCTGCCACCCGAGGGTTGTTCCTACCGCCTGGCGGTGGTGAGCATGAAGAAACAGTACCCGGGACACGCCAAGCGGGTGATGTTCGGCGTCTGGTCCTTCCTGCGCCAGTTCATGTACACCAAGTTCGTGATCGTCACCGACGATGACGTCGACGTGCGCTCATGGTCCGACGTGATCTGGGCCATGACCACGCGCATGGACCCGGTGCGCGATACCCTGCTGGTGGAGAACACCCCCATCGACTACCTCGACTTCGCCTCACCGGTTTCGGGCCTGGGCGGCAAGATGGGCCTGGACGCCACCTCCAAGTGGCCGGGCGAGACCGAGCGTGAATGGGGCCGGCCGATCCGCATGAGCGGCGAGGTCAAGGCGCGTATCGACGCGCTGTGGGACGAGCTGGGGCTGGATATCTCACCCTGACCGGCTCACAGGGCGCCTGCGTGCAGGAGGCCCGTTCCCGGACCGAATGTTCGCGACGAGGACGTCGCTCCTACCGTAGGAGGTCCGTCCCCGGGCCGAACCGTTCGCGGCGAGGACGCTGCTCCTACGATCTATAATCCGCATCCTGTGCATGGCGGGAGGAACACAATGACGACAGCGAACGAGGCAGCGGTGGTGATCGAACCGGCAGGCAGGGCGCGTGCCTGCGTGATCTGGCTGCACGGCCTCGGTGCGGACGGGCATGATTTCGAACCGATCGTCCCCGATCTGGGCCTGCCCGATGCACTGGGGGTGCGCTTCGTGTTTCCGCACGCCCCGGTGCGACCGGTGACGATCAACGGCGGCCTGCCGATGCGCGCCTGGTTCGATCTGCACCAGCCCGACCTGGACCAGATGCCCGATCTTTCCGGTATCGACCAGTCCGTGGCCCGGCTCGAGGCCCTGCTCGCACAACAGGAGGCCGCCGGCATCGCGCGCGAGCGCATCGTGCTGGCAGGATTTTCACAGGGTGGCGTGGTGGCGCTGGAGACCGCGCTGGGCATGCAGGACAAGCCGGCCGGCGTGCTCGCCCTGTCCACTTGGCTGGCACGCCCCATGGGCGAGGGTCACGGGCTGCGGGTGTTCATGGCGCACGGCGAACACGACGACATCGTACCGCCGGCACTGGCGGCACAGGGACGGGACGCGCTGCGCACCCTCGGTGCCGAGGTGGACTGGCACAGCTATCCCATGGCACACGCCGTGCACCCGGCCGAGGTGGCCGACATCGGCACTTGGCTGCGCGCGCGCCTGGCCTGAGCGCACAGGCGCCGCGTCAGTTGGCGGCCTTCCAGGTGCCGTCGGCCTGCCGACAAGCAGTGCCGTAGACGGTCTCCTTCTTGCCGTCGATCCAGGCCTCGGTGGTGTATTCGCGGCAGGGGCGCGAATCCTCGTAATAGGTCCGGGTCGGGGTGACGGCGTATTCGTTGCCGGTATCCGGATTGCGCCAGCTCACCGTCTGGCGTGTCGGCGCGGTCTCCAGCGCCTGGTTGGCGCGCCAGCGGTCGTTTTCGTCCATGGCGCGTCCGAGCTGGCCACCGATATACCCCCCCAGCATGGTGCCGGCGATGGTGGCGGCCACGCGCCCGGAGCCGGCGCCCACCTGGTTGCCCAGCACGCCGCCGGCGATGGCACCGATCACCTGGCCGGTCTCTTCCTTGGTGGTCTGGCAGCCGCCCAGGGCCAGGGCGGAGACGATCAATCCCGTCGTCAAGATCTTGCTTGCCTTCATTGGTCTTTCCTGTCGCTGTGGATTCCAAAGAGTTCTCTGCAAAATGTAACGCACAGCCTCTGGCTCGGTTGACATGGCAGGCGGGAAAAGATTCCCAACACCCTGCCCGGAAGCCTTTCCGATCCCAATGCGAGCACGTTTGGACGCGTGCCGCAGGCCACCGGAGCAGCGCATCCTCCAGGAGAAGGCCTCAGGCGTTCATGGCCTGGTAGAGACGACGCTCCACATGCAGCTTGAAGCGGACCAGGTCGATGAGCGGGAGGCCATCAGCGGACAGGATATCACCGGGCAGGATGCCGGTGAGATAGAAGGGATGACGACCTCCCTCACGGCGCAGACCGAGCAGGTAGGCCGCGACCTCGCTCCAGAGCCGCTCGCCGAGAGCGACGGAACTGAATTCATGGCCTTCCGAGAGCAGGCTGAAGCCATCCCGCCAGGGTCCCCGGCGACCGGTGCTCAGGATCAGCTCGGTGCAGCAGTCGGCAGCGGGCCACACGGCACGGCTGCGCTGCACCTGCCAGCCGCTGTCATCCTGCCGGATACGCAGGAAAACCGGCCTCTGCGCCTCTCGCTCGTGCCTTGGGACAAGCTGCCGGTCGAGCAGGCTCTCGAAGAACCGCTGTTGCTGGATCAGGAAAGGGTGCTCACTCGCTTCCGGCAGCCATTGCTCCAGCACGGCGCCACTGACATCCATGAAATACATGCGGATGCCCGACGCTTCGACCTGGTAGGCGATCTGCACCTGGCCCGGTCGGTTGAGGCGCAGCAACAGCGGCAAGGGAGAGTCGTGCAGACCGGTCCCGTCCAGTGCCGTAGGGCGAAACACCTCGCCGGGCTCGGCCAGGTAGTCGCGCAGACCAGCGATATCGCCCACCGGGTGATGGCCATACTGGTGACGCCGGCGTTCGATCACGTGGAAGACCTCGCCGATCCGCAACAGATAGCGGGCCTGTTCGCCCTGTCGCCGGAAGTGTTCGCGCAGGTCACGGATCAGACCGGCGAGACGACGTGCGATCAGGGCACCATATCCGGGGGTGTCGCAATGGCATTCGGGTTCGTCGTCGCTGTCGGCAAACAGTTCCAGGCGGGAACACAACAGGTCGAGAACCCCTTCGTCGCCGCAGTGATGCTCCACGTAGAGTTCGCCCCAGCTGTTGGCATAGACATGGTCCAGGGTGTGGATCAGGTTCATCCGCGCTGCACCACCGCTCAACGGATCGACGCACGCACCGAGCCGCAGCCGATCCACAGGCGCTGCGCTGCCGAGTTGCACATTGGCGAGGATCAGGGAACGCACACCACGTGCCGGGCGATGGAAATTGTCCAGCGGGGCATCGCCGTTGCGCACGGGTGGGAAGCGATCTCGCAACAGGCGCAACAGGTGACGATGTCCCTGATCGTGATCGTGTCCGGGCGGCAGGACCAGCTGGGTGCCCTCGTCGATCACGCCGTTGGCGATCAGCCAGGTGAGCAGCTCGACCACACCACGCGCGCTACGCGCCGGGACGCCCCCTTCTTCGGGCGGCGCCAGGCAGGCATGCCAGGTATCTTGCGCGGTGTCGTGGCGCAGCCATATCCGCGCCTCTCGCAGGTCGTCCGATATGCCAGGGTTGATGCGGTCGATCTTGCCGGGCCGACGCTCCAGTGCGGCGAACAACTTGCGTCCCAGCAGGGCCAGCTCCTGCATGTCGATATCGACCTGCTCGGAGGCATGCTGCGCGCGTGCCAGACCGGTGAGCAGGCGATAACTGTGCGACAGCTCGCCAAACAGCCGGTTACGCTCTTCGAGCACCGTGGGCAGTTTCCATTCGCGGTGCCTGTCGAGATTGATCCACTCGCCCCGCTCCCAGCCCCATGCTTCCGTGAGACGGTACAGGATGTCGTGCTTCCAGTGCCGGCCGGGACGACTGAGGCGCACATCGCACTTGAAGTAGAAAGCGCGACGCGCCAGCGCCAGACGTTCCTCCTGGCCAGCCGCAGCAAGGTGGGCCTCGATGCGCCGCATCATCAGCAGGTAAGGGTCCACATCCTCGGCATCGGGTGGATCGTCGGCGTGGTATCGAACCTGTACCTCTTCGGCCAGCCAGCGGATGTCAGGAAACTGCTCGAGATAGGTCTCGAACACCAGCAACTTGAGCAGCGACTTGTAGGGCGCCTGGATGCTCTTGAACAGCTGCCAGTGAGCAGCACTGAAGAATTCCCCCGGAGCGATACGCGCCAGGCCACCGAAATCCAGCCATTCGTCACGGCGGATGAAACGCTGCTCATCGCACCAGGCACGGTAGTTGTGCAGGTGCTCGGGAGGCACCAGCCACCACAGCGGTGGGCGACCGGCCAGCAGCAGGCCACTGCGATAGAACTCCTCGAGCAGCAGCAGATGCTGGGTATTGCCGCTCGAGTCGTCGGACAGGCGCGCATGCCGACCGACCGTCTGGCTCTCGAGCACGAACAGGTGCATCTCCAGCCCCAGGCGTGCGGCATGGGCCTCGATCAGCGCGGCCTTCTCTTCCAGCAGCACAACATCACGGGCATCCAGATCCGGGTGGTGACAGACCCAGATGTCGTAATCACTCTGCGCATCCTGCCCCAGGGTGCCGGAGCTGCCGATCAGGTACAGGGCGAGGATGGGCGGCCGCCGCCGAGGGCACCGTTTGGCTTTCAGACTGCGCGCATGGCGGCGCACCAACCGCAGGGCCTCGCGGTCGGGCTCGAAGCCGTCGATGCCGGCCGGGGTGTCCACTCCGTTGTAGCCCGGCAGGTCCGGGTGATGGAGGTGCAGCAGCAGGGGAAACAGCGTCAGGAAACGCCGCTGCTCCTGGGTCATCGAGGCATGGATGCGTCGCAGGCGCGCCTCGGCCACCCGGGCGTGGCGCGAGAGGATACGACGAATCTCGCGCTGCGAGGGCCGTTCCGGCGTATTGGCAGCAGGTCCGCCCATCGGCACGCGTTCAGGTACCGGCGAGCCGGCACACAGACTCGCGCGCCAGTTCGCCGAGACGGTTGCCCGGCTGCATCATGGCCGGCGGATCCGGCAGCTCGTGCAGGCCGGGGCTGGCCCACTCGATGCGATCGTTCGCGTCCAGCAGGGCAACACAGAAGGCGGTGACAGTGACAGATGTTGCCGCCGGGGCGACCTGGGGTTCGGACATGATGACTCCTCCGATGCGTTTTGCCGGTACTCCGGGCAGCGGCGGAGACGACAGATTCTTGAGCACCATGAAAAAGCCCGGCCGACCGGCCGGGCTTTTTCGTACAGGGGAGAACAGGCCGGCTTACTTGGCCTGATTCTGGGCCTGATTCTGGGCCTGGGCCTGCTGCTTGGCTTGCGGCTGCGGCTGCTGCGGCTGACGCGGCGCCTGGGGAGCCGGACGACGCGGCGGCTGCATGCCCATGTAGGGCGGGCGCGGGCCATAGGGCATGCCGTAGGGCATGGGGGCCGGACCACGATACCCCGGAGCCGACGGCGGGGTCGCGGGACGACCCTGCTGCGGGGCAGCGGGAGCCGGAGCCGGCGGCATGGGGGCGCCATAAGGCATGGGCGCGCCATAGCCATAGGGCATGGGAGCACCGTAAGGCATCATCGGCACACCATAGCCGGGAGGAGCGAAGGGCGGACGACCGTAAGGCCCCATCATCGGGCCATAAGGACCGTAGTACACGTCGTTGCTGTCGTTCCAGAAGTTGTCCATTTCTTCCATCCAGTAACGCGGATCCCACGGATCGTAGGGGTTGCAGTCCGGGTTGTACCAGCACTCCGGGTCGTTCCACTTGTCGCCGTTGCCAAACCAGCTGGCGGTTGCGGTGCCCGCCAGCGCCAGGGCAGCGAGGGTCACTGCGGCAAATTTCTTCATGTTCGTCTCCAAAATGTTCAACGGGTTGATGTCTGACGGTCGGCCCAGTCTATACTGCACACCGCCGGGCCCGTGTTGTGCTGCATCAAACAACAGTTTATTACGATATTCTCATATTGCAAGCGCGACAGGCCTTCCCGTCGGGTCACTCACCCGCACGGGAGCAGATCCAACAGCTCATCCGGGGGGCCATCCATGCCAAGACAAGACATCGCCGAGCTGAGCGAACGCCTGGCCGACTTCGCACGCCGACGCGACTGGGAACAGTTTCATTCGCCCAAGAACCTGAGCATGGCGCTGGCCGGCGAGGCCGGCGAGCTGCTCGAGCATTTTCAATGGCTGAGCGAGGCGCAGAGCCACGCACTGCCGGCGGAAAAGAAAGACGCGGTGGCTCTGGAGATGGCGGATATCTTCATCTACCTGCTGCGCCTGGCCGAACGCCTGGACATCGACCTGGTGGACGCGGCCTGGCGCAAGATGGCAATCAACGAACAGCGCTACCCCGCCGAGCGGGTACGTGGGGATGCGCGCCGCGCCGAAGAGTACGATTGATCAGGCCGTCCCGCCGGCAAGACGCGCACGCGCCTCGGCAATCGCCTGCCGCACCTGCGCCGGCGCGGTACCGCCAATGTGATCACGCGCAGCTACCGAGCCCTCGAGGGTGAGCACCTCGAACACATCGGCACCAATCAGCGGACTGAACGCCTGCAACTGCTCGAGTGACAGTTCGGCCAGGTCGCAGCCGGCCTGCACACAGTGCGCCACCGCCTTGCCGACCACCTCGTGGGCGTCGCGGAAGGGCAGGCCACGGCGCACCAGGTAGTCGGCCAGGTCGGTGGCGGTAGCGAAGCCCTGCAGGGCAGCCGCGCGCATGCGCTCGCGGTTGGGGGTGATCGCCGGGATCATGTCGGCGAACACCTTGAGCGAGCCGCGCAGGTTGTCGGCGATGTCGAACAGCGGCTCCTTGTCTTCCTGATTGTCCTTGTTGTAGGCCAGCGGCTGCGACTTCATCAGGGTGAGCAGCGCCATCAGGTGTCCGAACACCCGCCCGCTCTTGCCGCGGATCAGCTCGGGCACGTCGGGATTCTTCTTCTGCGGCATGATCGAGGAGCCGGTGCAGAAGGCATCGGACAGGGTGACGAAGCCGAACTGTGCCGAGGACCAGACGATCAGCTCCTCGCTCATGCGCGAGAGGTGCATCATCAGCAGGCTGGCGGCGGCTGCGAACTCGATGGCGAAGTCACGATCGGAGACTGCGTCCAGCGAGTTGCGGCAGGGCCCGTCGAAGCCCAGCAGTTCGGCAGTGTAATCGCGATCGATGGGGAAGGTGGTACCGGCCAGCGCCGCGGCACCCAGCGGACAGCGGTTGGCGCGGCGCGCACAGTCGGCCAGCCGACCGTCGTCGCGCTCGAGCATCTCGAACCAGGCCATCAGGTGATGGCCGAAGGTGATCGGCTGCGCAGTCTGCAGGTGGGTGAAGCCGGGCAGGATGGTCTCGGCCTCACGCTCGGCGAGATCCAGCAGGTTGCCGCGCAGGCGCGAGAGTTCGGCACGCAGGGCGCTGATCTCCTCGCGCAGCCAGAGACGGATGTCGGTGGCCACCTGGTCGTTGCGCGAGCGCCCGGTGTGCAGCTTCTTGCCGGCCTCGCCGATCGCCTCGGTGAGCGCGGCCTCGATGTTCATGTGCACATCCTCGCGCGCCACCGACCATTCGAACTCGCCGGCCTCGATACGTGCGAGGATGCGCTCCAGGCCCGTGACGATGGCGTCGCGCTCGGCCTCGCTGAGGATGCCCTGACGCGCCAGCATGGTGGCGTGCGCGATGGAGCCGCGGATGTCCTGCGGGGCCAGGCGCTGATCGAATTCCACCGAGGCGGTGAAGGCCTCGACGAAGGCATCGGTGGGCTCGCTGAAGCGGCCGGCCCAGAGTTTCTTGTCGCTCATGAAAAGTCCATCGGATAGGAATCCGCGTGATTATACCCGGCTGTCGTGAACAGCGGTCGCCAAGACCCGACGGGCGGCACATTTCAAGCGTTGACGGCTGGTTATACTGCGGACATGGCCGAGCGAGAGCGACAACGCGGCTTCCTGCCCGATTTCTGCGACGTGCGCCTGCTGTTCGCCTGGGTGATCACTGCCGAGCTGCTGGCGCTGGTGCTCACCCTGGCCGCCTTCCGCGACGACTTCTGGCAACACCTGAGCCAGCGTTCGCTGTACATTCAGTGGATCGCGTTGATGCTGGCAGGCAGCCTGTGCCTGCTCGGACCACACCTCAACCGCCTGGGCCATGCGGTCGCCGGGCTGGGCGCCTGGGGGCTGGGGCTGGCGCTGACGGTGTTGGTACATCTGGCGGTCCGGCGCCTGCTGCACGGCGACTGGACACCCGACCCGGTGCCCCTGGCCGAGCACCTGGCCATCGCCGCCATCGTGCTCGCAGTGGCCCTGCGTTACCTGTACGAGCTGCATTGTCACCAGGAACGCGAGCTGGCCGAGGCACGGGCACAGGCCATCGCCCTGCAGGCGCGCATCCGCCCGCACTTCCTGTTCAACAGCATGAACACCATTGCCCATCTCACGCGCAGCGACCCGGCACTGGCCGAACAGGTGGTCGAGGACCTGTCCGACCTGTTCCGCGCCAGCCTGGCCGATAGCGACAGGCGCTCCACCCTCGGCGACGAGCTGGAAATGGCGCGCGGCTACCTGCGTATCGAGGCGCAACGCCTGGGCGAGCGCCTGCGCGTGCACTGGGACCTGCAGGACACGCTACCCCTGCACGCACACATGCCCCCCCTGCTGTTGCAGCCATTGCTCGAGAACGCGGTCTATCACGGCATCGAACCGGCCCTCGATGGCGGCGAGATCCTGGTCTCGGTGCGCGCGCGTCGCGGCCTGCTCAACATCAGCGTGGCCAACACCGTCCCCGAGGGGGCGCGCAGCCAGCGGCGCGGCAATCGCATGGCCCAGCGCAACGTGGCCGAGCGCCTGCGCGCCTTCTATGGTGACGAGGCCGGGCTGCGCATCGGCGAAGTGGACGGTCGCTACCAGGTACGCATCCATTTCCCGGTGCGGGAGGGCGTCGGATGAGGCTGCTGATCGCCGACGACGAGGCCCCGGCACGCCAGCGCCTGCGCGAGCTGTTGCGCGAGGTGCGGCCAGACGCCGAACTGGCCGGCGAGGCCGCCGACGGCAGGACGGCCCTGGCCCTGGCGCGGGAACACCGGCCCGAGGTGGCACTGCTCGACATTCGCATGCCGGCAATGGACGGCATCCGCACCGCGCTGGCCATGCAGGAACTGGAAACACCACCGGCGGTGATCTTCGTCACGGCCTTCGACGAACACGCCCTGGCCGCCTTCGAGGCCAACGCCATCGATTACCTGCTCAAGCCGGTGCGGGCAACGCGCCTGCGCACGGCACTGGACAAGGCAGCCGTGTTCACCCGCGCGCAGCGCGAGGCCCTGGCACAGGCCGACAGCACCCCCGGGCTGAGCGTGACCCAACGCGGCGTGACCCGGCGCATCCCCCTGTCCGACATCCTCTGCCTGAAGGCCGACCACAAATACGTCGAAGTCCATCACCGCGACGGGGTGGCGCTCAGCGATGCCTCGCTGAAGTCCATCGAGGAACAGTTTCCCGGGCGTTTCCTGCGCGTCCATCGCAACGCCCTGGTGGACCCGGCACGGGTGCGCGAGCTGCGCCGCGCGGCCGACGGGCGCGCCCTGTTGATCCTCGAGGGGCTGGAATCGCCACTGGAGGTCAGCCGCCGTCACCTACCGCGGGTGCGTGCCCTGCTCAGAGACTGAAGCGCCCCGTTCACTCTGTCGAATGGCAGCAGCATGTCGCCGGGTACCATGGCGGCACAACCCACGATGCCGGGCTCCCGAGCAAAGAGGATGAAATCGCTACATCACCTGCACGCTTGCCCGGCAAGAGAAAGCCGCTGCCACCTGCAGACACCGGAAGAGGCCCACATCACCACCACCAGCAGAGCGCAACATGTTTGGATCCTACGCCATCCGCAATTTCATAGAGTTACCGCGAGGCGGCGCTGCATCTGAGGCTAAGCCTCGACGAACACCGGCTGACCCAACGGGGGCTGCAACAGTTGCCGTAATTCATAGAAGAACATGCCGTTATATGCTACAACATAAC
>CAYMWJ010000019.1:0-39037 GCA_964394235.1 uncultured Sedimenticola sp. | reverse complement strand
AATACTCCGGTGTCCAGCCGAGATGTGGGGCATGTTCAGCGCAAGCGGGGGAGGAACGGGTTCGGAGGTTCCTCTGGGAAACGGAGATCCTGTCGGAGGCTGTTCTCAGATCTTTCGGGCCTGCTCGGCCGCGTTGCCGATATAGCTCAGCGGGGTGAGTTCGCGCAGGGCGGCCTTGGCTGCCTCCGGCAGTTCCAGGCCATCGACGAAGGCCTGCATGCCGGCCTGATCCACGCGTTGTCCGCGGGTCAGTTCCTTGAGCCTTTCGTAGGGCTTCTCGATGCCGTAACGGCGCATCACGGTCTGGATGGGCTCGGCCAGTACCTCCCAGTTGGTCAGCAGATCGTCGGCCAGGCGCTGTTCGTCGGCCTCGAGCTTGCCGATGCCGCGGCGCAGCGACTGCAGGGCGATCAGGGTATAGGCGAAGCCCACGCCCATGTTGCGCAGCACGGTCGAGTCGGTGAGGTCGCGTTGCCAGCGCGAGACCGGCAGCTTCATGGCCAGGTGATCGAACAGGGCATTGGCCAGTCCCAGATTGCCCTCGCCGTTCTCGAAGTCGATGGGATTGACCTTGTGCGGCATGGTCGAGGAGCCGACTTCGCCCGCCACGGTCTTCTGCCTGAAGTAGCCCAGCGAGATATAGCCCCAGACATCACGCGCAAAGTCGATGAGGATGGTATTGGCGCGCGCGATGGCGTCGAACAGCTCGGCCATGTAGTCGTGCGGTTCGATCTGGATGGTGTAGGGGTTCCACTCCAGCCCCAGCGACTCGACGAAGTCGCGCGCGAAGGCCGGCCAGTCGATCTCCGGGTAGGCCGCGAGATGGGCGTTGTAGTTGCCCACCGCGCCGTTGATCTTGCCCAGCAGGGGAACCCTGGCGATCTGTTCGCGCTGGCGGCGCAGGCGCGCCACCACGTTGGCCATCTCCTTGCCCAGGGTGGTGGGCGAAGCGGGCTGGCCGTGGGTGCGCGAGAGCATGGGCAGCTCGGCATGCGCGTGCGCCAGGGCGCGGATGTCCTCGATCACACGATCGAGCTCGGGCAGCAGCACCTGTTCGCGGCCGGCGCGCAGCATGAGCGCGTGCGACAGGTTGTTGATGTCTTCCGAGGTGCAGGCGAAGTGGATGAACTCGCCAACCGCCTCGAGCTCGGCGTTGCCGGCGATGCGCTCCTTGAGGAAATACTCCACGGCCTTCACGTCGTGATTGGTGGTGCGCTCGATCTCCTTGATGCGACGTGCGTCGGCTTCGCCGAAGTCGGCGACGATGCCATCGAGCAGGGCATTGGCGGCGTCCGAGAAGGACGGCACTTCGTCAATGCCGGGATGACGCGACAGGGCCTGCAACCAGCGGACCTCGACGGTCACGCGGTGATGGATGAGACCGTATTCGCTGAAGATCGGCCGCAGGGCCTCGGTCTTGCCGCCGTAGCGGCCATCGATGGGGGAAACTGCGGTAAGGGGGCTCAGTTGCATGCCTGTCTGCTCCATTTGCTGGGGGGGTGACCGGAGGCACCGGAGAAGCGCGGCATTATACTGAGACAACCCTGAGTAAAGCCACGCTCCCCGCAGGCGGGCCTCGGTTCACACCGTTTGTTCCAGCAGGGTGCGGGCCATTCCCGCCAGGCGGCGACGTCCCAGCAGAAACTGCCAGCGTTTGCCGCCACATTGGCGCCAGAGCACGACAGCACGCAGCCCGGCGAGCAGGCAGGCGCGGATATCATCGGCGATCTTCGGGTTCTGCAGGTACAGGGGTTCGCCCTTGACCAGGATGGGTGGCGGCACCGGGCTGACATGGCGCTGGTACAGGCGGGCGAGCTGAGCGTGCAGGGGAAAGTCCGGCAGGTCGAAATGTACCTGTTTGTCCTTCAGCTGTTCCAGGTCCTGACCGAGCTCGGCGAGCCGTTTCTGGTCGCGGCGCAGCTTGTCGCCATGATGCAGCAGGCCGATCACGTAGCGCGCGATCTCCAGGTCGCGTGAAGCCGGTGATTCGAGCTGTTCGAGCAGGGTCTGCAGGCCCAGGCGCACCCCGGCAAGGTTGCCGAACACCGCTTCGGTGCTCTCGGGCTCGAAGGCAAAAAGCGAGCCGATGCTGGCCGCCATGGCCTGCTCGTCGGCGCGACCGTGACGCGCCAGGTCGCGCACCAGGCGGGCGGCCTGGAAGACCCCGGCCAGGGCCAGGGTGCGCTCGTTGTCGTCGTGGCGGCTCATCGGATGATGCCTCCGCCCAGGCAGATGTCGTCCTGGTAGAACACCACCGACTGCCCGGGGGTGATGGCGCGCTGGGGCTCGGCAAAGCGCACCTGCGCCAGCGCGCCGTCGAGGGTGACCTCGCAGGCCTGCAGGGGCTGGCGATGACGACAGCGCGCATGACAGGTGAATTGCGCGGCCGGTGGCTGGCCCGCCACCCAATGGAGCTGCTCGGCGGTGAGATCCCGTTGCAGCAGGGCAGGGTGATCGTGACCTTGCACCACGCGCAGCACGTTGCGTTCGAGGTCCTTGGCGGCCACGAACCAGGGGCGGTTGTCGCCATCGGCGCGTCCACCGATGCCCAGGCCCTGGCGTTGCCCGATGGTGTAGTACATCAGGCCCTGGTGATGGCCGATCACCTCGCCCTCGAGGGTCTCGATGTCTCCCGGCTGCGCGGGCAGGTATTGCGCCAGGAAGTCACGGAAGCGGCGCTCGCCGATGAAGCAGATGCCGGTACTGTCCTTCTTGCGGAAGTTGGCGAAACCGGCCTGCTCGGCGATCTGCCGCACGGCTGGCTTGGGCAGATCGTGCAACGGGAACAGGGCATGCTGGAGGGCATGCTGCCCCAGCATGTACAGGAAATAGGTCTGGTCCTTGTTCTCGTCGGTGGCGCGTACCAGTTCGCAGCGGCCATCGGGCAGGCGGCGGATGCCCGCGTAATGGCCGGTGGCGATGTAATCGGCCCCCAGGTCGAGGGCATGGTCGAGAAAGGCCTTGAACTTGATCTCGCGGTTGCACAGCACGTCGGGATTGGGCGTGCGCCCGGCTCGGTATTCGGAGAGAAAGTGCGCGAACACCCGGTCCCAGTACTCGGCCGAGAAGTTGACTGTCAACAACTCGATGCCCAGGCGTTCCGCGACCTGCTGTGCATCGGCCAGGTCCTCGGCGGCCGAGCAGTATTCCTCGGTGTCGTCCTCTTCCCAGTTCTTCATGAACAGCCCGGTGACCCGGTAGCCGGACTCGAGCAGGCGCAGGGCGGCCACCGAGGAATCGACCCCACCGGAAAGACCGACGATCACCTGTGCACCTGTCTCAGTCGTCATCGCCGGTCTCCAGGTCATGCAGCAAATCCAGCGGATGGGCGATGCCCTGCTCGGCGTCGCGCACGCATTGCATCACCAGGGGGCTGCGCAGGGGCAGGCGGCCAGAGGCCAGTTCGTCTGCCTCCGCCCAGCGCAGGTCCAGGATGGCCCGGTCGCGGACCTGGCCGACGATCTCGCCGTCGGTCTCGCCGAGAAAGCAGAAGCGCAGGTAGGTGTCGCCATCCGCCCTGGTCTGCCAGCGGTAGATGCCGAGCAGGGCAGTGGGGCGAAAGGCCAGGCAGGTCTCCTCGCGAACCTCACGAATCACTGCATCGCGCAGGGACTCGCCGGGCTCCAGGTGCCCGGCCGGCTGGTTGTATACCGGCGCGCCATCGGGTGCCTCTTCGACCAGCAGGTGGCGACCGGCAGAATCACGGATGACGGCGGCGACAGTGACGCGGGGGCTCCATCTCATGAGCACATTCTACTCGTCGGTCGGCAGGAAGCAGAAACAGAAACCCCGGCGCGAGGCCGGGGTTTGCAGGCAGGACGGGGAGAATTACTCGTCGCTGCCGAAGATGCCGAGGATCTGCAACAGGCTGATGAAGATGTTGAAGATGGTCAGGTACAGGCCGTAGGTGGCCATGATGTAGTTGGTCTCCCCGCCACGCACGATGCGTGCGGTGTCGAACAGGATGAAGCCGCTCATCACCAGGATCACGCCGGCGGAGACGGCCAGGGCCAGCGCCGGCAACTCCAGGAAGATATTGGCGACCATGGCCACCACCAGCACCATCATGCCGGCGAACAGGAAGCCGCCGAGGAAGCTGAAGTCGCGCTTGCTGGTCAGGGCATAACCCGACAGGCCAAGGAAGATCACCCCGGTGCCGCCAAAGGCGGTGGCGATGATCTGCGGCCCGTTCGGCAACGCCAGGTACATCGACAGGATCGGCCCCAGGCCGAAGCCCAGCAGGCCGGTGATAAGGAAGATCACGCCGATACCGGCAGCCGAGTTGGCGGTACGCGGCAGTACGAACATGCCCAGTACCATCGAGACGATCACCGAGACCATGTAGGCGATCGGTGGCATGTTCAGGCTGATCGACACTCCCGCCATCAGAGCGCTGAAGAACAGCGTCGCCGACAGCAGCAGGTAGGTGTTCTTGAGAACCTTGTTGATCGAGCCCGCCTGTGTGGCGGTGCCGGAAACAACGGGTTGATAGCGATTCATGGTGTCATTGCCCTCCCGAGGCATCAGGAAACCGAAATCCTGGCAAGTATTAAGACCCCGCGCTGGGGCCAAAGTTCGCTTCAGCATACCGAAAAAGGCGCCATGGTCAATGTGACGGGGGCTGTCAAAGACGGTTGTTTTACGGGGGATTTCCGGTATATTGCCGGCCTCGGTCCGCAGTGCCTGGGCCAGCCAGGTACCAAAGGGGATAAAGGCCTGATTCGCCTTCCCCTTCTCGGCCCCTCGTCACATGGGGGAGGGGAATGCAGAACCTTTTCAGGGGTTCTCCAGAACCGGGCGCGGTGGACAGGAAATCCGGAGAGGTGGCAGAGCGGTTGAATGCAACGGTCTTGAAAACCGTCGAGGGTTGACGCCCTCCGTGGGTTCGAATCCCACCCTCTCCGCCAACATACGAAGGCCCCATCAGGGGCCTTTGTCATGTCATACGAAGGCCCCATCAGGGGCCTTTGTCGTGTCAGGAGAGGAACGGGGCGATTGAAAGGGAAATCCGCAGACAAGCCAAACCCAGGTCGAATATCACGGATATTGCCAGCGCACGGCGTGAACGTGACCGGCCAAAGCAAACCATGATTGCGCAGGACGCGCCGCCCGATTGTCCGAACTGCGGCGCCAGCATGGTCAAGCGCGTGGCAAAGCAGGGGTCTCATGCCGGAGAGGCATTTTGGGGTTGTAGTCGGTTCCCGAAATGCCGCGGAACCCGCGCTCTCGAATAAACCCGAGCAACCCCGGGCGAATCAGCGTGTTCTCGAAGAGCCCCTTCGAGATAAACAGTCGATTTAACATAATAGGTATTATGCGAAATATCGAAGCCCGCCTTATGCCTCGTCCGGTGCAACCGACGCCACGCACTGCTCATGGCGACGCCCGTGCTCCAGAGGTGGATGTCGGGTTCCAAGGGGCTGGCACTGTTCTACGTCAACCCGGCAATCCGCGACCGTCTGCGTCTGCTGGAAGAAGCAGGACGGGGAATTTCCATCCTGTGTCAGGCCATTTCCACGATCCGCTCGACATGCCTGCTTCCAGCGGCGCGGCGTGCCTCCATCAGGTCGTAATCTGCCTGCAGTCCCATCCAGAATTGTTCCGAGGTACCCAGCGCTGCCGCAAGGCGAATAGCGGTGTCTGCGGTGATGGCCCGCTTGCCGTGCACGATCTCGTTGATGCGTCGCGGTGGCACGCCCATGGCACGTGCCAGACGATTCTGACTGATTCCCAGGGGGGTGAGGAATTCCTCCAGCAGTACCTCACCGGGGTGGACGTTGTTGAGCTGTGTCATGCCGTTTCCTGTTTGTTCAGTGGTAGTCCACGATCTCGACCGCACTCGCACTGCCGTCCTGCCAGGCGAAGCAGATACGCCACTGACGGTTGATGCGGATGCTGTATTGCCCCGCTCTGTCGCCTTGTAACGCCTCAAGACGGTTTGCTGGCGGGAGGCGCAGATCGTCCAACGTTTGCGCGTTGTTGAGCATGCGCAATTTGCGTAGCGCCACCTGTTGTATGTCCGCCGGCAATTTCCGTGATCTCTGGCCGCTCCAGATTCTGGCGGTTTCCTTGCACGCAAATCCCTTGATCATGGAGCAAGCATGACGTATCACGTCATATAACGCAATACGTCATACTGGCACGTTATCTGGACTGCAAGCGCTCCATCCCCTGCATCACCAGCGAATAGACCGCCGGCACCACCACCAGGGTGAGCAGCGTGGAGCTGATCATGCCGCCGATCACCGCCACCGCCAGCGGGCCGTTGGTGTCGGCGCCCGCCCCTACCCCGAGGGCCGCGGGGAGCATGGAGAAGATCACGGTCAGCGAGGTCATCAGCACCGGGCGCATGCGGATGGGACAGGCCAGCATCAGGGCCTCGTGTATGCTGCGCCCCTCGGCACGCAGCTGGTTGGCGAGGTCGATCAGCAGGATGGCGTTCTTGGCGACCAGGCCGATCAACAGGGTCATGCCGATCATCGAATAGATGTTGAGCGTGTGGCCGGCCAGCCACAGGCCGAAGATCCCGCCGACGATGGCCAGCGGCTGGGCGGTCATCACGATAAGCGGCTGGATCAGGGAGTTGAACTGGCTGGCCAGGGTCATGTAGACCAGGATCAGACCGGTGGCCATGGCGAACAGCACATAACCCGTGGTCTTGCTGAACTCCTTGGCACGGCCGATCAGCTCGATGCGGTAGCCCGCGGGCAGCAGATCGGCGGCCTCGCGCAGCACGATCTGCGCGGCATCGCCTTCGGCGATGGTCGGGGTGGCGAAGAAGGTGGCAGCGTATTGCAGGTTGTAGCGCCCGATGGTCGCGGGCCCAAGACGTCGCTCCAGGGTGGCGACGCTGGCCAGGTGAACCATCTGTCCCGCACGGTTGCGTACCAGGATGCGTTGCAGGTCCTCGGGTTGGCGGATCTGTCCGTCGGCCTTGAGGCGGATGTCATAGCGCTCGCCGTCGCCCGGTTCGTCGTTGTACTTGGCCACGTCCATGCCGCCGGCCAGCACGCGCAGGGCACGCCCCACGCTGGCGGTATCCAGGCCTGCCTGCCGGGCCTTCTCGCGATCCAGGCGTACCCGCAGCTGGGGCATGTCGAGCTGGAGGTCGGTATCCAGGGTGCCGATCTCGGGAATCTGTTGCAGGCGTTGCCTGAGCGTCTCCGCCAATTGCGCCACACGCTCCAGGCGAGGACCGGTGAGCACGAACTGCAGGGGCTCGCCACGCTGCCCGCCGATGATCGGTACCGGCGAGGCAAAGGCGCGGATGCCCGGGATGGCCTGCAATTCCTCGCGCACCGCCTCCAGGATCTGTTTCTGGGTGCGTTGGCGTCGTTCGCGCGGCACCAGGCTGACGTACACCTCGCCCTTGTTGACCTGGCCGCGCTCGCCGGTGCCGATGGTGGAGAACAGGCCATGGATCTCGTCGTGTCGCTGCAGCACCTGCTCGATGCGCTGCAGGCGATCGCGGGTGTACTCGATGCCGGCTCCCTGCGGGGTGCGGAACGACACGATGAAGCGCCCTTCGTCCTCGTCCGGCATGAAGCCCTTGCCCAGTTGCCCCAGGAAGCCGCCGCTGCCGTACACCACCAGCGCCGACAGGCCGATGACCAGCCAGCGTTGCCTGAGTGTGCCCCCGAGCAGGCGACGGTAGCCGCCTTCCATGGCGCGAAACGTGGCCTCCAGTGCGCGATAGACCGGCCCGTGCCGCGCTGCGACCTGCAGGTGGCGGGCGCACAGCATGGGGGTGAGCGTCAGGGAGACGAACAGCGACACCAGCACGCCCAGCACCACGACCACCGCGAAGGAGCCCACGAAGCGACCGATGATGCCCTGCATGAACACCACCGCGCCGAACAGCGCCACCAGGGTCAGGGTGGAGGCGAGCACCGCGAACATCACCTGGCGGGTGCCGCGCTCGGCCAGTGCGGCACGGTCCGCTTCCGGTGCCTCCTCCATGTGACGGTGGATGTTCTCCAGCACCACGATGGCGTCGTCCACCACCACGCCGATGAGCAGCAGCAGGCCGAGCAGGGTCATGACGTTGAAGGTGTAGCCCGCGAAGTACATGCCGGCGATAGCGCCGAACAGGGACACCGGGATGGCCGTGGCCACGATCAGGGTGGAACGCAGACTGCGCAGGAACAGCCAGACCACCAGCGCTGCCAGCAGGGTGCCTTCCAGCAGGTGTGACTGCAGGGCCTGGACGATCTGCAGGATACGGTCGGCATCGTCCACCACCACGTCCAGCCGCATCCCCGGCGGCAGCTGCGGAAGGATCTCCTCGCGCAGCCGCCGCCTGGCCTCGTCGATGATGGCCACGGTGTTGCTGCCCGAGATGCGCACCAGTCCCAGGCCGATTGCCGGCTCGCCGTCGTAGGTGGCGAGGCGCCGGAAATCGGCCTCGGCATCGCGCACCTCGGCGATGTCGCGCAGATGGATGGGGCGACCTTCGCGCCAGGCGACGATGAGGTCCTCCAGTGCCGCCACACGGTGGAACTCGAAGTCGAGCTTGAGCTGGTATTCCCCTCGCCCGCTGCTCACGAAGCCGCCCGGCAGCTTCAGGTGTTCGCGCCCGAAGGCGGCGACCACCTCATCGACCCCGATGCCCAGCGCCGCCAGCCGGTCGAGCGCCAGGCTCACGCGCACGGTGCGTTCGCGGGCGCCGGCGATCACCACGTCGCCCACGCCGGAGATGGTCTCCAGGCGCTTCTTGATGACGTTGCGGGCATAACGATCGAGCTGCTGCAAGGTGCGGTCACCACGCAGCGCCAGCCACATGATCGGCAGGGAACCGGCCTCGACCTTCTTGAGTACCGGGGTGTCGGCCTCGTCCGGCAGCTTGCGCAGGATCTCGTTGAGCTTGGCCTGCACCTCGTTGAAGGCGACGTCGATATCCTTTTCGAGCACGAACTGGATGACGACCAGCGATACCCCCGACAGCGACGACGAGCGGATGCTCTCGATCCCAGAGACACTGTTCACCGCCGACTCGACGGCATTGGTGACTGCGGCATCCACGATGGCGGGATCGGCACCCGGCACCACGGTGGTGACCGAGAGCATGGGGAAATCGATCTGCGGCAGACGGTCCACGCCGATGCGCTGGTAGGCAATGGCGCCGAAGAGAATCAGCACCAGGCTGGCCATCAGGGTCAGCACGTGCTGCCGGATCGACAGCGCCGGCAGGTTCATTGCGTGTTCTCCGGCGCCTTCACCGAGACCCGGGCACCGTCGCTCAGGTAGGCCGCGCCGTCGAGCACGACCTGGTCGCCGGCCGCGAGCCCGGACAGGATCTCCACCTGGCCGTCACGACGGATGCCGGTGACCACCGGGACCGCCTCGACCCGGTCGTCTTCGCGCAGGCGATAGGCCACGATGCCCGCCGGACGCTGCACCAGCACGGCGTCGGGCACCAGGAGGGCATGGCGATGGACCGTCAGCGCCACGTCGGCGTTCAGATGCAGGCCGGGCGGCCAGTCCGCCGTATTGTCGAAATCGGCCAGCGCGACGAGGGCACGGCTGGCGTCCTCGAGCACGGGCAACACCTTGTCCAACCGGGTTTCCAGTCGCCGCCGGCCATCGTCCAGGATTACCGGCAGGCCGGGTTTCAGGCGCTCGGCCAGGGTGTCGGGAAAGTACAGGCGGGCGCGCAGGTGGTGGGTGTCGACGATGCGAAACAGGGCCTTGCTGGCCGGCGACATGGGGTTGAGGTAGTCACCGACGGAGACCAGCCGTTGCTGTACCACGCCATCGATCGGCGAAAGGATGCGCGTATGTGACAGCTGGTAGTCGGCCTTCTCCAGCAGGGCGCGTGCATGCGCCAGCGCTGCTCGGGTCTGCTTCACCGCGGTGCGTGATGCATCCAGCCGGGTGTCGGGGACCAGGCCCTTGGTGAACAGCCGCTGATCACGCTTCAGGGTGAGTTGCTGATTGGCCAGGGTCGCCTCGAGGCGGGCGATATCGGCCAGCACCGCCTTGCGGTCCAGGCGAAAGCCCTCGTCGTCCAGCCGCGCCAGCAGCTGACCCTTGCGCACCGTATCGCCCTCGTCCACGCGGATGTCGACGACCTCGGCGCTCACCTTGCCGTGCAACAGGGGGGCGTTGCGGGCTTCGATCAGTGCCGGCACGCGCACGATCTCGCGGATCTCACCCTGATGCACGCTGACCAGGGTCACCGGCACACCCGGTTCCGCCGGCCAGACGAACATCGGCCACAACAGCAGCAGGTACAGGAACCGGACCATCACGTGTCCTCCTCCAGGCCGAGCGGGCCGCGCAACATGGCCAGGGCCAGGGCGGCGATCTGTTGCGGATCGCGCGGTGCCGCCTCCTCCAGCGCCAGATGGGGACGCAGGTCTTCCATGGCGTCGTGCTGTTTGAGCATGCCCAGCACCATCTCCGAGAGCAGCAGGGCATCGCCGTCGGGGTTCAGCTCGCGCAGCAGCGCCATGAAGGGAATCTGGATGCGCGCGAATACCGCGTCGCCGAGAAATGCCAGGCGTTCGCCGTCACCATCGAGCAGTTCCCGATCGACCAGACGTCGGAAGGCCGGTGAGTGACGGATCTCACGGGCCGCGACGAGCAGGAAGTCGGCCAGCCGTTCGGTCGGTGTTCCCGGACGCTGCAGGGCCTCGAGCATGCGCTGGGCCTTCTCCTCGAAGGCGGCGGCCACGGCAGCGCGGTACAGCGCGGCCTTGTTCGGAAAGTGGTTGTACAGCGCCGGAGGCGTGATGCCCACGGCCGTGGCGATATCGCGCACCGACACCCCGTTGTACCCCCTTTCGCTGAAACACTCGATGGCCGTCTCGAGCAGACGGTCGCGCGTATCTTCGCTGCGCCTCGCCAGCATGCGTCACCTCGAAGTGAATGAACGTTCGTTCATGATAGGTCGCCTGGAGGGCATTTCAAGGTCCTGCAGGCGCCATGGCGCGGGATGGTTCGCAGCGGAGCACGGGAAAGAACCGGTGATTCACAAGACGCTACAGAAACTCATCATGTCATCCAAGACATGAATGATATTTTTCATCTTGTTGTTTTAACTGATTTATAGAGAATCTCTGAATTGGGATATACATCCCACTTTGGCCCTGTGAAGTTATCCCCCCATCAGGTCGGTCTATACTTCTGAACAACAACGCCAACCCGGGAGGTTGGGCATGCGCAAACTGCTGAGGTGGATCGACGAGAAGGCCACAGAGTGGCTGATCCGCGACGGGCCGCCGCCGCTCACCCCCCTGTGCGACTTCAAGCGACTCCAGTTCGAACTGCGTCCTGGCGACGTGTTGCTGGTCGAGGGCCGAAGCCGGGTGGCGGAGGTCATCAAGAGCATTACCCAGAGTCCCTGGAGCCATGCCGCCCTGCACCTGGGTCGTCTGCATGACATCCGCGACCCGGCACTGCGCGAACGGGTACTGGCCCACTACACGGGCGATCCCGAGGAACAGCTGCTGATCGAGGCCATCATCGGCAAGGGCACCATCGTCACCCCCCTGTCCACCTACCGCGAAGACCACCTGCGCATCTGTCGTCCCGCCAGCCTGTCGCCCGATGACGCCCAGCGCGTCATCGATTATTGCGCACACCGCCTGGGACTGGACTACGACATGCGCCACGTCCTCGATCTGGCGCGTTTCTTCTTTCCCTGGGGCATCCTGCCGCGGCGCTGGC
This sequence comes from uncultured Sedimenticola sp., assembly GCA_964394235.1. GTDB lineage: Bacteria > Pseudomonadota > Gammaproteobacteria > Chromatiales > Chromatiaceae > MONJU. The sequence continues at coordinate 27,367 of CAYMWJ010000019.1, read as the reverse complement.
GCTCCAGCCTGTTCCAGCACAATGCGGGCGAGCCGACGCGCGCGGTGTGCTCGACCCTGATCGCCGAGGCCTTCATGGCAGTGGACTATCCCATCCTGCCGTTCATCGACCGCGAACAGGACGGCAGCATCCGCTTCTTCAAGCGCAATCCCAAGCTGTTCGCGCCGCGCGATTTCGACACTTCGCCCTATTTCGACATCATCAAGTACCCCTTCCTCGGCATCGACGAACTGGGCCTGTACCGCAAGCTGCCCTGGAGCACCGAGGACACCTATTACAACGACGAACCCGAGGGTATCGCACGCCCCGCCGGCGAGGGGCCGTCACGGGCATTGGCCGCGACCGGGGACGATGCACATGAGTTGTCCACCCTGCCCCGCTGGCTGGGACGCCTGGGCGGAGGTGAAAGATGAAACATCACCGGAGGAGAACGCCATGTGGATCATCGGTCTGATCGCCACGCTTGCCCTGGTCTGGTTCCTGGCCTACCAGGGTGCCGGAGTGACGCTGTGGAGCACGGCACTGGTCGCCGGCCTGGTGGCAGTGACCCTGGTCACCGACATCGCCTGGTATGCCTTGCTGCCGCTGTGGCTGCTCGCCGTGGCTGCCATGCTGCTGCTGGGTGTGCCGCGCCTGCGCCGGCAATACGTTACCGCGCCGTTGCTGCGCCGGTTCCGCAAGGTGATGCCGACCATGTCGGACACCGAACGCGAGGCGCTGGAGGCCGGAAGCGTCTGGTGGGACGCCGAGCTGTTCTCGGGACAGCCGCACTGGGGGCGTCTGCTGCGCCTGCCTCGCCCGCACCTGAGCGCCGAGGAGCAGGCCTTCCTCGATGGCCCGACCGAGCGGCTCTGCCGCCTGCTCGACGACTGGCAGATCACACATCATGAACGCGACCTGCCGCCCGAGGTCTGGGACTTCATCCGCCGCGAGGGTTTCTTCGGGCTCATCATCCCGAGACGCTATGGCGGCAAGGGCTTCTCCGCGCGCGCCCATTCCGAGGTGGTGATGAAACTGGCCAGCCGCAGCGTGACCGCGGCGGTGACTGTCATGGTTCCCAACTCGCTGGGGCCGGGCAAGCTGCTGCTCGGCTACGGCACGCCCGAGCAACGCGATCGGTATCTTCCGCGCCTGGCCAGTGGTGAGGAGATCCCCTGCTTTGCGCTCACCGCGCCGGATGCTGGCTCCGATGCCGGAGCCATTCCCGACCACGGCGTGGTCTGTCACGGCGAATGGCAGGGCGAGCGCGTGCTCGGTGTGCGCATCAACTGGGAAAAGCGCTACATCACCCTGGGGCCGGTATGCACCCTGCTGGGACTGGCCTTCCGCCTCTACGATCCCGAGCACCTGCTCGGCGAGGAGGAGGACCGCGGCATCACCCTGGCGCTGATCCCGCGCGACATCCCGGGGGTGGAGATCGGTGCACGTCACGTCACCCTGGATATCCCGTTCCAGAACGGCCCCAACCGAGGGCGCGATGTCTTCGTGCCCCTGAGCCAACTGATCGGTGGCGAGCGCCACATCGGCAACGGCTGGCGCATGCTGGTCGAATGCCTGTCGGAGGGGCGTGGCATCTCCCTGCCCTCGCTGAGTGTGGGCGCGGGCAAGCTGGCCAGCCGCTACACCGGGGCCTATGCAGCCATCCGCCAGCAGTTCGGCATGCCCATCGGGCGCTTCGAGGGCATCGAGAAGCCGCTGGCGCGCATCGCCGGACTCACCTACCAGATGGATGCTGCGCGCAACCTCACCCTGGACGGACTGGACCTGGGCGAGAAACCCTCGGTGATCTCGGCCATCGTCAAGTATCACCTCACCGAGAAGTACCGTCAGTGCATCAACGACGCCATGGACATCCAGGGCGGCAGCGGCATCTGTCTCGGTCCGAACAATCCTGTCGGTCGGGTGTACCAGGCCATCCCCATCGCCATCACGGTGGAGGGCGCCAACATCCTCACCCGCAGCATGATCATCTTCGGCCAGGGCGCGGTGCGCGCCCATCCCTGGGTGCTCAAGGAGTTCCAGGCCGCGCAGAACCCCGACCGACGGGCGGGCCTGGTGGATTTCGATCACGCCCTGTTCGGCCATGTTGGCTTCCTGCTCGGCAACCTGGCGCGCAGCCTGTTCCTGGGGATCACCCGCGGACGCTTCAGTCGTGCCCCGGTCGATGGCCCCACGCGCCGTCATTTCCAGCGGCTGAACTGGATGAGCGCCGCCTTCGCGCTGTGCGCCGACGTGGCCATGATGACCCTGGGCGGCTCGCTCAAGCGCAAGGAGCGCCTCTCGGCCCGCCTGGGCGACATCCTCAGCGAACTGTATCTGAGCTCGGCGGTGCTCAAGCGTTTCGAGGACCAGGGCCGGCCGGAAGAGGACCTGCCGCTGGTCGAATGGTGCATGGAGCAGTCCATCTACCAGATGCAGGAGGCCTTCCGTCTGCTGTTCCGCAACCTGCCCGGGTGGCCGCTCGGCTGGCTGCTGCGCCTGCTGGTGTTCCCCAGCGGCCAGCCTTTCACCGAGCCACACGACCGTCTCGACCACCGGGTGGCGCAGATCCTGCTGCATCCGGGTGCGGCGCGTGACCGGCTCACCGAGGGCATCTTCCTCACCGATGATCCGACATTCCGCATCGGCCAGCTCGAACAGGCCCTGCGTCAGGCCGAGCACGTGGCGCCGATCGAGAAGACCCTGCGTGAAGCACGCCGCAACGGCCTGATCGATGCCCGCGAGCCCCTGCGCGCGGCCGAGCAGGCCCTGGCCCAGGGCTTGATCGACGACGACCAGCTCGATGCCCTGCGCACCATGCAACGGCTGCGTGCCCAGGTGATCGCGGTCGATGCCTTCGACGACTACGGGCACCAGTACGTGCTGGAGCGCCCCTTCACCCGCCCTGCCAATGTTCACCCCATCGAGGAGGCCCACCATGTCCATACACGCCAACCACACTGAGGTCTACATCGTCGATGGCCGCCGCACCCCTCAGCTCAAGGCCCAGGGGCGGCCCGGCCCTTTCCGCGCCGGCGATCTGGCGCACGCTGCGGCACGCGGCCTGCTGCTGGGACTGGACATCGCTCCGGATGCCATCGACGAGGTGATCCTGGGCTGCGTGGCGCCCGGTCCCGATGAGGCCAATATCGGCCGCGTGGTGGCGCTGCGGCTCGGTCTTCCCGAGCGCACCCCCGCCTGGACGGTGCAGCGCAACTGTGCCTCGGGCATGCAGGCGCTGGACGCGGCGGCCGAGTCCATCCGCCTCGGCCGTTCGCACCTGGTGCTCGCTGGCGGCACCGAGGCCATGAGCCACCACCCGGTACTGTTCTCCGAGCTGATGGTGGCCTGGCTGGCCGAGTGGTCGAAGGCACGCTCGCTGCTTGCACGCGGTCGCCTGCTGGGCCAACTCAGCGCACGGCACCTCAAGCCGGTGATCGGCCTGCTGCGCGGTCTCACCGACCCGGTGGCTGGTCTGTCGATGGGTCAGACCGCGGAGGAACTGGCGACCCGCTTCGACATCTCGCGCCGCGCCATGGACGGCTTCGCCCTGCGCAGCCACCAGCGCCTGGCCGCTGCCGTCGAAGATGGCGTGTTCGACGAAGAGATCGTGCCCCTCTACGACCGCGAAGGCCTGGTCTACCAGCACGATGAGGGGCTGCGCGCGGACAGCAGTATGGAGAAGCTGGGCCGCCTGCGCCCCGCCTTCGACAAGGTGGGTGGCCGCGTCACCGCCGGCAACAGCGCCCAGATCACCGACGGTGCGGCGGTGCTGCTGCTGGCCTCGGCCGAGGCGGTCGAACGCTTCAACCTGCCGCTACTCGGGCGCATCCGCGACAGCCAGTGGGCCGGCCTGTCGCCGCGCTACATGGGGCTGGGGCCGGTATACGCCATGGCGCCGCTACTCGAGCGTGCGGGAATCGCGCCCGGGGACATCGACACCTGGGAGATCAACGAGGCCTTCGCCGCCCAGCTGCTGGCCTGCCTCAGGGCCTGGAGCGACCCCGATTTCTGCCGCGAGGCGTTCGACAGCGAGCCCTTCGATCCCATCGACGAGGACCGCCTGAACCCGCACGGCGGCGGCATCAGCCTGGGGCACCCGGTCGGAGCCAGCGGTGCGCGCATCGTGCTGCATGCCCTGAAGACGCTGCGCCGCGAGGGCGGAAAGCTGGGTATGGCCAGCCTGTGCATCGGCGGCGGCCAGGGCGGCGCCATGCTGCTCGAATCCATTCACTGAAGGAGACAAGGCCATGAGCGAGCACGACCTGCACTGGACACTGGACGACAAGGGCGTCGCCTGGCTGGCCTTCGACCGCCACGACGGCGACACCAATGTGCTGAGCGAACAGGTCCTGGAAGACTTCGACGCCATGCTGGTGGAGATCGCCCAGGGTCACCCGCGCGGACTGGTGATCCATTCGGCCAAGCCGGGTGGCTTCATCGCCGGGGCGGACGTGAAGGCCTTTGCCCGGCTGGATGACCCGCAGGCCGCCGAGCGCTTCATCTTGCGCGTGCACGAGATCTTCCAGCGTCTCGAGAGCATGGCCTTCCCCACGGTGGCCATGATCCACGGCTATTGCCTGGGCGGTGGCCTGGAGCTGGCGCTGGCCTGCGACTACCGCGTGGCGCGCGACGATCCGGGCACGCGCATCGGTTTTCCCGAGGTGCGGCTGGGCATCTTCCCCGGCTTCGGGGGCACGGTACGCGCCCTGCGTGCCCTGGGTCCGCTGCAGGCCCTGCCGCTGATGCTCTCCGGGCGCACGCTCGACGGGCGCCGCGCCAGGCGGCTTGGCCTGGTGGACGAGGCTGTACCCGAGCGACAGTTGCGCAATGTCGCGCGCCTGCTCATCGAGCAGCGCCGCCCGCCGCGCCGCGCCGCGCTGGCCGCTCGCCTGCCCGGTCTCCTGCCCCTGCGCCCCGCGGTGGCCGCCTTCATGGCGCGCCAACTGCGTGCGCGGGTGAATCCCGCGCACTACCCGGCCCCCTTCGCCCTGCTCGATCACTGGCGGCGGCATGGCGGTAACGCACATGCCCTCTACGACAGCGAGGCCCGCGAGGTATCACGCCTGATCGTCTCGGATACTGCGCAACAACTGATCCGGGTGTTCCTGTTGCAGGAACGCCTGAAGGGCCTGGCCGACAAGGACGCCTTCGCCCCGCGCCATGTACATGTGGTCGGTGGTGGGGTGATGGGGGGCGACATCGCTGCCTGGTGCGCCCTGCGTGGCCTCACCGTCACCCTGCAGGACCGCACGCCCGAGCTGCTGGGCCGGGCCATGGGGCGCGCCGCCAAACTGTTCGCAAAGCGCCTGAAGAACCGCTACCAGGTGCAGGCGGCGCTGGATCGCCTCACCCCCGACCATCGCGGCCTGGGCGTGCCGCGTGCCGACGTGGTGATCGAGGCCATCTTCGAGGACGCCGAGGCCAAGCGTGCCCTGTACGCCGAGCTCGAACCCCGGCTGCGCGAGGACGCCGTGCTGGCCACCAACACGTCGAGCATTCCGCTGGCCGAGCTGCGCCAGGATCTGGCGCGCCCTGAACGCCTGATCGGCCTGCATTTCTTCAACCCGGTGGCCAAGATGCCGCTGCTCGAGATCGTGCGCGATGAGCACACCGACCCCGAGATGCTGGCGCGCGGCCTGGCCTTCGCTCGCCACATCGACAAGCTGCCGCTGCCGGTCAGCAGCACGCCGGGCTTTCTGGTCAACCGGGTGCTCATGCCCTACCTGCTCGAGGCGGTGCGCCTGCTCGACGAGGGGGTGCCCGCCCCCGTCATCGACCATGCCGCGCTGGATTTCGGTATGCCCATGGGGCCTATCGAACTGGCCGACACCGTGGGCCTGGACATCTGCCTGTCGGTGGCGCGCGAGCTGGCACCACTGCACGACGAACCGCTGCCCGGCCGGCTTGAACAGCAGGTTGAGGCCGGCTTCCTGGGCAAGAAGAGCGGACAGGGTTTCTACCGCTGGCAAAAGGGACGGGCGCAGAAACCCCAGGACACCATGCCGCCGAAGGCGCGGCTGGAAGAACTGGCCGAGCGCATGATCCTGCGCCTGATCAATGAATCGGTCGCCTGCCTGCGCGAGGGTGTGGTCGAGGATGCCGACCTGCTGGATGCCGGGGTGATCTTCGGCACCGGTTTCGCGCCCTTCCGCGGTGGCCCCCTGCAATATGCCCGCCAGCGCGGGATGGAACGCTGCGAGAAGCGACTGCACGAACTCGAGGACCATTATGGCCACCAATTCCACGCCGATCCCGGCTGGCACGCGCTGGCCACTGGGCATGGATAAGGCGACAGGTGTTCCGCTCCCCAACAGGGTGGAGCTGGCGCACGTGTCGGAATGCCTTTCGACAAGGCACGACAAGCTGAACAGGGCCGATCCCGGCCCACGGAAACACGAGGCCATTCAAGGAGTCAAGGCGATGGAGAGAGAACAGGACATCATCTCGCTGGAGGCGGCGCCCACCCTGGCGCACGCTTTCCATGAACGGGTCCTGCGCACACCCGACCAGCTTGCCTGGCGCGACTGGCGCGACGACCGATGGACCGATCATACCTGGGCCGAGAGCCGGGCCGAGGTCGCACTCTGGCAACACGCCATGCAAGCCGACGGCCTGCAGGCCGGTGAGCGCATCGCCATCCTCTGCCGCAATCGCTGGGAATGGGCGCTCTGTGACCAGGCCGCGCAGGGCCTGGGACTGGTTTCGGTGCCGCTCTACACCAACGACCGCGCGGAGAACATCGGCTGGATACTCAAGGATGCGGGGGTACGCTGGTTGTTCCTCGAGAAGGCCGGGCACTGGGGGCGCCTGCAGGAGATCCGCGATCGACTGGGTGGGCTGATACGAATCGTCACTGGCGAGCGCGTGGAGGGCGAACTGCCCAATGTCATTGATCTGGATACCTGGCTGACACCCGCACGCACCTTGCCCACCCCACCGGACTACGTGCTCGATCCCGGTGCTCCCGATGCACTGGCCACCATCGTCTATACCTCGGGCACTACCGGGCGGCCCAAGGGGGTGATGCTCAGTCATCACAACATCCTCTGGGACATCCACGCCGCCCTGCAGCAAGTGCCGGTCTATCCGCAGGACATGCTGCTCTCCTTCTTGCCGCTGTCGCACACCCTGGAGCGCACCGCCGGCTATTATCTGCCCATCGTCACCGGTACTCCGGTCACCTTCTCGCGCGGCATCCCGCAACTGGCCGAGGATCTGGCCGAGATGCAACCCACGTTGATGATCTCGGTGCCACGCATCTTCGAGCGGGTCTACGGGCGCATCAGTGCCCGGCTTGCCGAGGAGTCCGCCTTGAAACAATGGCTGTTCCACAAGGCGGTGGCCCTCGGCTGGCAGCGTTTCGAATGGCGACAGGGACGTGCGTACTGGACGCTGGGGCTGTTGCTGCAGCCCCTGCTCGACCGTCTGGTCGGCCGCAAGATTCGGCAGCGTCTGGGCGGCCGCCTGCGCTTCACCGTGTGTGGCGGTGCTGCCCTGGGCGAGGAGGTGGCGCGGCTGTTCATCGGCCTGGGAGTGCCCATCCTGCAAGGTTATGGGCTCACCGAGACCAGCCCGGTGATCGCGGTCAACTCCCTGGAGGACAACCTGCCGTTCAGCGTCGGCCGCGCCCTGCCCGGCATCGAGGTGCGGACAGGCGAGAACGACGAACTCCTCACCCGCAGTCCGGCCGTGATGCTCGGCTACTGGAACAACTCTGAGGCCACCGCACGCATCGTCGATGACGAGGGCTGGCTGCATACCGGTGACCAGGTGGCCATCGACGAGCAGGGGCATATCCGTATCACCGGGCGCATCAAGGAGATCATCGTGCTCTCCAATGGCGAGAAGGTGCCGCCGGCCGACATGGAGAATGCCATCACGCTCGACGAACTGATCGACCAGGTGATGGTCATCGGCGAGGGCAAGCCTTATCTCAGCGCCCTGGTGGTGCCCAACCCCGAGGCATTGGAGAAGCTCGCCCACGAGCTGCATCTGGACTCGGCCAACCAGGCGATCTACGATGACGAGCACCTGCGCGAAGTGCTGATGGAACATATCGAGGAACGTACCCGTGACTTTCCGGGCTATGCACGAATCCGCCAGATCGCCCTACTCGACCATCCCTGGACGCCGGACAATGGCCTGATGACCCCGACCCTCAAGTTGCGGCGTGAACGCATCCTGCAGCAATGCCATGACCTGACGGAACACCTCTATGCCGGACACTGAACCTGATCAGAACGATTTTCCCGGACCGCGTGAACTCACCTATCGCGTGGTCGCCATGCCTGCCGACACCAATGCCGCCGGTGACATCTTCGGCGGCTGGCTGATGTCGCAGATCGACATCGCCGGCAGCGTGCTGGCGATCCGCGAGGCACGCGGTCGTGTGGCGACTGTGGCGGTCAAGGAACTGCGCTTCCTGGCCCCTATCCGCGTCGGTGACCTGGTGAGTTGCTATTCCCAGGTGGTCGCGGTTGGCAACACCTCGATCACGGTGCACGTCGAGGCCGTGGCCTCGCGCCAGCGCAGCCATGACATCGACGATCAGGAGCGGGTGGCCGACGCCGTGCTGGTCTATGTCGCACTGAACGAACAGGGTCGCCCGCGGCTGGTACGCTCACCTGACTAACGATCATGAAGAGCCGTTCTCATTACCCCGGCGGATGTAAAGAGACCACCGGGCATTCCTGGTGCCGCCACGCCTCATCCGGGTCACCTCGGAACCAGATTGCGCTCCTCTGCGATCTCTGTGTCCTCTGTGGTGCACTTTCACGGTAAAGGCCCTGGCTTTTTGTCGCCGGTCAATATCGGGCCACCTTGGGGCTGGACAAGCGCCGGCAAGGGTGCTTGCATTGGCCCCATGCTGGAGCGACTTCGACAGCACGACCTTCGTATCCGCCTGGCCCTGGGACTGGCAGCGGTGCTGTTCGCGCAATTGTTGCTGCCCATCCAGGCGCACAGTCGGCTGGCGCGCGATGGTCATGGCCTGACCGTGGTGGTCTGCACCCTCGATGGCCCACGCGAAATCGAGCTGAGCCTGCCGGGAGTCAGTGACGATGGTCCACACGGCTCGGCGGCGATGGCGTTCTCCGACTTGCTCAACCACTTCACCCCGGTCGCCCCGGTGGTGCGGCCGCCACAGGCCGTGTTGCAACGCATCGCCGTGACCACCGACCGACCAGCCCGGCTGCGTCACTCCCCACCTCCCTCACCACTCGCACGCGACCCTCCCCTGGTCTGATCTCTATTCCAAGGTCTGCACCTGCCATCGCTATGGCGCGTTGCCTGATGCGAAGCTGATGCTGGCCTGCCCGCTCTACATGCCTTCCACTTACGCAATGGAGACAGATCGTCATGAAAATACGAATCCTGGCACTTGCCGCCGCACTCTGTGTTCCTGGCCTGACGTTGGCAGCCGATAGCGATTCCGTGCGCGTCGAAGCCCCCTACGCGCGAGCGGTCCCCCCAACGGCCCGCAACAGCGGCGCCTTCATGGTGTTGCACAATGCATCGGATCATCCGGTGCGCGTGGTGGATGCCCGTTCCGACGTGTCGCGGGTTACCGAGCTGCATACCCATGTTCACGACAAGGGGGTGATGCGCATGCGGCGTGTCGATTTCATCGAGGTGCCGGCGCACGGCAAGATCGAACTCAAGCCCGGTGGCTATCACGTGATGCTCATCGGCCTGCATCACCCGCTGCAACCAGGTGACCCCGTCCATCTCGAACTGACCCTCGGTGACGGCAGCAGGATGGCTGTCGACCTGAAGGCCCGCCAGACCGGCATGGGGATGATGCAGCACATGAAACAACACGAGCGGCGACAATCCACGCCGCCCATGCAGCACTGAGATGCCCGCGGCCTGCCCAGCCATCGAAGCGGCATCTCTCAACCCCTGAAGAGGGTTGCTCTCCTGCCGGGGCCTGTGCCCCGGCCTTTTTCTGCCTCCCGGTAGCGACACCCGGTGACTGCTGCAGAATCCACTCGCTGGTGGCGGTGCTCGATATTCCCTGTCACCAGGGTGCTCAACGGCAATTGCGCAAGGTCGAAAAGGGGGCTACATTCACGCCTCGGTCGCACTTGAACAGACACATAAGAGGAACCGATATGCTGAAGAAATTCCTGGGCTTGGCCCTTACCACTACGCTGGCACTGGGACTGGCCACTGGCGTCCAGGCAGCCGACAAGAAGGTCTATAAGCTGCGCCTGGCCGAAACCTGGCCGCCGAACTTCCCGATTTTCGGGGATACCACCAAGAGGTTCGCGAAGCTGGCCGAGGAGATGTCCGATGGGCGTCTCAAGATCACCATCGACTCGAAGAACAAGCACAAGGCGCCGTTCGGCATCTTCGACATGGTGAAGTCCGGCCAGTACGACCTGGGCCACTCGGCCTCCTACTACTGGAAGGGCAAGGATCCCAATACCCTGTACTTCACCACCATGCCCTTCGGCATGACCGCGCCGGAGCAATATGCCTGGTTCTACTACGGTGGCGGCATGGAGCTGATGCAGAAGGTCTACGCAAAGCATGGCCTGCTGTCCTTCCCCGGCGGCAATACCGGCAACCAGATGGGTGGCTGGTTCCGCAAGGAGATCAAGTCGCTGGATGACCTGAAGGGCCTGAAGATGCGTATCCCGGGCTTTGCCGGCGAGGTGCTGGCCAAGCTGGGCGCCAAGCCGACCAACATCCCGGCCGGCGAGCTGTACACCGCACTGGAGCGCAATACCATCGATGCCCTGGAGTGGGTCGGCCCCTCGCTGGATCTGCGCATGGGCTTCCACAAGATTGCGCCCTACTACTACACCGGTTGGCATGAGCCGGCCACCGAGCTGCAGTTCCTCGTGAACAAGCGCAAGTTCGACAAGCTGCCGAAGGACCTGCAGGCCATCCTGGTGACCGCCATGAAAGCTGCGGCCTACGACATGTATGCCCAGTCCTATCACGAGAGCGCGGTGAACTGGGAAAAGATCAAGACCGAGTATCCCAACATCAAGATCCGCACCTTCCCCAAGGAAGTCATGGACGCCCTGCGCAAGGCCAACGACGAGCTGCTCGCCGAGCGTGCCGCCAAGGACCCGCTGGCCAAGGAGATCATCGAGTCGCAGAAGGCCTATCTGAAGAAGGTCCGTGCCTGGACCGCCATTTCCGACCAGGCCTACCTGAACTCGGCTGGCGCGGAATGATCAGGGCCTGATCCACGCACCTGACCTCCCCCTTGCGTGGGGGAGGTGTTCGATGGGGAGACCCCCCCCAAGGGCGCCCTGAACGCGAATTCAGTCCCCTCCTCATCCACGGAGAAAATTCGCTCAGGGTTTCTTAACGCGAGGGGCGGTGATGGGTTACCATTGCCGCCTCTTTTTTCCGACCGTTGTCTGGAGTCCGGCAATGTCGTTCCTGCTCAAGGCGGAAGCCGTGATCGGCCGATTTTCGATCTGGGTCGGCCACTTTTCTGCTGTTCTGTTGCTCCTGCTGGTGACCAACGTCTTCTACGACGTGATCATGCGCTACCTGTTCAACGATGTATCCATCGGCATGCAGGAGCTGGAATGGCATCTGTTCTCCATGATCTTCCTGTTCGGCGTGGCCTACGCCTTGCAGACCGATGGCCATGTGCGGGTGGATATCCTCTACGAGAAGGCCAGCCCGAAAATACGCGCGCTGATCGACATCTTTGGCACCCTGGCCTTTCTTTGGCCCTTCTGCTTCCTGGTGGCCAGCTATGGCATTGGATTCGCACGCGAGGCCTGGGAGATCAACGAAATGAGCGGCGATCCGGGTGGCCTGCCGCATCGCTGGATCATCAAGGGCATGATCAGTCTGTCGTTTGCCTGCGTGCTGATCAGCAGTCTGGGCTTCCTTCTCGGGGCGATCAATGAGCTGCTGGGTCTGAAGGTCCGGCAACATCAGGAAACAGAAATCTAGGAGCGACACCGTGATTGGCATCATCATGTTCGGCGTGGCCCTGCTGCTACTGCTGCTCGGCTTCCCTGTGGCTTTCACTTTCGGCGGTGTTGCCCTGATCTTCGGGGTCTGGGCCGAGGGCTGGGACCTGTTCGCCTTCATGCCCTTCCGTATCTACAACATCATGCAGAACGTGGTGCTGATGGCGGTGCCGCTGTTCATCTTCATGGGCCTGGTGCTGCAGAAGACGCAACTGGCCGAGCAACTGCTCGAATCCATGGGCCGACTGTTCGGCACGGTGCGCGGTGGGCTGGCGGTCTCCACCATCCTGGTCGGTGCGCTGCTTGCTGCTTCCACCGGTGTGGTGGGCGCCAGTGTGGTGGCGATGGGGGTGATCTCGCTGCCGGTGATGCTCAAGTATGGTTACAACAAGGGCCTGGCCTGCGGCACCATCTGCAGTGCCGGCACCCTGGGCCAGATCATCCCGCCCTCGATCATCCTCATCATCCTCGGTGATGTGCTCGGCCTGCCGGTGGGTGACCTGTTCCAGGCGGCCGTCATTCCCGGCCTGGTGCTGGTGGGCATCTACATCTTCTACGTGCTGGGCATCGCCTGGGCACGCCCCGCCGCCGCCCCGCCGATACCCTTCGAAGACGATGGCAGTACGCGCACACAGCAGATCCTGGCTGCACTGAAGGCCATCCTGCCGCCACTGGCGCTGATCATCGTGGTGCTGGGCTCGATCTTCGCCGGCATCGCCACCCCTACCGAGTCCTCGGCACTGGGCAGTGTGGGGGCCATCGTGCTGGCGATCCTGTACCGCAAGTTCAGCTGGCGGCTGATATTCGACAGTGCTCTGGAGACCGTCAAGATCACCGCCATGGTGTTCGCCATCCTGCTCGGCGCCACCGCCTTCTCGATGACCTTCACCTATACCGGTGGTGACACCATCGTCGAGGAGTTCATGTTGCAGCTGCCCGGCGAGAAGTGGGGCTTCCTGATCCTGTCGATGCTGATCATCCTGTTGCTCGGCTTCTTCATCGATTTCGTGGAGATCTCTTTCATCGTGGTCCCCATCCTGTCGCCGATCGCAGAGACGCTGGGCATCAACATGCTGTGGTTCGCGATCCTGATCGCCATGAACCTGCAGACCTCTTTCCTGACCCCGCCCTTCGGGTTCAGTCTGTTCTACCTCAAGGGTGTGGCGCCGCCCTCGGTACGCACCGTGGACATCTATCGCGGCGTGGTGCCCTTCATCCTGATCCAGGTGGGCGTGGTCATCTCCATTCTCGTCTATCCGGAGTTGTATGGACTGGGGTGAGACACATGATCGAGTCGAAAGAAACGCTGGTAGCCAATTTCCTGCGTCTCGCGGCCGACTATGAACAAGTGCAGAACCCGGTAACCGGCATCGACCTCGACGATGCCATCGTGCGGCTGCGGCGCTATATCCTGACCCACGAGAAGGACGAGGCCCTGGCACGCGATCTCTACGACCTGGGCAAGCTCATCCGCAAGCTGGACATGCCCACCTACAGCACCCTGCTGGCGCGCATCCGGGACGCTCTGGCCTGAGATTCCCGGCAGGCTTCGCCCGGCAGCCGTCAGCCCCAGGTCGTAGCGAGTCGGGCCAGCCCGTCCAGGTCGCTCACCACCTGCCCGGGCTGGCGTCCCCAGGGATCGAAGACCTGCGCGGCATCACGCTGTACCCACACCGTGTGCCAGCCGGCATGCTCGGCGCCCAGCACATCGAAGGGGTTGCCGGAGATCAGCCAGGTTTGGTCGGCGCGCGCGTCGGTGTGTGCCAGGAAATGCGCATACACTGCGGGGTCGGGCTTGAAGGAAGACACTGCGTCCACGCTGACTACGTCGAGAAAGGCCTCGCGGATGCCGGCGGCGCTCAACAGCTGTTCGACCGCCTCGCGGGTGCCGTTGGAAAAGGCGTACAGGCGTGCACCGCTGTCTTGCAGACGCGCGAGTGCGCCGGGGACCTCGGGAAAGGCCGGCAGGGTGCGATAACGCTCGAGCAGGGCGTCGCGCTCGGTGGGCGCGAGCTTCACCCCGAGCGTGGCACAGGCGTAATCGAGGGCCTGACGGGTACAGGTGGCGAAGGTCACGTAGTCGCGCGCCAGGGCGCGACGAAAGCTGTACTCGAGCTGCTTTTCTCGCCAGATGCGGGACAGTACCGGGGCGACCTCCTCACCGACCCTCTCCCCCAGCAGGGGGACCAGGCCGTGGGTGTCGATCAGGGTGCCATAGACATCGAAGGCCAGAGTCGGGGGCATGCGTTTCTCCATCAGCGTTCCGGGTGGTGGACGTTCGCAGCCTTCAGCGTATTCCCGGCCACCAGCCCGCGAGTTTCGCCAGTGCCTCGGCCCCGGCCACGCCGATGCGATCGGCCAGGCGCTGCAGGGGATCGTCCTTGATGGTGTAATCGACGACCTTCTCGATACCCACCACATCACGCGCCACGTGGCCCAGGTCGCCCAGTTCGTCGGCCAGTCCCAGTGCGATGGCACGCTGTCCGGTCCAGAACAGCCCGCTGAACAGGGTGTCGTCGTCGGCCAGGCGGTCGCCGCGTCCCTCTTTCACCGCTTCGATGAAATGTGCATGGATCTCGGCGAGCATCTTGCGCGCGTGTGCCTCGTCGAAGGGCGTGAGCGGGCTGAAGGGGTCGAGTATGCCCTTGTGCTCGCCGGCAGTGAGCAGGCGGCGCTCGACGCCCAGCTTGTCGAGGGCGCCAGTGAAGCCGAAGCCGTCCATCAGCACGCCGATGGAACCGACGATGCTGGAGCGGTTGACGAAGATCTTGTCCGCTGCGGCGGCCACGAAATAACCGCCGGAGGCGCACATGTCACCGACCACCACATAGAGCGGGATGTCCTCGTGCTTGCCACGCAGGCGGCGGATCTCGTCATAGATCAGACTGGCCTGCACCGGGGTGCCGCCAGGACTGTTGATACGCAACACCACAGCCTTGGTGTGACTGTCGCGGAAGGCCTTGCGCAGGCCCTTGTTGATTCGGTCGGCGCTGGCGGGGCCGTCGGGACCAATCACGCCTTCGAGTTCGACCAGCGCGACATGATCCTTCCCGGAGGCCTGGTCGAGATCGATGTCCCCGCCACTGTTGAGCAGGTAGAGGATCACGCCGAGGTAGAGAAAGGTCAGCAGCTTGAAGAAGATGCCCCAGCGTCGCGCGCGACGTTTCTCGCGCAATGCCTCGGTGGCCAGGTTCTCCACCAGTTCGCGTTCCCAGCCGGCATCGGCCGCCCGGTTCTCTTCCTTTTCATTCACCCTTTCGACTCCTTCGCTTCGTGAATGCCATCCAGCCACAGCGGCAGCGCGGCCAGCTCGTCCAATACCGTCAGCGCCCCGGCCTTGAGCAGGCGGTCGGTCTCGTGCACCCCGTGCGCGATGCCCAGGGCATCCACCCGCGCGTTGGCCGCCATCAGCATGTCATATTCACTGTCACCGATCACCAGGGCCCGCTCCGGCGGGGTATTCAGGTCGGTGAGGATGTCCTGCAACATCTGCGGATGTGGTTTGGAATGGGCCTCGTCGGCACAGCGTGTCATGTCGAAACACGCGGCCAGAGCGGTTTCTTCGAGCACCTTGTCCAGTCCGCGCCGGCTCTTGCCGGTCGCCACCGCGAGCAGGTAGCCGGCCTCGCGCGCCCAGCGCAGCACCGTCTCGGCCCCGGGGAACAGCGACGAGGCCGGGATCTCCTCGCCCAGCCAGTGAGCGCGGTAGGCCTCGATGATGTCGTCGATCTCGTGCGCAGCGGCCGCGGGCCACAGCCGGGCCACCGCTTCACGCATCCCCAGGCCGATGATCTCGCGCACTGCGGCAGCGTCGGGCACCGGATGGCCGGCGTCGCGCGCCGCCCACTGCATGCAGGTGACGATGCGGTGCGCCGAGTCCATCAGGGTGCCGTCCCAGTCGAACACCAGCAGGTCATAGGGTCTCATTTCAGTGTATCCACCACGGTTTGCAGTTCGGTGGGCAGCGGCGCCTCCAGGTGGTAGCCGCCCTTTTTGCCCTCCCAGGGGAAATCCAGTCGCCATGCGTGCAGGAACAGGCGCTTCAGGCCGATCTCGCGGACCCATGCCTCGGCATTCGCCTCAGCGTACTTGGCATCACCCAGAATGGGGGTGCCCAGGTGGGCGGCATGTACCCGGATCTGGTGGGTGCGCCCGGTCTCCAGGCGCGCCTCCACCAGCATGGCGCCTCGCAGGCGCTGACGCACGCGGAAATGGGTGACCGCATCCTTGCCGGCCGGGTCCACGCGCACGATGCGTTCGCCGCTGCGCAGGGTGTTCTTGCGCAGCGGGGCATCGACGGTCTTGCGGTCTTGCCGCCAGCGTCCACCCAGCAGGGCCAGGTAGCGTTTTTCGACCCGCCCGGCGAGTTGGAGTTTCTGCAACTGCACCAGCGCAGAACGACGCTTGGCGATCAGCAACAAGCCGGAGGTGTCGCGGTCGAGCCGGTGCGCCAGTTCCAGGTAACGGGCCTGTGGACGCAGGGCACGCAGGATCTCGATCACCCCGTGCGAGACCCCGCTGCCGCCGTGTACCGCGATGCCCGAGGGCTTGTCGATCACCAGCAGATCCTCGTCCTCGTGCACGATGGCCTGTTCGATCCGTCGACGTACACCGGCACCGGGTCCCGGGAGGGGCGCCGACTCCGCGAGTCGCAGTGGCGGGATGCGCACCTGGTCACCAATGCGCAGCCGTCGCGTCGGTTTGACCCGCCCCTTGTTGACCCGCACCTCACCACGACGCAGTACCCGGTACACCCAGGAGCGCGGCACACCCTTCAGTCGGTTGAGCAGAAAATTGTCGATGCGCTGGCCGTCGGCCTCTTCGCCGACCACCAGATGCCGCACCCGGGAACTGTTGTCGCTGTCGTTCAAGAGCTGCTCTTTGACGGAAAATGGCTGACCGCAGGTGCCGCGCAGTATACCCGGGCATCCGGCCGGCTGGGCAGTGGAGGAAGTTGTTCGCTCTCCCCCAAAGGTGCATCTCGTCGCGATTTGTTGTATTTTCAGCACGTGGCAGTCGGCAAAAGTCATGGCCTGCTGCCAGGTTCGAGTGGGCGCCCGGGCACCCACGATCGCTTTATTCCGTGCCCTGCCCAG
Source organism: uncultured Sedimenticola sp. (assembly GCA_964394235.1). Lineage (GTDB taxonomy): Bacteria > Pseudomonadota > Gammaproteobacteria > Chromatiales > Chromatiaceae > MONJU. Next base: position 10,341 of record CAYMWJ010000019.1, on the reverse strand, counting down.
CCAATGGCCCGGTGGGCGGAGCGGCCCGATCGCACCGCCGGCACCGAATGGAACCTGAAGAAGATTGCCCGTGCCAGCCATTCAGATGTCCCCATTGCCTCACTGGAATGCGGTCTCTGCCTGACCTGGCCCGTTGAAACTGAATTTGCCCTGGTGCGCGCGCCATTCCCGCCCGCTGCCGGCCATGCGCCTTTAAAGAATCGGCTGCAGGCCCCGGACGGGAACGACCGAGTCCGCCGCACGGGGCCACAACGAGATACCGACAATATGAAACGTATGCTGATCAACGCAACTCAGCCGGAAGAGTTGCGCGTCGCCATCGTGGATGGCCAGAAGCTCTACAACCTCGACATCGAAGTCCCCGGTCGCGAACTCAAGAAGGCCAACATCTACAAGGGACGCATCACCCGCATCGAACCCAGCCTGGAGGCCGCCTTCGTCGACTACGGCGCCGAGCGCCACGGTTTCCTGCCGATGAAGGAGATCGCGCGCAGCTACTTCAGTGAGGAGGCGCAGGCCGCGGGCCGGCGCCCGAGCATCAAGGAGGCGATCAAGGAAGGTCAGGAGGTCATCGTCCAGGTCGAAAAGGAAGAACGCGGCAACAAGGGCGCAGCGCTCACCACTTTCCTCTCCCTGGCCGGTCGCTACCTGGTGCTGATGCCCAACAACCCGCGCGCCGGCGGGGTATCGCGGCGCATCGAGGGCCAGGAGCGCGCCGAACTGCGCGAGGCCATGTCACAGCTCGAAATCCCCGAGGGCATGGGCTTGATCGTGCGCACCGCCGGCATCGGCAAGCAGATCGAGGAGCTGCAATGGGATCTCGACTACCTGCTGCAGTTGTGGCGGGCCATCGAAGAATCGGCCGGCAAGCGCCCTGCCCCCTTCCTCATCTATCAGGAAAGCAATGTCATCATTCGCTCCATCCGCGATCACCTGCGCGCGGACATCGGTGAGATCCTGATCGACAACGAGGAAACCTTCAGCCAGGCGCGGCAATTCATCCGCCAGGTGATGCCGCACAACGAGCGCAAGCTCAAGCTGTACGAGGACAAGGTCCCCCTGTTCTCACGCTACCAGATCGAATCGCAGATCGAGTCCGCCTTCCAGCGCGAGGTGCGCTTGCCGTCCGGCGGCTCCATCGTCATCGACCACACCGAGGCGCTGACCTCCATCGACATCAACTCCTCGCGCGCCACCAAGGGCGCCGACATCGAAGAGACCGCGCTCAATACCAATCTCGAGGCGGCCGACGAGATCGCCCGCCAGCTGCGCCTGCGCGATCTGGGCGGTCTGTTCGTGATCGACTTCATCGACATGACCCCCTCGCGTCACCAGCGCGAGGTCGAGAACCGTCTGCGTGAAGCCATGAAGGAAGACCGCGCCCGGGTACAGATCGGTCGTATCTCGCGCTTCGGCCTGCTGGAGATGTCGCGCCAGCGCATCCGTCCCTCGCTGGGCGACTCGTCTGCCCAGGTGTGCCCGCGTTGCCAGGGCCAGGGGCTGATTCGCAGTGTCGATTCGCTGTCACTGTCGATCCTGCGCATCATCGAGGAAGAGGCCCTCAAGGAAGGCACCGGTCGTATCAATGCCCAGTTGCCGGTCGAGGTCGCCACCTACCTGCTCAACGAGAAGCGGCGTCAGATCGCCGATATCGAGGCGCGCCACGGGGTTGAGGTGATCCTCATCCCCAACAAGTACATGGATACCCCTCGTTACGAGATCGAGCGTATCCGCCGCCAGGACATGCGCCAGGACGACAAACCGAGCTGGCAGAACGTAGCCCCCGAGCCACGACCCGAGCCGCCACCCAAGGCCGCACCAGCAACGCACAGCGAAGAGCCGGCGGTCAAGCAGATCACCCCGGCGGCGCCCGCCCCCACCCCGGCTCCCCGGCAGGAAAAGGAAACCCCGGCCGAGCCGTCGTCCGGCAACAATGGCGGCAGCCTGATCAAGCGCATCATCAGCAGCATCTTCACCCCGCGCTCGACGCCTCCCGCGGAGCCTGAGGCAACGGCCGAGGAAGAAAAGCCATCCCCGCGCGAGACCCGCACCCGCAGTGGCCGCGGCAGCAACCGCAATGGCAACGGACGCTCCCGCAGCCGCGGTGGTCGCGGGCGCGGACGCGGCGGGCAGCAGGCACGCAAGGGACAGGCGGCAGAGAAGACCGGCGAGACCAATGAGGCCAACGCCCCGGCGGTGGCACCGGCACTTGGCGACAAGCCCCAGGAAGAGAGCACCGGCGAGACCCCCAAGCGCAGCTCGCGCCGCGGTCGGCGCGGCGGACGCCGTCGCCGCGGAGGCGGCGCGGGCAGCCCAGACAACACGGGTGGGCCGAAGACCGACGCCGAAACCCAGTCGACCAGTGAATCGCGTGAGCAGGGTCAGCGGCAGGACCAGCCGGCAACGCGTAGTCAGGAATCGTGCGCACCTGCCCCTGCTCGGGAGGCTGACAAACCCGCTGCCCCGCCGGCAACCGAGCGCCAGGACACGAAGCCCGCAGCACGTGGCACCCCGGCTTCGCCGTCATCGGCAAGCGATGCCGGCAAGCCAGCGGAAGACAAAGACAGAACGGTCGCACCCAAGGCTGAACCACCGGCCAAGGAGCTGGCGCCGCAAGAGAAAAAGCCCGCCGCGCAGAAGCCTGAGGCCGCGAGCGAGGCCAATGTCCCGGCGCAGGAGAAGCCCGCCGCACCCAAGCCGGAAAAGCACTCGGCTGAGGCCAAGGCATCCCCCGCTCGTGCGGAAAAAACGGCTGCACCACAGCCGGATGCCCCGAGCAAGACCAAGGCGTCACCTGCGCGCGCGGGAAAAGCCGTTGCGCCGAAGCCGGAGGCTCCTGGCGAGTCCGGGACACCAGCGGCGCGACCGGAACCGGCCACTGCTCCCGTCAAGCCTGAAAAATCGGCCGGGCCAGAGACTTCGTCGTCGAGCGATGCGCCACCGCCGCCACGCAACGAAGAAAACGGAGGGGGCTGACACCTTGTTGCGGTAATGGCCTCGGCTGCCACCTTGGCAAGCGGTGTCAGTCAGAGGAAGCGAACTGCACCAGCCCGGCATGTCGAACAGGGCATGCCGGGTTGGCAAGGGAGGCGACTTGTCGGCACGTACGGGCACGCCGCGTGTTTTCTCTCCCTCGTGATGAACTGCCCCGCCGCCGTGCCTCAGCTTCTTTCTTCCACCCTTTCGCGCACATGCGCCAACAGCCCCTCGGCAGCCTCCTCCACCAGGTCGAACACGTGCTCAAAGCCCTGTGGACCGCCATAGTAGGGGTCCGGCACCTCACGCTCGTAGCGTTGCGGCGCGAACTCCAGGAACAGACGGACCTTGTGGGCATGTTGTGGCGGGCACTGCGACTGCAGGATGGCGAGGTTGTCCTCGTCCATCGCCAGGATGTAATCGAAGTGCTCGAAATCCCGTTCTTCCACCTGGCGGGCACGCAGGTCCGACAGCTCGATGCCACGGGCCAGCGCGGTGGCCTGGGCGCGCCGATCGGGGGGATTGCCCACGTGATAGGCATGGGTGCCCGCCGAGTCGATGACGATGCGATCCTCCAGCCCTTCCCTGCGCACCAGCTCGCGGAAGACCCCGTGGGCCGTAGGGGAACGGCAGATATTGCCCATACAGACGAACAGAACCCGTATTTTTTCATTGTTTATCATAAGCTTGCAGGGATTTTACGAATAATGAATCGCGTATCTGACACGTTTTGAGTAGGCTCAGAATCAATGACTTACAATCCGTTTTGATACCAGGCACATCGTACCAGAGAGGTGCGATGGAGATCATCATCGGGTCGTTGGCAGGCCGCTGGCCCAACCGTTGTTTCTGTTTGGATCGGTGATGACAGGGCCGCTACCAGTCACGTCGCGTCGTACTTGAACCGTGTCGAGACCCGTCATTTTCTTCTTGCCTGTGGATCTCGACGCCCCCGTGAGGAGAGATTTCAGGAAGACCTCGCCAGGGACCAGGGAGTACCGTCGCGTTTGAGACCGCCAAACAGGGTCCTCCCCTGCTGGTCCACTACCCCGGCCTGCGCAATGCCGACCACGGTCACGCCATTGCGACTCTTGGCCCGGTAGGCCTCATGGTGGTGGCCATGGAAGTGCCAGCGGGCCTTCAGTGCCTCGGCCAGGTCGTCCAGTGCCTGGACGCCATGCCGATGCACCGCAGGGGCTTCGTGGGTGACGAGCACGTCGGCATGTTGCTCAAACAGGCACTCATAGTCCTCCCACCAGATCGAGGAATGGTGTTTGCGCTTCAGCGGCAGGTCCCAATCCTTCGGCGGTCGTCGTTGCCGGTAGGATTCCCGTGTCGGGTAACGGGGTTGCCCGGTGTCGGGATGCCAGATCTCCTGGCGAAATACCCCGCCCAGCCCGGCCACGCGAATGCCATCGATGTCCACCACCTTGCCATGGATACTCTGTGCACGGCGGGAGGCAATCAGATTCTCCCACCAATGGGGCCGGTCGGTGTCGTGATTGCCAGGGATGTAGAAGACCTCGATGTCAGAGTTCAGGGACGCCAGCACGGTGTCCAGCGGTTGCTCCAGGTCGAGGTCACCCGCCAGCACCAGGGCCTTGGGGCGGGCCTCGTTGACCGCCCGGATCATGTGATCGAAATGGCCGTGCAGGTCGGATGCGATGGCCAGTACGGGGTTGTCGTTGTTCATGTTCATGCTCCCTTGTTCTTGTTGCCGATGTGTGCCGCTGTGATGCTCACAGGGTTCTGCACCAGCTCGCACAGATGTTCGAGGTATTGCACATCCACTGCGGCGCGGTGTCGGCGGCCGCCGACTGCCTGACGCGCCTGCTCCGCCAGATGATCGACAATGGCGTCCCGGGACGATGCGATCGAAACTGGGTCCAGCAGGCGGTGAAACAGCTGACGGGCGTCACCGATCCGAAAGCGGCGCTGCACGCCTGCCGCCTCGAACAGTCGGTCGATCCAGAAGATGTCGAATTCGCCGCCGTCGCAATACAGGGTTTCTCCGCCCACCGACTGGTTCATGTGCGCCGCCACCAGCGAGGGCTCCACGCCCTCGGCTGCCAACTGCGAGCGGGCGATGCCATGCACCGCCTGCGCCCCAGGATCCCAGTCGGTCCAGGTCTCGACGAAGCGGGGGTCGATCAGCCAGCAGTGCGGCGATTCCTCGCGATCCGCGGCGGACCAGGCCACTTCGATCGGGTAGGAAGCCTCGCCGAGGCTGGAGGCCTCCACATCGAGGAAGCGGTAGATGCGTTCTCGTTTCATTTCGCGGCTCCCTGATGCTGATGACTCCTCGGCATCCGAGTGAGAAATCCTCGTTCCTCGATCCTGTCGATGCGGCGATCGAGCGTTTCCCGGTAATGACGTTGTTCCATGATTTCTCTCCTTCGTTTCCAGGGGTAGGCGTCGGGCACGCGTGCCCGTCACGGGGCGTGCCGTGGGCGTTCCAGGTATCTGATCAGGCCGGGCAAAACCGGCTGTGATGACGCCGGGCGCACAAGCTGTGCGCGGCGTGTCTGAAGGTCAGTTCATTATTCGCAGGCAACCCTGAAGGGAGGCTGCACGGGCGAAGGCCTTGCGGAGGGTGCGCGGAGAGGTGTCGTGGTTGGCTTGATTGATCATGACCCCTCTCCTTCTGGCATTGATAATTAAAAAATATTCAACCCAGCATTATAACGTGATCATAGACGATTGTCAATCACCTCGACACTGGAGCCCCCCATTTTTTCGCTCCATTGTTGTAAGTTATTGAATCGCCAGCCTCGACACCCCGAAGCCCGGCGTTCAAGGATGCCTCGTAGAAGACTGCTTCCGTCGCCGGGTCGGATGAGAGGTCTTTGATGTCCAGTTGACCTCATTGCCCTTCAGGTGGCGGGGATGTCCCATCACGTGCTTGATCTCTCAGTAGTTTGAGTTCCGCCTGGGCTGCCGCCAGGGATTCCCGGCACTGGCGCAGCGCGCGGTCGAACGCATCCCGCCTGGCCTCGGCCGCATCGCGCTCGGAGCGGAGCCGTTCGACCTCCTTGAGGCGGTTCTGCAGGTCCTCGACGGCCTGCTGGTGGTGCGCCAGTTCGGTTTCCCGTTGCGCTTCGGCGCGGGCTTTCTCCATCAGTTCCCGTTGTGCTGACGAGAGCTGCTGATGCAAGTCGTCGAGTTGGCGACGCGCCTCGTTGAGCTGCCGGTCGGCCGCCTTCTTCTCTGCCGTGGCCGTGGCCAGGTCCGATGTCAGTTGCCGAATCATGACTTCGGCCTCGGCCCGTTCCGCCTGTGCCGCGCGTGCCTCTTGTCTCGCCTTGTCGATCTGTTGCGCCCAGCGTGTCTGGTCCGCCTCATGCGCCTGCTTGAGTTGCTCCTGGTACGCGGTGGCTTCGTCGCGGTACTGGTCGAACGCTGCGTTCAGCTCGTCGAGGGAGCGAGCGAGGGCAGCACGCGCTTCGGTTTGGGTCTCGAGTTCCGCAGCGACCTTGTTGTGTTCCGCGGTCAATGCTTCGTGTGCTGTGCGCAGGGCGTCGAGCTTGGCCTGCAGGTCGTCACGCTCGCCGGCGATGGCCTTACGCTCTGCTGCGACGGCGGTGAGCTCGGAGCGCGCCGCCTCGAGCTGCAAGGCCGCCCGATCGAGCTTCTGCTGCAGGGCGGCCCGTTCGCTATCCCAGTCGGTGGCGGCCAGGCGCCGCCCTTCCTCCACGGCCCTGGCCCAGAGGTCTTTCATCAAGCCCCAGACGGCATCCGGCAGATCGGGCCGGTGACGGGCGGCAATCGCATCGGCAACCAGCTGGGCGCGCCAGGCCTTGAAGGCCTCGTTCACGTCACGGATGGAGCCGCCGCCCAGGTGTTCAAGCATCTGGCGCTGACTGGGTACCTCGCCGGTCGCTTCGACCCATTGCCAGAGGGCGTCGATGATTTCGCGTTGTCGTTTCGTGGTCATGTGGATCGTCCTTATGTTACCCGTTACCTGTTACCGATATTAGCACAATCGTTACCTTTTTGTTGCAGAAAAAACGATAATGTTCTATTATCAGCATAATGAAGGTTCTACATGGGTCTATCGCCATGCCCGCAGGCAATCTCCCCGAGCGCCCCACCCCGCCCCCCACAGAAGTCACGCCCGCGCGTATCCGCGAGCGCTTCGAAGCGACACGTGCGGCCATCGAGGCATTCGAACGTGACACTCGCCGAGACAACACCGAGCGGGCGTACCGTGTGGGATTGCGCTATTTCTGGTCGTGGGCCTGGCTCACCGTGGGGGTCATGGAAGCGGAGTACCCCGTCCCGGCAGAGCTGATAGAGAAGTTCGTGGCGGATCACCTGCTGGGCCTGGATGACGACGTCGATCGCTCCCTGGTGGCACTCGGCGTCAAGCAGCGCCTGGGGCCCTTGAAGCTATCCACCGTGCGGCAACGGCTCTGGGCCCTGGGGCGCGCCCATGAAGAGGCGCTGGGAGATGGATTTGCGGAGCATGTGCATACCCGCGTGGTTCGGCAATTGTTGAAACGGGCCGCCACCCAGGCACAGCACCGCGTGTCGCACCCGACGGCGCTTCGGCGGGAGGATCTGGATCGGATGCTCTCGGCCCTCGAGGCATCACCAACCCCCAGGCATCTCTTGATGGCCGCCGTCATGGCCACCGCGTTCGCGGCGGGTGGCTTGCGCCGGTCCGAACTCTGCGCTCTGGAGATGGAGGATGTGCGACGCGCGCCTGCCGACGAGCCCCCCGGGTTCCGTTTCGAGTTGCGGATACGGGAGAGCAAGACACATTCGGCCGGAGACGAGGCCATCATCCAGCCAGTGCGCGGCGGTGCGGCGGTTTATCTCGATCGATGGTTGGATCTACGAAGAGAACGGGGGCTGGACGGGGGAAAGTTGTTTCGTTCGGTGCGGCCAGATGGCGGAATCTCCAACAAGGGGATGTCGCCTAGCTGGTTGTATCGGGCGATCAAGGAGGCCGCCAGGCTGGCGGGCATGGACCCAGCGAATATCTCGCCGCACTCTCTGCGTTTCGGATATGTCAGCTCGGCGCATGATCAGGGCATCCCGCTGAAAGACGCCATGCGAATGTCACGACACGCCTCGGCCGCGGTTCACCTGGCGTATGCCGAGGCGGCGGACAAGATGACCGGCGCCGCCGGGCATCTGTTGCCGGTCCCGAACGCTCGCAAAACCCATCGATGATCTCATGCAAGCCATCGGCCGGCAGTTGCGGGCACGTATCCGGCAACAGGGGACAATGGCCGAATTTGCCCGACGCGCCGGTGTTGCGCCGCGGACTCTGAGCCGACTGGTCGCCGGCGAAGATGTCGGCTTGGAGAACCTCTACCGGGTCTTGCGCGTGCTCGAACGCTGGGAGGTGCGCGAGGCCCCCTATGCGTTCCCTGAGCTGGCCCGCACGGCCAGCTTTCTCGGCCTGCCAGGATTGATCGCCGATTCGCTGCCTGAACGCTTTGGAAACCAGCTGCTCTCGGCCTGGCTGCAACGGCGGGGGCAGACGTTCGAGGCCCTGACACCCCTGGAGCGCCTGACCTATCGGCCTGTGGCCAGCATCCGGCTACGATGCCCAACGTCGAGCCGAGGGCTTCAACCGCTTCGCATGGGGGGCGTGGTAATGGACGGATCAATCCCAGATCGTCTTGATCGGGTAGCGCCGGATGTGCTGATCGGGCGTGACGATGGCCAAGCCGTGTTCGATGGCCTGGCAGATGAGCAGGCGGTCGAAGGGGTCCTTGTGCAGCGGCGGAAGCTGTTCCAGGTGGCGGATGGCCTCGGCGTCCACGGCAAGGATTTTAAGCGCCAATGCGCTGCACTGCGCCCGCCAGAACGCCGTGACCGTGGTGCCGCCGGTGTCGATGCGCAGCAATCCCTTGCCGTGCTTGATCAGGATTTCCCAAAGACAGATGACGCTGACATACAGGGTATCGTTCTCGAGCCGCGCAAGCAGGTGACTGGGCACGCGCTCTGTATTGCTGATCAGATGGAGAAAGGTGCAGGTATCGATCAGCCACGCCATCAGCTGGTTTCCTTCTTTTTGGCGGGCACATGCTCGGGGTGGCGCGGGTCATTGGTGGTCAACGCCGGCGTCTCCCACAAGGCCAGCTCCTCCTCGCCCATGGGAGCATTGAAGTCCGGAGATACCCACACTTTGCCCCTGGCCAGCCCAAAGGGGCGGCGTTTATTGGGTTTCTCCGGCTCCACCCGCACCAACCGCGCCACCGGCTTGTTGCGCCGGGCGATGATGATCTCCTCGCCCCGTTCCGCCGCGGCCAGGTATTCGGAGAGATGGGCCTTGGCCTCGTGCACATTGACCACTTTCATTGACTTGACCTCATAGTTGACCAACTAACCAGGATTATAGACCATGTTCGAAAAGCAAGCCGCCTTGTTTCTCTACGCCGTAAGCCCCGTCCACATGGGTGCCGGCACCGCTACCGGCCTGATCGACAACCCCATCCAGCGCGAGCGCCACACCCGTCACCCGACCTTTGCCACGCTGTTGAAGATCCTCCATGCACTGGGGATGCGGCTGACGGCGACGCCGGCAGGGCATCATGGGACGCCTTCTTGAGTGGGAACCATTGCGCACGTCATGGCGGGATTCGCGCAAGGTGCCGCGAATCTCGTTGAAATGCCAAGTTTTATGGGCATAGCGGCTTGAAATATGCCATAATGCCAATAATGAATGGCTTGTTTGACGAAGAGCGCCAGGCCCTGGAATGGCTCGGACAGCGACTTCGCCTGGCACGCAAGCGGCGGGGCGACCGGCAGTCCGATGCAGCGGCCCGTTGCCGGATCAGCCGCGAGACTTACCGCAAGATGGAGCGCGGGGAGGCGGGCGTGGCCATTGGCATCTGGGTGCGGGCCATCGCCATGTACGGCGAACTCGAGGCCCTGTTGCAGTTGTTTCCGGCCTCGCCGTTTGACGAGATCACCTCATGACAGCCCGCCTGTTGCATGTCTGGTTGCGCGACGAGGCAGGCAGAGTGCACCCGCTTGGCCAGATCGCCGTGACGGAACCGCGACCGCCCGGTGGAGCGCGTTCGGGGGCCTTCCGGTATGCCGTGGATTACCTGGCCGATCCGGTCATTGGTCCTGTCGATCCGCTCTTCCAAACTTACTCAGACCTGTTCGATACTGATTGAACCTGTCTGACGTTGGATTCCTGCTTCGTCGAGCCGGTTTCACGCGGTGGCCGAGGCCGTCGCGCCAGCGCCGTGCTCTCCACAGGCGTCAATTCCGGCAGAGCTTGCCGTACTCGCGTATCGCTCCAGATTGATCGCCGCGTTCAGATGGGGCAGGGTCTCGGTCTCGACGGTGTAGATGGCTTCCAAAACCCGCGCATAAATGGCGAAGGATATCAGCTGGGAG
>CAYMWJ010000018.1:0-39722 GCA_964394235.1 uncultured Sedimenticola sp. | reverse complement strand
GGCAGGAACAGGTCGCTCTATCCGGCAGTCCCGGTCACCTGTCTGGAGATGGAACTCATGAAACGGCTGTTTGCCCCCACCGAGGCCATTATCGGGCGCCTTTCGGGCTCTGGCAAAATCCTTCTGACCGTGGTTATGCTGCACCTCCCTGCCGGTTACCCGTTGTAGAGGGCAAGGTTTTCGATATCGGTGCCTCATGGTTCCGCCTGTACGCCTGAACTGGCACACCGCCACGCCGCGCTGGGTTAGAATCGATGCCTCTCCTGCATTCGGAAGGCTGTCGCATGATTCCAGCCCAGACCCTCGGTGCGCTCGCCGGGATACACGAGCGCCTCGTCCAGCTCGTCGAGACCCTGCCCGCACGTGATGTGAACCGCTGCTTCCACCCGCGGCTGCCGGCCGCCGGCTGGTTGCTGGGACGCGCCGTGTACCTGGAAACCCATCTGCTGCGCGGACACCTGTTCGACGACCATGATCTGAGCGACCGGGTACGCCATTTCTTTGCACACGACGTGGTGCCCGACGAGGCCCTGTTCGCTCGACTGCCACCCCAGGATCACCTGCTCAACTGGGCGCTGGAGATCTTCGATCACCACATGACCCTGCTGGCCAACCCCCGCTTCCTGCCGGAACACCCCCTGCTCGAGGGCGGCTGGCTGCCCGCCTGGCTGGTACAGCGCCACGCCCTGAGCTACGAGGCCCTGCTGGCCGTGACCCAGGCGCGCACCCTGCACCGGGAACGCGACGAGCACACTGTCAGCCAGCCCCTGCTGGCCCGCCGTCCGGTAGCGGACAGCCAGCGCATCGACCAGGGCCATTACCGCATCGGTGCCCGCGAGGGCGTGGCCACCGATTGCGAGCAGCCGGTGCAGGTGGTCGAACTGCACGCCTTCCGCATCCAGAAACGGCCGGTGAGCAATGCCGAGTTCCTGGCCTTCATCGAAGACAGCGGCTATCAGAACAGCGACTGGTGGGATGCCGCCGGACGCGACTGGCTGGCACGGCAGGAACGCACCGCGCCCTGGCATTGGCGACGCGATGCCGAGGGACACTGGTACGGCGTGGGCATCAAGGGGCCGGCCGACCTGGCGCCGGATGAACCGGTCGCCGGCATCAATGTCCACGAGGCGCGCGCTTTCGCCGCCTGGGCCTCGGCCGAGGTCGAAGAACTGGCGGGGGCGGTGCTGCAACACGAGTACCAGTGGGAGACCGCAGCCCGGCTGGGCCTGCTGGAAGACACCGGGCGGGTCCGCGAATGGTGCGCCAACCCCTTCGAGCCCTACGACGCCTATCAGGCGCCCGAGGACCCCGAGCTGGCCAGTCCCGGACTGGGCGCGGGTTGGAACGTGCAGCGTGGTGCCTCGCTGCACAGCCAGCCGGCGGTGCGACGCGCCAGCTTCCGCATCGGCGCACCCGCCGAGGCAGAGACCGGCTTTGCCGGCCTGCGTCTGGTACTGCCACCGGGGCCGGCGTTCTGGGAATAGTCAGGTAAAGCGCATCGACAGATCGACCGCGTGCACGTCCTTGGTCAGGGCGCCTACCGAGATGTCGTCCACCCCGGTCTCGGCGATGGCGCGCACCGTCTCCAGATCGACCCCGCCCGAGGCCTCCAGGCGGGCGCGCCCGGCATTCAGACGCACGGCCTCGCGCAGGGCGGACAGGTCGAAGTTGTCGAGCAGCACGCGCTGCGCCCCCTGCGCCAGCGCCTCCTCGAGCTGCCCCAGGTCCTCGACCTCGATCTCGATCTCCACCGGCCGCCCCAGGCCCTCACGGATGCGCTGCGCAGCAGCCAGCGCACCCGCAATGGACCCGGCCGCCGCGATGTGGTTCTCCTTGATGAGGATGGCATCGAACAGGCCGATGCGGTGGTTGCTGGCACCACCACAACGTACCGCGTATTTCTGCGCCAGGCGCAGCCCGGGCACCGTCTTGCGGGTATCCAGGATGCGCGCGCCGGTACCGGCCACGGCCTGCACATAGCGCGCCGCCAGGGTGGCCGTACCCGACAGGGTCTGCAGAAAGTTGAGCGCGGTGCGTTCGGCGGTGAGCAGGCTGCGCGCCGGTCCTTGAAGACGACACAGGAGCTGATCGGGGGTCAACGCTTCGCCGTCCGCAAGGGCCCATTCCACACGGCAGGCCGGATCGACCTGACGCAGCACCTCATCCAACCAGTCGCGGCCGCACAGCACCGCCGGTTCTCGTGCGATCACCGTGGCCTGCGCCTGCGCCGTCGCGGGCACGAGCTGCGCCGTCAGATCTCCCTCACCCAGGTCCTCGCGCAAGGCCTGCGCCACCTGGCGGGCAATCTCCGCGGCATCCGGTTTCATCAGAGGATGTCGAGCAATTCCACTTCGAATACCAGGGTGGCATTCGGCGGGATCACCCCGCCTGCCCCCTGGGCACCATAGCCCAGGTGCGGCGGAATCACCAGCCGGCGCCGGCCGCCCACCTTCATGCCGGCCACGCCCTCGTCCCAACCACGGATCACCATGCCGCGTCCCAGCGCAAACTGGAAAGGCTCGTTGCGCTCGACACTGGAATCGAACTTGGTGCCGTCTTCCAGCCAACCGGTGTAATGCACCGAGACCCGCTGCCCCGGCTCGGCCCGCGCGCCCTCACCCTCGACCAGGTCTTCGTACTTCAGACCGCTGTCACTGATCTTCTCACTCATGTGTCTCTCCCACGAAAAAATGCCGACCAGGACCCTGGTCGGCATGCGCATTGTAACGAAGGCGTGTACTCAGTGGGTATGTGACACCGGATCGGTGCGATTGAGCACCTTGAGCATGGCATTGAGGGCACGGTCCATCAGCGGTGTATCCGGGTCCTCGAGCTGGCGCGCCCGCCCTTCGCGCAGCATCGTGGCCAGCTCCTCGCATCCCAGTTCCGCCAGCTTCATGCCACGGCGATCGACGAACACACAATTGCCGGTGAGCTGACTGCGCCAGGACAGCTTGCCGCGTAGCTCGCGACCCGACTCATCGGTCCATTCCAGCCAGACGCCGGGTACCAGCGCCTGGGCCATCTGCAGAAACTCGTCGGGCGGCGAGGATGGCACTTCCTCGGCCATCGTCTCCTGCGGCGCCGGTTCGCTTGCGACCGGTTCTCCGCCCTGCTCGTGGCGCTCGGTCGCCTTCGCTGCTTCCGGGGGAGCGGCCGGCTTGCCGTCCTCCTCTCCATCGATGCGATTGCCTCTCAAGGCAGCGATGTGACAGGCCTGCAGCGCCTTGAACAGGCGTCCCGCCTTGTGCGGATCGAAGGAAATATTGTTCAGCCCCTCGCGCAGACCGCTCAGGATCTCGGGGATGGCCTTGAGCAGACGCTGGCGTTCGCTCGGTTCATGCTTGGGCTGCACGCTCCAGACCAGGCGCTCGGCCAGCGCCAGGGCCTGTTGCCATTGCTCGCTGTCCCCCCCCTCGCGCAACAGGGCCAGCAGCATGACATCATGCCAGGCCTCCTTGAGCAGACGTTCCACCACTTCGGGCACGCGGCAGTCGGAGGATGCGCCCCCCTCGATCAACCGCTGGATCTCTTCGGCAACCCGCGTGCGGGCCAGGTGCAGCTGCTCCTGACCTTCACGGGTCTGGGTCAGGCGCTGCTCGGCGATCTGCGCATGCCGCTGCTCGCGCTCGAGCCAACCTTCGAATTCCTCGTTGACCTTCTCGAAGACAGCGATATCGTCGTCGAAATCGCTGAGAATGCGCATCACCGCCGATTCGATGCGGCCATAGGGGCTGTCTACCGAACGATCCCCGTCATCGATCCAGGCCAGGCCGGCACGCGCCAGGTTGTTGAGCAAGCGTCGGGCTGGATGCCGGGCATCGCTGAAGAAACGCCGGTCGCGCAACCCCACCTTGAGCAACGGGATCTGCAAACGTCCCAGCAGGGCCTTCATGGGCTCGGGCAGATTCTCGTCGCCCAGTATGAAATCGAACAGCAGCTCCATGACATCGAGCATGCTGCGGTCGCCTTCACCCAGCCGCTTCATCGGTCGCTCGGGGGAACCGACCTTCAGTTCGCGACCGAGGGTCTGCATCAATTCGTCTTGCAGTTCGCGCAGGCTGGCCAGGTCGGGCGGCGCCATGTTCAGCGTATGGCGCTGCACCTCGTCGAGCGCGCCCAGCAGCTCGCTGGTCGGGATCTGCGGCAACTGGGGTGTGCTGTCGGCACGCGCATACCAGGGCATACGCTCCTCGGCACGCCACCGCTCGCTCAACATCCGCCCGATCATATTCAGCATTTCGGGATCGAAGCCGGCATCGCCTGCCTCTCCACCCTGCTCGGCACGCGCCTGCCGAACCGAGGGCGCCACCGGGTTGCGACGTACCCGCTGCGAGATGCGTGGCAGGATGTCGTTGTCGACCAGGATGTCGTTCAGCTCGTCGTAGACGCCCCCGACATAGGCCATGACGTAACGATCGAACAGCTTGTAGACGATCAGGCGGACGTCGGTTTCGCTCTGCCAGACGGACAAGGCCTCGGAAAAGGCTTCGACCAGTGCCCGCGGCCCCACGGGGTTGCTGGCGACATCGAATTCCTCTACCCGATGAATGGCCGCAAAACGCTTGTTCAGTGCAAACAGGGTCCGGTGATACCGGTTCTCCGCCTTGGAGACCACCGAGGAGATCGCCAGCTCCTCTTCCAGCACGTCTTCTTCGACCAGCGACAATTCATCCTCGGTCAGGCGAGAAGCACGTTCTCCGGGCTCCTCGGTGCGAGGCGGTACCGCCTCCCAGAACTCTTCGAAGGCCGTGAGACGTCCCTGCACGAACTGCTGCTCGATGCTGCTCCGGTGTTTGCGCAGCTCGCGCATGGCATCGAAATAACGCGTCTGCAGCAGATCACTGGCCGACTTGTCGGCCATGGCATAGAACTCGTCGTCCAGGTGATCGAAAAGATCCTGCACCAGCTGCGGCAGCGTCTTCTGGAGGTAGCCCTGCATGGAGCGTACTGCACGGCGAAAGCGCTCGCCGATCAGCCGATTCCTGGCCTCGTCTGCCGTTTTCTGGAATGAGATCACATTGTTGTTTGCCATGATTCCCAGCCTTGTATCTTTCCCTATGAGGAAAGCTGTCCATGACCTTCCCCACCACCTTGAACACTAGCCCCAAGACGCTCCCCCCGATGTGATTTCCTTCACGTTAATGGGGAAAGGGACCACAAGCCGGCCGCACCACGTGGATTCCCCCACGCGTACCAGGGACTCCCTGGCAGACGGTGCCTGCGCGTCGAAACCGTGACACACGGGTCGTCCGACTCCTATCATGCACAGGATGTTCCCGAAGATGAGCCAGTTCGACCTGTACCAGCGGATCGCGGAGGCCCCGGCCCCTACCCTGGTGTTCTTCACCAGCCCGGCCTGCGGCGCCTGCCGTCACCTGAAACAGGTGCTGCACGAGGTCCAGACCCGACACCCGGACTGGCGCATCTTCGAGATCGATGCCGTACAGGAAGGCGGCCTGGTGAACGAATTCGAGGTCTTTCATCTGCCGGCACTGTTCCTGTTCTCAGGGGGCGACTACCACCGTGCCCTGAACTGCGAGGCGCGGACCGACACCATCGAGCGCGCGGTCGAGACCGCGCTGCGACTGCCGGCCGAGGAGGCGCCATGAACGACGGCATCTGGCTGCCCGGGGTACGCCGCCTCCCCTCGCCCAACTGCGACGAACGCCCACCCGACAGTATCGTGGACCTGCTGGTGATTCACAACATCAGCCTGCCGCCGGGGGAGTTCGGCGGCCCCTGGATCGAGGACCTGTTCCTCAACCGCCTCGACCCGCAGGCCCATCCCTATTTCGCCGAGATCGCCACCCTGCAGGTCTCGGCCCACCTGCTGATCCGCCGCGACGGCCGCACCTGCCAGTTCGTATCCCTGGAACGGCGCGCCTGGCATGCCGGCGTGTCCTGCTTTGCCGGTCGCGAACGCTGCAACGACTTCTCCATCGGCATCGAGCTGGAAGGGACCGACGAACTACCCTACACCGACGCCCAGTACGAGCAGCTGGCAAGGCTCACACAACAGATCCGCAACCACTACCCGGCCATCACCCCGCAACGCATCACCGGGCACGCCGACATCGCCCCCGGACGCAAGACCGACCCGGGACCGGCCTTCGACTGGGCGCGCTACCGGAGCCTGCTGGCATGAGAGGGCTGTGGCTGGTGCTGTGGTGCTGGCTGGCGACACAGGCGATGGCCGGCCCGCGGGTGATATCGCTGGCACCGCACACCACCGAGCTGGTGATTGCGGCCGGTGGGGCCGATCTGCTGGTAGGAGCCGTGCCGGCCGACAGGCCGCTGCCTGACGGGGTGGTGCCATTGCACAGCTATGGGGGTATCGATCGCGAACGCCTGCTGGCATTGCGACCCGACCTGATCGTGGCCTGGACCTCAGGCACCCGCCCGGCCGACCTGGCCTGGCTGCGTTCCCTGGGCGTCCGCCTCTACACCAGCGAACCGGCAGGCCTGGACGATATCGCCGGGGACCTCCGCGCCCTCGGACGACTGCTGGGGACCCACGAGACGGCCGAGGCGGCGGCCACGAGATTCCTGGCGGCAGTGAACACGCCCTGTGCCACCCTGCCGCCCCGGGAGGTGTATATCGACATCTGGCCGCAACCGCCGCTGAGTCTGGGGGGGCGTCACTGGCTGAACGATGTCTTGCGCCACCTGGGACTGCACAACACCTTTGCCGAGGTGGCCCGCGCGGTCTTCACGCCCGACCCCGAGAGCCTGCTGCTGCGCACGCACCTGCCACGCCTGGTGTTGCGCGACATCCCTCCGGCCCCCGACCGCTTCGGCAACGCCCTGCTGGCACGTCCCGGGCCGCGCCTGGCCGAGGCCCTGCCCGCGCTGTGCCGCCAGCGCCTCAGCGCGGAATGATGCCGCGCTCCCGCAACAGCTCGAGCACCCGCGCCACATTGTGCTCCACGCTGTCCTCGCCGGTGTTGCAGCGCAGCTCGGGATTGATCGGCGGTTCGTAGGGCGAGGAGATGCCAGTGAACTCGGGGATCTCGCCGGCACGCGCACGCCGGTACAGGCCCTTGGGGTCGCGTGATTCACAGACCTCGAGGCTGGCATCGCAGAAGATCTCGATGAAGTCCCGATGCGGGAACAGGCTGCGTACCCGCTCGCGGTCGCTGCGCAACGGCGAGATGAAGGCGGTGAGCACGATGGTGCCGGCCTCGGTCATCAACTTGGCCACCTCGCCGATGCGACGCAGGTTTTCGGCACGATCCTCCAGGCTGAACCCCAGGTCGGAACAAAGCCCGTGGCGCACGTTGTCGCCATCGAGCACATAGGTGTTGCAACCCAGCCCGTACAGTTCCTTTTCCACCGCATGCGCCAGCGTGGACTTGCCCGAGGCCGACAGGCCGGTGAACCAGAGCACCACCGACTTGTGATTGTTGCGCCGCTCGCGATCGGCGCGGCTGACAGCGGCCTTGTGCCAGACCACGTTGGGCGATTTCCGTTCCATTGTCGTTCTCCTGGGATCTGCGCCGAATGTGTCAGGCGGTCTCTCGCTGCTCGCCGTCACCAGCGACATTGACCACACAGCGACCGCACAACCCGGGGTGCTCCGGGTTCGCGCCCACATCTGGCCGGTGGTGCCAGCAACGCACGCACTTGGCATGCTCGCTGGCGTGCACCTGCACGAACAGACCCTCGATGTCGGTCGCCACTGTCTCCGGCGGACGCTGATCCATCGGCAGCACCCTTGCCTCGGAGGTGATGAGCACGAAACGCAGCTCGTCGCCCAGGCGCTCCAGTTGCCCACGCAAGGCCTCGTCGCAGTACAGCGTCACCTCGGCATCCAGCGAGGAGCCAATCTTGCCGGCCTTGCGCATCGCCTCGAGCGGTTTGGAGACCGCCGATCGCACCGCCATCACCTGCTGCCAGAAAGCGCGCTGGGCCTCGGCATCGGGCATCTCGCGCAGCCCCTCGTGCCAGGTGACCAGGAATACCGATGCCTCGCGTTCACCCGGCAGATATTCCCAGGCCTCGTCGGCAGTGAAGCTCATGATCGGCGCCAGCCAGCGCACCATGGCCTCGGCAATGTGGTACATGGCGGTCTGGCAGGAACGCCGCCCCCGACTGTCGGCCGGCATGGTGTACTGACGGTCCTTGATGACATCGAGATAGAAACTGCCCATCTCGGCCACGCAGAAGTTGAGCACCTTCTGGTAGACCAGGTGGAAGTTGTACTCGGCATAGGCCTGGCGGATCTCCTGCTGGAGCTGCCAGGCACGGTCCACCGCCCACTGGTCCAGCGGCAGCAGGCCCGCATGTCCCACCTGGTCGGTCGCGGGATCGAAACCGTTGAGATTGGCGAGCAGGAAGCGCAGGGTATTGCGCATGCGCCGGTAGGCGTCGGCGGTGCGTTTGAGGATCTCCTTGGAGACGGTCATCTCCGAGCGATAGTCGGTGGCCGCCACCCACAGGCGGATGATGTCCGCGCCCAGGGTCTTGAGAATCTCCTGCGGGCTGATGACGTTGCCCAGCGACTTGGACATCTTGCGCCCCTGGGCGTCCACCGTGAAACCATGGGTCAGGCAGGCGCGATACGGGGCGGCATCGAACATCGCCACCGAGGTCAGCAACGAGGACTGGAACCAGCCTCGGTGCTGGTCGGAGCCTTCCAGGTACAGGTCGGCTGGACGTGTCAGCTCGGCGCGCCCGTCGAGCACGCAGGCATGAGTCACGCCAGAGTCGAACCACACGTCCAGGGTGTCGGTGACCTTCTCGTACTGCTCGGCCTCCTCGCCCAACAGCTCGCCGGCGTCGAGATCGAACCAGGCCTGGATGCCCTCACGCTCGATGCGCCGGGCAACCGCCTCGGTGAGCCGCTCGGTATCGGGATGCAACTCGCCGGTCTCGCGGTGCACGAAGAAGGCAATGGGCACCCCCCAGGTGCGCTGACGCGAGATGCACCAGTCGGGCCGGTTCTCGACCATACCGCGGATACGCGCACGCCCCCAATCGGGCAGCCAGTCCACCTGCTCGATCTGTGCCAGCGCGGTCTTGCGCAGCCCGGCCTGCTCCATGCCGATGAACCACTGCGGGGTGGCACGAAAG
This sequence comes from uncultured Sedimenticola sp., assembly GCA_964394235.1. GTDB lineage: Bacteria > Pseudomonadota > Gammaproteobacteria > Chromatiales > Chromatiaceae > MONJU. Next base: position 30,647 of record CAYMWJ010000018.1, on the reverse strand, counting down.
ATGATCGGCGTCTTGTGCCGCCAGCAGCAGGGATAGCTGTGGATGAGCTTCCCGGCATGCACCAGCATCCCGCGCTCGCGCAGTATGTCGATCACCTTTTCATTGGCCTTGAACACGTGCTCGCCGGCCAGCAGCTCGGTGCCCTCCACGTAGACCCCATTGCCGGCCACCGGGTTGTCCACCGGCAGGCCGTAGCGTTGACCGACCACGAAGTCCTCCACGCCATGCCCGGGCGCGGTGTGTACTGCACCAGTACCGGCATCCAGGGTGACGTGTTCGCCGAGGACCACCGGCACCTCGCGCTCGTAGAAGGGGTGGCGCAGCTTCAGGTGCTCGAGCAGCGCGCCGCGCACCACGCCCAGCACCTCGGCATCCGCCCATCCCCAGCGCGCCAGTGCGGACTCGCGCATGCCCTCGGCGATCAGCAGGCGCTCGTCACCGGCCTGTAGCAGCACATAGTCCAGGTCGGCGTTCAGTGCCACCGCCTGGTTGGCCGGCAGGGTCCAGGGCGTGGTGGTCCAGATCACCACCGAGACCGGGCCACGACCGGGCGCGACCTCGGGCAGGCGCGCGAGCAGGTCATCGACATCGACCACCGGGAAACGCACGTCGATGGCCCAGGATTCCTTGTCCTTGTATTCGACCTCGGCCTCGGCCAGTGCCGATCCGCAATCGATGCACCAGTGCACCGGCTTGGCGCCCTGCACGATGTGGCCGCGCGCGGCGATACGCCCCAGGGCGCGCACGATATCGGCCTCCTGGGCAAAGTTCATGGTGAGATAGGGATTCTCCCAATCACCCAGCACCCCCAGGCGCTTGAAGTCCACGCGCTGGCGCTCGATCTGCTTCATGGCGTAATCCCGGCAGGCTTGGCGGAACTCGGCCGCGCTCACCTTGCGTCCCGGCTTGCCGACCTTCTTCTCGACCTGCAGCTCGATCGGCAGGCCATGGCAGTCCCAGCCCGGCACATAGGGGGCATCGTAGCCGTCGAGCGTGCGGCTCTTGACGATCATGTCCTTGAGCAGCTTGTTCACCGCGTGCCCGATGTGGATATCGCCGTTGGCATAGGGCGGTCCATCGTGCAGCACGAACTTCGGGCGCCCCTCGCAGGCGCGGCGAATGCGGTGATACAGGCCCTCGCGCTCCCATCTGGCCAGCCGCTCGGGCTCGCGCTGGGCCAGGTTGGCCTTCATGGAAAATGCAGTCTTGGGAAGGTTCAGGGTGTCTTTGTAGTCACTCACGGTCATGCCCGGTTGGTGATGCAAGGGGAGGAATCGCCGGCCAGCAGTTCGCGCGCACGCTGCGCATCCTGTGCGATCTGTACGCGCAGCTGGTCGAACGAGTCGAATTTCTTCTCGTCGCGGATACGTTCGATGAAATGTACGGTGACCCGCTCGCCATAGACCTCGCGGTCGAAATCGAACAGGTGCACCTCGAGCAGGAAGCGGTCATCGCCTTCCAGGGTGGGGCGGTTGCCGACATTGGCCACGCCGGGCAGCAGGTGGTCAGCGAGCCCCGCGACGCGTACCGCGAACACCCCGCGTACCGGGCTGCGTTGCCTGACCAGACCCACGTTCAGCGTCGGGAAACCGATACTGCGCCCACGCTTGTGGCCATGCGCCACCCGGCCGCTGACCGTGTAGTCACGTCCCAGGCAACGGTGCACGGTGGCCAGATCTCCGGCCGCCAGCGCCTCGCGGATGCGCGTACTGCTGATCCGGCCGGAACCGTCGCTGACCGTCTCCAGGCTCTCCACGGCAAAGCCATGGCGCTCGCCTGCGGCCGCCAGCAACGCGAAATCGCCGGTACGCCGGTGACCGAAACGGAAGTCGTCACCGACATAGAGGTGGCGCACGCCCAGTGCATCCACCAGATAGTCCTGGATGAAATCCTCGGCCGACAACAGCGCCAGGTCCTGGTCGAAGCGCAACAATAACACCCGGTCGATGCCGGCGGCGCGGATGTGCTCCAGCTTTTCGCGGGTGCGCATCAGGCGCGCCGGCGCCTCTTCGGGCCGAAAATACTCCAGCGGATGCGGCTCGAAGGTGATCACCAGCGAAGGCAGGGCGTATTCCGTGGCACGCGCGCGCAGGGCCTCGAACACCGCCTGATGACCTCGATGCACGCCATCGAAATTGCCGATGGTCGCCACGCAGCCCCGGTGAACATCGCGCAGATTGTGTTGCCCGCGAATGAGTTGCACACCCGTTCCGATTCTGGAAAACAAGTGTCGGATTATATCGGAAAGCCCCTTGCCGGCGGCAGCGGCAAACGGCAGACAATAAAAAAGCCTGCTCCCCTCCCTGGGGGCAGGCGCCACCACCGGTCGTCGATCCATCCCTGACAAGGGCATCCCTGCGCCAGCGCTCCCTTGCCGGCCTCCATCCCCGCAGTGGTGTGTCCATTATCGGCCACGGCCGCGCGCTACACATTGGCGAATGGCGACAAGGCGTGTAGGAATCATCTGACATCCGGCTGGCCACGCAGGGCATCGACCAGCAGCAGGATCACCCCCAGGGTGATGGCACTGTCCGCCAGGTTGAACGAAGGGAAATAGTGCTCCTCCCAGTGCCATTGCAGGAAATCCACCACCCGGCCATGCACCAGGCGATCGACCAGGTTGCCCAACGCCCCACCGAGCACCAGCGACAATCCCCAGGCCTCGAGTCGCCGCTCCAACGGCAGACGCCACAACCACACCACCAGCAGCACGGAGATCACCAGCGCCAACCCGACGAACAGGTAGTGCTGCCAACCTCCCGCATCAGCCAGGAAGCTGAAAGCCGCCCCCTGATTGTAGACCAGGGTCAGGTTGAACACCGGCCAGACGGCGAGCACCTCGTATTCACGAAAATGCCCAAGAATCCAGTACTTGCTGACTTGGTCGATGAGCGCCACCGCCAGCGCTACCCACAGGAAACGTCTCATCCCGCCCTCCTAAGCACTGCGGCGCAGGTGCGCCGGACGCAGGCCGCTGGCAAACAACACGCCAAAATAAGCCAGCGCCCCCGCAGGCACCCACAACAACAGGTCGAACACGCGCTGCGTGCGTGTGGCCGCCAGCCAGTCGGCCGCATCGCCGCCCCCCCAACGCAACACCAGCCCCATCAACAGGCAGGCCAGGCCCACCCGGCCCAGAAAACGCCCCCAGCCGGCCGCGGGATGGAACCAGCCTTTGCGATGCAGGCCACGCCCCAGCAGGGCGGCATTCAGCCAGGCCGACAGGCTGGTGGCCAGCGCCAGACCGGCGTGCTGCAGGGGAAATATCAGGATCAGGTTGAACACCATGTTCATGAGCATGGCGATCACGCCAATGCGCACCGGGCTGCGCGTGTCCTGGTGTGCATACCAGGCCGGCGCCAGCACCTTGATCAGGATGAAGGCCGGCAGCCCCACCGCGTAGGCCATGAGGCTGCGCCGCGCCATCAACACATCCTCACCAGAGAAGGCATCCGACTGGAACAGGGTGCTGATCACGGGGCCAGCCAGCACCGCCAAGCCCACCGCCGCGGGCACCCCGAACAGCACCGCCATGCGCAACCCCCAGTCGAGCGTGCGGTCGAACTCGGCCGACGATTGCTCGGCCCGTTCGCGCGACAGGCGCGGCAGCAGCACCGTACCCAGAGCCACGCCGAGCACGCCCAGGGGAAACTCCATCAGGCGATCCGAGTAATACAGCCAGGAGATGCTGCCGGTGGCCAAGGTGGAGGCCAGCACCGTGTCCAGCAACAGGTTGATCTGGGTGATCGAGACGGCGAACAGGGCCGGCAGCATCAGCTTGAGGACGTGCCGCACCCCGGGGTGATCGAACCCCGGACGCGGTCGCGGCAACAGGTCGAGCCGCGCGAGGAAAGGCAACTGAAACACGAACTGGGCGACACCGGCGATCAGCACCCCCCAGGCCAGGGCCACCACGGGCTGCTCCATCAGCGGCGAGAGCCACAGGGCGCAGCCGATCAGCGAGAGATTCAACAACACCGGGGTGAAGGCGGGCACCGCGAAGCGGTTCCAGGCGTTCATGATGCCACCGGCGAAGGCGGTCAAGGAGATGAAAAACAGGTAGGGGAAGGTCAGGCGCAGCATATCGGCGGCCAGGGCCAGCTTTTCGTACTGCTCCCCCATCACCCAGCCGAAGGCGAACAGCCCCACCACCAGCGGCGCGGCCAGCACCCCGATCGCAGACACCCCCAGCAGCACCAAGCCCAGGCTGCCGGCCACGTGATCGATGAAATCGCGCAGCTCACGCGCATCACCGCGCGTCCGGTACTCGGTGAGCACCGGCACGAAGGCGGTGGCAAAGGCCCCCTCGGCGAACAGGCGACGCAGAAAATTGGGAATCTTGAAGGCGACGAAAAAGGCGTCGGTCAGCGCGTTGGCTCCGAACAGCTGCGCCAGCACCAGGTCGCGCAGGAAACCGAGGATGCGCGACGCCAGGGTAAACACGCCAACGGTGGACAGGGAACGAAACAGGGACAGCGGCCCGGCCTCCAGCAGGATCTGGGAAGCCGCGCATTATAGGAAGCGCCGCGCCGGGGCGACAGCAGGGAAAAGCCGTGCTTGACAAGTCACCGGGCGGTCCACATAATTCGCCGTCTTTTTACGAAGCCCAACAAATTCAGGAGCACTGAAGTGGCCAATTCTCCTCAAGCACGCAAGCGCGCCCGCCAGGCAGAGAAGCGTCGTCGGCACAACGCCAGCCGCCGCAGCATGATGCGCACCGAGCTCAAGAAGGTGATCAAGGCGATCGCTGCCGGTGACAAGAGCGCCGCGGAAGAGGCCTACAAGAAGGCGGTGCCAATCCTGGATCGTCTGGCCTGCAAGGGTCTGATCCACAAGAACAAGGCCGCGCGCCACAAGAGCCGCCTCAACGCCCAGATCAAGGCACTCTGAAGCGGCCCTGTCCGGGCGCACGAAAACCGGCTGCGGCCGGTTTTTTCATGCCCACCCCTCGTCTGTCGCCCGTTCAGGCAGATCGAGACCGGCAACAGGGCGCGAGGTAGCAGCGCCCCGTTTCCACCCACCGGCGCGCATCACGTCAGCTCCTCCTCGTCCAGCTCCTGCTCATGCACCGGCCTCCGGCGATGCCAGGCCGTGCCGGCACGCGTGATGCGCGCCTCCTGCCATCTGCCCCCTCTCTCACGCTCCCGCATCCACCCCGCCTTCCCCGCCCCAATCCCTTCGTAAGGCTAAAGAAACACCAGCCGAGGTCGTCAGAGAGCATGTCCCCCCTCCACCGCACTCGAGGAACCATGGCATGACCCGGTTAGCCCGTCTGAACCTGCAACAACAACTGGTCGCCATCATGCTCATGCTGGTGATCACCGCTGGTCTCACCATCGTCCTTATCCTGTCCTCCGAACATCGACTGAACCAACAGATGGACACCCTGCTCGACCACGACGTGGTGGTCATGGACAAGGCCCACCAGCTCAATCTGGCCGTGGTCCAGGTCCAGCAATGGCTGACCGACATCAGCGCCACCCAAGGGAAGGACGGCCTCAACGAGGGGTTCACCGAGGCCGCGGCCCAGGCACGACGCTTTCGCGAACTGCTGAGTGAGCTGCAGCAGATCGACCCGGCCCACCATGACGACTACGGGCGCATGCTGCCGGCCTTCGAGGCCTACTACGCGGCGGGAAAACGCATGGCCACCGCCTATGTGGAAGGAGACCCTGAGGCCGGCAACGCCCTGATGAGTGAGTTCGACGCCGCTGCCGAGAGGCTCTCGGACGAGATCCAGCCCTTCCTGCGGAAGGCACGGGAACGGGTCACCGCCCAGGCACGATTGAACAAGTCGCTATCGGGCGACCTGTTGCTCTACACCAGCATCGGTTCGACAAGCTTCGTCCTGGTGGTGGCACTCATGGCCTGGCTGTTCCGCAACATCTTCCGCACCATCGGGCACGACCCGGGTGAGCTGAAACGGATTGCCGCCTCGATCACGGCCGGTGATCTCGATACCCGTTACTCAGGGGAAGAACAGGCCGGCGGCCTCTACCGCGCCCTGCTGGAGATGCGTGACGCGCTGCACGAGCAGCTGCTGCACATGAAGCAGCAGCTCACCGAGAACGGGCGCATGCGCTCGGCACTGGACAACGCCGATGTCGCCATCACCGTTTCCGACGAGAACAACATCCTGATCTACATGAACAACGCCGCACGCCGCCTGTTCGAGTCCCTGACACCGACCCTCTCCCGTACACACCCGGGCTTCCGGGTGGACAAGCTGATCGGCACTCGCCTGCGCGACTATTTCGACGACGAGAAAGCCATCGCCGCCTTCAGCCGGCCGCTGCAGGAGACCCTCCGCATCGACACTCTCCTGGGCGACCGGCACATCCGCTTTGTCGCCAGCCCCGTGTACGACGAGCAGCAGAGCTACCTGGGCCGGGTCACCCAATGGACCGACCGCACCGAGGAGGTCGAGCAGGCGCGCATCGCGGCCAAACGGCTGGAGCAGGAACGCCGCGAGGCCGAGGAGAACGCACGCATCCGCGCCGCCCTGGACAAGGTCGGCAGCGCAGTCATGGTGGCCGATGCCGACTACAACATCATCTACCTGAACGAGGCCCTGGAACGCCTGTTCCGGGAGGTTGAACCGACACTGCGCGAGGTGCTGCCCCACTTCGACGCCTCGAGCCTACGCGGCGCCAACATGGACCTGTTCCACAAGGACCGCCGCCACCAGCGCACACTGCTGGACCACGCGAAAGGCACGGTCAGCCGCGAGATCGAGGTCGCCGGGCTGACCCTCAAGATCGTTGCCAACCCGGTATTCGACGAGAACGGCCAGCGCCTGGGCACCGCAGTGGAATGGACCAATCGTACCGAGGAGGTCGCCGTTGAGCGCGAGATCGACGGCATCGTCGCCGCCGCGCGCCGCGGCGAACTCGACCGCCGCATCTCGCTGGATGGCAAGGAAGGATTCTTCCGGCAACTGGCGGTGGGCATGAACGAGCTGCTCGAGGAAATCGAAAGTGGCTTCAGCGACATCGCCCGGGTGATGCGACGCATGGCCGAAGGCGATCTGACCGAGACCATCAGCCGCGACTACGCCGGCACTTTCGGCCAGGTGAAGGAAGACGTCAACAAGACCCTCGCCAATATCGAAGGCATCGTACGCCAGCTGCGCGAATCGGCCGACAGCATCTCCACCGCCGCGGCCGAAATCACCGCCGGCAACACCAACCTCTCGACACGCACCGAGCAGCAGGCATCGGCCCTGGAGGAAACCGCCTCCAGCATGGAGGAGTTGACCTCCACGGTACGCAACAACGCCGACAACGCCCGCCAGGCCGACCAGGTCGCCAGCAATGCCAGTCAGCTTGCCACCCGCGGCGGCGAGGTCGTCAGCCGCGCGGTCAGCGCCATGCGCGAGATCAACACGTCCAGCGCGAAGATTGCCGAGATCATCGGCGTGATCGACGAGATCGCCTTCCAGACCAACCTGCTGGCACTCAATGCCTCGGTGGAGGCGGCACGCGCCGGCGAACAAGGCCGTGGCTTCGCCGTGGTGGCCACCGAGGTGCGCAACCTGGCCTCACGTTCCGCCGAGGCCGCCAAGGAGATCAAGGAGCTGATCCAGGATTCGGTCTCCAAGGTACAGGTCGGCAGCGAACTGGTGGACGAGTCCGGCAACACCCTCGAGGAGATCGTGGTAGCGGTCAAAAAGGTTGGCGATATCATCGCCGAGATCGCAGCCGCCTCTGCCGAGCAATCGGCCGGCATCGAGCAGGTCAACCGCGCGGTGACCTCGATGGACGAGGTGACCCAGCAGAATGCCGCACTGGCCGAGCAGACCTCGGCCGCCTCGGCCCAGCTCAACGAGAAAGCACGGGAACTGGAGCGGCTGGTCGGCTTCTTCAAACTCAATGGCATGGAGCCCCCGGCGCAGGAACAGCCGGCAGCCCCGGTAGCGGCGGCCACACCGACACCGCCCGCCAGGCCCGCCCCGGCGCCGCAAACGGTGGCCAGGCCGACAGCCGCCATCGCCGAGGAAAACGACGATGAGTGGGAAGAATTCTGATCATGCGCAAGGCGTACCGCAAAGCCCTGTCATGGCCTCTGATGCTCATTGGGATGGCAATGGAGCCGACAGCAGGGCAAGGCAACCAGGCAGAGTGCCCGCGCCCTTTCCGCAGCAGCCTACATACTCGACGACTCCACCCTGTCGGGCAACCACAACCGGGGCAGCGGCAACGACAGCGTGAATTAAAACCTCCTCAACTACCGACTGACACTCTTGTAGGAAAATTCCTACAACGATTGTCGCCAATGGCGCCATGTACCACGCGAGAAATCGCGGCACAATGACACCGTCGCCAGAAGGAACTCTCCAGGGAAGACACCGGATCAGGAGGATCACTGAGGGAGCACTGGGTTTGCCAACCAAACCGGCGACACCTCGCCCTGCTGCACGGATCGCAGCGGGGTCTTCTTTTTGCGCGGACAGTGCCGCAACGCCAGCCTTCAGACCAGCACCAGATTGTCGCGATGGATCAGCTCTTCCTCGTCCACATAGCCGAGGATGGCCTCGATGCGTGACGAGGGCTGCCCCTTGATGCGTCGCGCCTCGTCGGCGGAATAATTGACCAGGCCACGCGCCACCTCGCGCCCCTGCTCGTCCACACAGGCGACCAACTCGCCCCGCCGGAAATCGCCCTCGACCTCACGCACCCCCACCGCCAGCAGGCTACGCCCGGCGCGCCGCAACACCTCCACGGCACCGTCGTCCAGCACCAAGCGGCCCTTGACCCGCAGGTGACCGGCCAACCAGCGCTTGCGCGCTGCATCGGGCGCCTGTGCCGGCAACAGCAGGGTGCCCAGCGCCTCGCCCGCCGCCAGGCGAGTGAGCACGTCCGGCTCGACACCCCCGGCGATCACCGTGGCCGTGCCCGAGCGTGCAGCCAGGCGCGCGGCACGCAACTTGGTGGCCATGCCGCCACTGCCCAGGGCTCCGCGGCTCTCGCCGGCCACCGCGTCGAGTGCTGGGTCACGCACCTCGGCCACCGGGATCAGCCGCGCCTGCGGATTGTGTCGTGGGTCGGCATCGAACAGGCCCGACTGGTCGGTGAGCAACACCATCACGTCGGCCTCGAGCAGATTGGCCACCAGCGCAGCCAAGGAGTCGTTGTCACCGAAACGCAACTCCTCATTGGCCACCGCATCGTTCTCGTTGACCACCGGCACCACGCCCAGGTCGAGCAGGGTACGCAAGGTGCTGCGGGCATTGAGATAACGTTGGCGATTGGACAGATCGTCGTGGGTGAGCAGCACTTGGGCGGTGTGCCGAGCGCGGCGCTGGAAGCCGCTCTCCCAGGCCTGCACCAGCCCCATCTGGCCGATGGCGGCCGCGGCCTGGAGCGCATGCAGCGAGCGCGGACGCTCGCGCCAGCCCATGCGTGACATACCCTCGGCCACCGCCCCTGAAGAAACCAGCACCACCTCGTGGCCCTCACCGAGCAGATCGGCGAGCTGGTCCACCCAGGCACGCAGGCGCTCGCGATCCAGGCCCCGCCCGTCGGCGGTGATCAGGGCACTGCCGATCTTCACCACCCAACGCCGCGCGCGTATCAGGTCGGCATGCGTCTTCATGTGCGTGTCGGATCGTAGGGTTCGGGATCCGCCTCCGTCTCGGCCGTCGCGACAGCCACCCGCTGTGCATGCAGCCGGGCCACGATCGCGTCTTCCAGCGCCTTCAGCCCGCTGCGTGCCACCGAGGAGACGGCGAATACCGGCCCCGTCCAGTCCAGCGCCTCGAGCAGGTGCGCGCGCGCCTCGGCCAGCGCAGCCTCGTCGAGCAGATCGCACTTGCTGAGCACCAGCCAGCGCTCGCGGGAGGCCAGTTCGGGATCGTACTTCGCCAGTTCGGCCTCGATCTCGCGCACCTGCACCGCCGGGTCGGCCCCGTCCATGGGGGCAATGTCCACCAGGTGCAACAACAACCGGGTACGCGAGAGGTGCTTGAGGAACTGGATGCCCAGACCCGCGCCCTCGGCCGCGCCCTGGATCACGCCGGGGATGTCGGCGATCACGAAGCTGCGGTCGGACCCTGCGCCGACCACCCCCAGATTAGGGTACAGGGTGGTGAAGGGATAGTCGGCGATGCGTGGCCGCGCCGCCGACATGGCCGCGATCAGACTCGATTTGCCGGCGTTCGGCAGGCCCAGCAGGCCTACATCGGCGAGCACGATCAGTTCCAGACGCAGGTTACGTCGCTCGCCCGGGGTGCCGGGCGTGGCCTGGCGCGGCGCACGATTGGTGCTGCTCTTGAAATGGATGTTACCCAGACCGTGCCTGCCGCCCTCGGCCACCAGCAGGCGCTGGCCGTGCTCGAGCACCTCACCGATGAGTTCCTCGGTATCGGCATCGATCACCCGGGTGCCCACCGGCACCGGGATGAACAAGTCCTGCCCCTTGCGCCCGGTCATCTGCCGGCCCATACCGTTCTGGCCGCGTTCGGCACGATGCCGGCGCTGGTGGCGGAAATCGACCAGGGTATTCAGGCCACTGTCGCCGACCAGCCAGACGCTGCCACCGTCGCCCCCGTCGCCCCCGTCGGGACCACCCTTGGGGATGTACTTCTCGCGGCGGAAGCTGACGCAGCCGTTACCTCCGTCGCCGGCCTCGACCCGGATTGTTGCCTCGTCGACGAATTTCATTGCGGTCCCAGTGTAGCCCACAAACGAAAAGGCCCCGTCCAACGACGAGGCCCCATACATCACGCAGTGTGCACCGGATCAGGCGGGCACCACGCTCACGTACTTGCGGTTCTTCGGACCCTTGGTCTCGAACTTGACCACACCGTCGATCTTGGCGAACAGGGTGTGATCGCGACCGCAACCCACGTTCACGCCGGGGTGCACCCGGGTGCCACGCTGACGGATGATGATGTTGCCGGCACGCACCTGCTGGCCGCCGAAACGCTTGACGCCGAGGCGTTTGGATTCCGAATCGCGGCCGTTGCGAGAGCTGCCGCCTGCCTTCTTGTGTGCCATGGTGTGTTCTCCTTAGCCCGCGCTGATGCCGGTCACTTCGATCTCGGTATAGGCCTGGCGATGGCCCTGCCGCTTCAGATGATGCTTGCGACGCTTGAACTTGATGATGCGCACCTTCTTGCCCTTGCCGTGCGCCTTCACGGTGGCGGTCACCTTGCCGCCCTCGACATAGGGCGTACCCACCTTTATGTCGTCACCGTCGGCAACCATCAGCACCTTGTCGATCTCGATGCTGGCGCCTTCGTCGGCGGCGATCTTCTCCACCCGCAGGGTGGTTCCCTCGGACACGCGATACTGCTTGCCCCCGGTCTGGATAACGGCGTACATGGCTGCACACTCTCCAATGTCTGATTCGATGCGGAGCAGCCACAAGGCTGCGGAAAGACGCGGCATTCTATAGAGCCGGCCGTCAAGCGTCAATAGTACTCGCCAACTTGCCTTGACAGATCGAAGCCGGCAAAACTAGGATGCCGGCTCCGCAAACCGGGACAGCATCTCCATGGATCTCGACAGTATCCGCGAACTGATCGCGGACGATCTCAAGGCCACCAACCAGCTGATACTCGACTGCCTGAGTTCCGACGTGGTGCTGATCAACCAGATCGGCCACTACATCGTCGGTGGCGGCGGCAAGCGGCTGCGCCCGCTTATTGTACTGCTCTCGGCACGCGCCCTGGGGTACACCGGCAACCAGCATATCGATCTGGCGGCCATCGTCGAGTTCATCCACACCGCCACCCTGCTGCACGACGACGTGGTGGACGGCTCGGAGAAACGCCGCAATCGCGATACCGCCAATGCCGTCTGGGGCAATGCCGCCAGCGTGCTGGTTGGTGATTTTCTCTATTCACGCTCCTTCGAGATGATGGTCGCCGTGGACAGCATGCGAGTGATGCAGATCCTCTCCACCGCGACCAACCGCATCGCCGAAGGCGAAGTGCTGCAATTGCTCAACTGCAACGACCCGGACACCGACGAGGAACGCTACCGCGAGGTAGTGTTGCGCAAGACCGCGACCCTGTTCGAGGCCGGGGCACGACTGGGCGCCGTGGTCGCCGGCGCCTGCGAGCGCGAAGAGGAAGCCATGGCCGAATACGGCCTGCGCCTGGGCATGGCCTTCCAGATGATCGACGACGCACTGGACTATGGCTCCTCCGAGGCCGACATCGGCAAGAACATCGGTGACGACCTGGCCGAGGGCAAGCCCACCCTGCCACTGATCCGCGCCATGGCGGTGGCCGACCAGCCCACCCGTGCCATGCTGCGCGAGGTGATCGAACAAGGGGGCGCCGATCGGGTCGAGGAAGTACGCCAGGCCATTGAATCGACCGACGCAATCGCGTACACTGCCCGCCTCGCGAAAGAAGAGGCCGAACGTGCCCGGCAGGCCATCGCGGATCTGCCGGCGAGCAGACACCTCACCGCACTCATGGCACTGGCCGACTTCGCGGTGAACCGCCCCTTCTGACGACGAGTTCGGAGTGTAGCTCAGCCTGGTAGAGCACTGCCTTCGGGAGGCAGGGGCCGGAGGTTCGAATCCTCTCACTCCGACCAACACCGCATCCCCGCCCGGCTCGCCGGGCGGGGATTTTTCGTCATTCGCGCGTCACCACCAGCAGCTCGCGCACCAGCACCGCGGTCACCCAGGCGTGCTCGGCAACCTCCTCCAGCGCCTCCTCGTCGGCACACAGGGCCCGTGGCTCGGCCGCCGCGATCTGCCGCAGTTCGTCGAGCGCATGCCGTCCGGCGGCGACCGGCAACGTCGCTTCATCAAGGCCCGAGCAATGCAAGGCCTCCAGATAACCGCGAGTCCAGTCGATCACCGCCTGGGCCCGCCCGGGTAACCCGCCCTCCGGCAGGGGCATGCCGAAGTCCAGTCCCGGCCCGTCCAGCGCCGCCCACAGCGCCCGATACCTCTCGCGCAACCAGGTACCCAGCCGGTCGTCGGCATCGAGTAAAGCCCGCAGCCGTTCGCAGCCGGCCTCGTGGTTATCATCGTGCAGTGCGATCAGGCCGAACAGAGCGCCGTGCAGCCAGGCGGGCGAGAACGTGCAGCCGTGCTCGGCGAGCTCCCGTGCCAGCACCTCGTATTGCAACGACTCAGGCATTCAACAATCCCTCGAGACATTGCAGGAAGGGCACGCGCCGCTCGGCGTAGACCCAGTGCCCGGCGCCCTCCACCGGGCAAAACACCGCCTGCGGAAACAGGGTCCGCACGACCGGCTCGTGCGTGGGCTGCACATAGTCGGAACGGGTGCCGAAGATGAAGTGCACTGGCCCCTCGTAGCGTGCAGCCTCTGGCGCCTCGAAACCTGTGATCCGTTCCATCGCCGCGCGCAGCACCGGCAGGTTCAGCCGCCAGCGCCAGCGCTCGGCCTCATGCACCAGATTCTGCAGCAGGAAGGCGCGCACCGCTGCATCGGACACGAAGGTCGCCATCTGCCGGTCGGCCTCGGCACGCTCCCGGATCGCAGCCAGATCCACGGCCTCGAAGCCTGCAAAAACGTCGGAGAAATCGTGATCGTAGGCCACCGGCGCGATGTCCACCACGCCGATACCCGCCACCTCGCCAGGCGAGGCCAGCGCCAGCCTCATTGCCACCTTGCCGCCCATGCTGTGCCCGACCAACAGGGGGCATTCCAGCCCCAGGGTGTCGATCAGCGCCTGGACGTCCTCCGCCATCGCCGCGTAGTCCATCGGTGCGGCATGCGGCGAACGCCCGTGGTTGCGCAGATCGGGAACGATCACCCGGAACTGCCCACCCAGCGCGCGTGCGATCGAACCCCAGTTGGCCGAGGAGCCGAACAGGCCGTGCAACAGGATCAGGGGCGGACCGGCATCACCGTACTCGCGGTAATATAGCGGCACCACACCCACCTCTCCGTTCCCGACAGTCTCAACGCTTCTTGCGTGGCGGCATCAGGTCGGTGATGGTGCCCTCGGCCATCTCGGCGGCCATACCGATCGATTCGTTGAGCGTGGGGTGCGGGTGGATGGTGAGCGCGATGTCCTCGGCGTCCGCGCCCATCTCCAGGGCCAGCACCGTCTCGCCGATCAGTTCGCCGGCGTTGCGCCCAACGATGCCGGCACCGAGCAGGCGCTTGCTGCGGGCATCGAAGATCAGCTTGGTGAAGCCCTCCTCGCGGTGGATGCCAAGCGCACGGCCGGAGGCGACCCAGGGAAATACGCCCTTCTCGATCTCGATGCCCTTCTCCTTTGCCTCGGTCTCGGTCAGACCCATCCAGGCGATCTCGGGATCGGTGTAGGCTACCGAGGGGATGGTCATGGGATCGAACAGCGCCGGCAGCCCGGCGATCACCTCGGCAGCGACGTGACCTTCGTGTACCGCCTTGTGCGCCAACATGGGATTACCGACGATGTCACCAATGGCGTAGATGTGCGGCACATTGGTGCGCATGTGCGCGTCCACCGGGATGAAACCGCGCTCATCCACCTGGACGCCCGCCTTGTCGGCGGCGATCAGCTTGCCGTTGGGGGTGCGTCCCACCGCGACCAGCACACGGTCGTAGACCTGCGGCTCGGGGGCCTTGTCGCCCTCGAAGGTGACCTTGAGGCCGGACTTGAGCGCCTGGATGTCGGCTACCCGGGTATTCAGCCAGATGTTCTGCACCTGCTTCGACAGGCGCTTTTGCAAGGGCCGCACCAGGTCGGGGTCGCAGCCCGGGATCAGGCCGGGCTGGAGTTCGACGATATCGACCTTCGAGCCCAGGGTGGCATAGACGGTGGCCATCTCCAGACCGATGATGCCGCCACCGATGATGAGAAAGCGCTTCGGGATATCCTGCAGGGCGAGCGCCCCGGTGGAATCGAGCAGGCGCGGGTCGTCGTTGGGGAAACCGGGGATCTTCACCGGGCGCGAGCCGGCGGCGATGATGGCATGATCGAAATCCACCTGTACCATGCCTTCCTCGGTCTTCACCGACAAGGCACGTGGCGAGGCGAACTCGCCCCAGCCGGTGACCACCTGCACCTTGCGTTGCCTGGCCAGTGCAGCGAGACCACCGGTGAGCTTTGCGACCACCGCATCCTTGCCGGCACGCATCTTGTCGAGGTCGATCTTCGGCTTGGTGTAGCGCACCCCCATGACCTCGAGTTCGGCCACCTCGTTGATCACCTCGGCGGTGTGCAACAGGGCCTTGGAGGGGATACAACCGACGTTCAGGCACACCCCTCCCAGCGTCGGATAGCGCTCCACCAGTACCGTCTTCAGCCCCAGGTCGGCGGCACGAAAGGCGGCGCTGTAACCGCCCGGGCCGCCACCGAGTACCACCACCTCTGCCCGCATGTGTTTACTCATCGTCTCTCGTTTCTCCCGGTCGCCGTGCAAGGACACGCTGAATAGGTTTGGTCGCCTCCACTCATGGGGAAGGACGGCTCAGCGCCCCAGATGCATTCAATACCGCCGACCTGCAATACGCAATCGAAATCTTCAATGTCGCGGCCTTGCCCCTCGGTACCCTGCCAGAGGCCCCGCCCCTGACAGAGTGGCTCAGAGCACCAGCCGCCGGATGTCGCTCAGCAACTGCCCGAGACAGGTGGTAAAGCGCACCCCTTCGGCACCATCGATCACCCGGTGATCATAGGACAGGCTGAACGGCATGATCAGGCGTGGCTCGAAGTCAGCCCCATTCCACTTGGGTTTCATTTCGGCACGCGACACGCCCAGGATGGCCACCTCGGGCGCGTTCACGATGGGTGTGAACTGGGTGCCACCGATGCCGCCCAGGCTGGAGATGGAGATGCAGCCGCCCTGCATGTCGGCGGACGAGAGCTTGCCCTCGCGCGCCCGCGAACTCACATCCATCAGGTCGCGTGCCAGCTCGAACACGCCTTTCTTGTCCACGTCGCGCACCACCGGCACCATCAGCCCGTTGGGGGTGTCCACGGCGATGCCGATGTGCAGGTATTTCTTCAGGATCAGGTGCTCGGCATCCGGTGCCAGCGAGGCGTTGAACTGCGGGTATTGTTTCAATGCCGCAGCCAGCGCCTTCATCAGGAAGGGCATGAAGGTGAGCTTGACACCCTCCTTCTCGGCCTGAGCCTTGAGCCCCTTGCGGAAGGCCTCGAGTTCGGTGATGTCGGCCTCGTCGAACTGAGTGACATGCGGGATGCCCAGCCAGGCATTGTGCAGGTGCTTGCCACTGATCTTCTTGATGCGGCCGAGTTCGACCTCCTCGATCTCGCCGAACTGGCTGAAGTCGATCTCTGGCGGGCGCGGCAGTTGCAGCGGGCCCGAAGCGGCCACCGCGGGCGCACCCTCGGCCAGGGTACGCTTGACGAAGGCCTGCACGTCCTCCTTGGTGATGCGCCCCTTGGGACCGGAACCAGGCACATGGTAGAGGTCGACACCCAGCTCGCGGGCAAAGCGGCGCACTGCCGGGCTGGCATGCGCGCGGCCCTTGGGGGCATCCGAGGGGCGCGCGATCACCGGCCGCTTGCGCGCCGGCTTCTCGCCTGGACGGCGTTCGGATTGGGCCGCCGCTGCGGGCGCTGACGAGGCAGCCGGCGCCGGTGTGGGTTCGCTGGCCGGAGCCTGCGCAGAGGCCGGGGCCTCTGCGCGGGTCTCGATCTCGCAGATGAAATCCCCCTGGTTGACCCGATCGCCGACCGCGATCTTCAGCCCCTGTACCGTACCGGTGTAAGGCGACGGGATCTCCATGGTGGCCTTGTCGGTCTCCAGGGTGATCAGCGACCCCTCTTTCTCGACGCTGTCGCCGTCGCTCACCAGCACCTCGACCACCTCGACATCCTTGAAGTCACCGATGTCGGGCACCGTGACCGGCAGGCGCTGTACCTCGCCGGCGGGCGCGCTGGATGTCGGCTCGGGCGCTGGCGCAAGTGTTTCGACCGTTTCGGGTTCGGCGGCGGGCGTCTCGGCCAGTGCCGGCTCGTCGGCGGCCGCCGCATCCTCGCCGGCTTCGAGCAACAGGATGACGTCACCCTGATTGATCCTGTCGCCGATGGCGACCTTCACCTCGGCCACCCGCCCGCCCTGCGGGGCCGGGATCTCCATGGTGGCCTTGTCGCTCTCGAGGGTAATCAGCGACTGTTCGGGTTCGATCACATCACCCGGCGCGACCAGGATCTCGATCACCTCGACATCCTTGAAATCCCCGATGTCCGGGAGTTGCACTTCGATCGTCTGACTCATCTCCGCTCTCTCCTCAAACCGTCACCGGGTTGGGTTTTTCGGGGTCGATCTTGTAGGCCTTGATCGCCTGTGCAACGACCTTGGGTTCGATCTCGCCCGTGTCGGCCAGCGCCTTGAGCGCACCGACCACCACGTAGTAGCGATTGACCTCGAAGTGCTTGCGCAGCTGCGAGCGCAGGTCGGAACGGCCGAAGCCATCGGTGCCCAGGGTCAGGTAGTGACGATCCCCCAGGTAGGGCCGGATCTGCTCGGGGAAGGCGCGTATATAGTCGGTGGCGGCGACCACCGGGCCACGGGCATCGCCCAGCATCCGCTGCACATGGGGCACGCGCGGTTTCTTCGTGGGGTGCAGCATGTTCCAGCGTTCCACGTCGATACCGTCGCGACGCAGCTCGTTGAAGCTGGTCACGCTCCACACGTCGGCAGCCACGTTCCACTCTTCCTCGAGGAGATTGGCCGCGGCGATCACCTCGCGCAGGATGGTGCCCGACCCCATCAGCTGCACCCGCTTCTTCTTGCGCGAACCCTGCCGGTAACGGTAGATACCACGGATGATGCCCTCTTCCACGCCCTCGGGCATGGCCGGCTGCGGGTAGTTCTCGTTCATCACGGTGATGTAGTAGAAGACGTTCTGCTGCTCCTCGTACATCACCTTCATGCCGTGGCGCAGGATCACCGCCAGCTCGTAGGCGAAGGTCGGGTCGTAGCTGCGGCAGTTGGGGATGGTCGCCGCCTGCAGGTGGCTGTGCCCGTCCTGGTGCTGCAGGCCCTCGCCGGCGAGCGTGGTGCGTCCGGCGGTGCCGCCGAGCAGGAAGCCGCGTGCCTGCATGTCGCCGGCGGCCCAGGCCAGGTCGCCCACCCGCTGGAAGCCGAACATCGAGTAGTAGATGTAGAAGGGGATCATGGTCACGCCATGATTGCTGTAGGCGGTCGCGGCGGCGATCCACGACGACATGGCGCCGGCCTCGTTGATACCCTCCTGCAGGATCTGCCCCTTCTTGTCCTCGCGGTAGTACATCACCTGGTCGGAGTCCACCGGGGTATAGAGCTGGCCGACACTCGAATAGATGCCCAGCTGGCGGAACATGCCCTCCATGCCGAAGGTACGCGCCTCGTCGGGTACGATGGGCACCACGTACTTGCCCACGTTCTTGTCGCGGATCAGGGTGGTGAGGAAGCGCACGAAGGCCATGGTGGTGGACATCTCGCGCTCGCCACTGCCCTCGAGCAGGGCCTTGAAGGCCTCCAGCGGCGGAATCTCGAGCCGCTTGCCTTCGGTACGGCGGCTGGGCAGGTAGCCGCCCAGCTCGGCGCGTCGCGCATGCAGGTAACGCATCTCGGCGCTGTCGGCCGGCGGCTTGAAATACGGCGCCGAAGCGATCTGGTCGTCGGGGATGGGGATGTTGAAGCGGTCGCGGAAGTGGCGCAGCGCCTCCTCGCCCATCTTCTTCTGCGAGTGGGTGATGTTCTGCCCTTCGCCGGCCTCACCCATGCCGTAGCCCTTGACCGTCTTGGCCAGGATCACGGTCGGCTGCCCCTTGTGCTTCATGGCTGCCGCATAGGCCGCGTAGATCTTGAGCGGGTCGTGGCCACCGCGGTTGAGCCGCCAGATATCCTCATCGGACATGTTGGCCACCATCGCCGCCAGTTCGGGATACTTGCCGAAGAAGTGCTCGCGCACATAGGCGCCGCCCTTGGCCTTGTAGGCCTGGTAGTCACCGTCCACGGCCTCTTCCATGCGCTTGACCAACAGGCCGTGCTTGTCGCGCGCGAACAGCGGATCCCAGTAACCGCCCCAGATCACCTTGATGACGTTCCAGCCGGCACCACGGAACATCGCCTCGAGTTCCTGGATGATCTTGCCGTTGCCGCGCACCGGGCCATCGAGGCGCTGCAGGTTGCAGTTGACCACGAACACCAGGTTGTCCAGCCGCTCGCGAGCGGCCAGCGAAATGGCACCCAGCGACTCGGGTTCGTCCATCTCGCCGTCACCCATGAAGGCCCAGACCTTGCGGCCGTCGGTATTGGTGATCTCGCGGTCGTGCAGGTAACGCATGAAGCGTGCCTGATAGATGGCCATGATCGGCCCCAGGCCCATCGACACGGTGGGGAACTGCCAGAAGTTGGGCATCAGCCAGGGATGCGGGTAGGACGACAGCCCCCCACCATCGACCTCCTGGCGGAAGTTGTTCAGCTCTTCCTCGCTGAGTCGGCCCTCGAGGAAGGCACGCGCATAGATACCGGGCGCCGAGTGCCCCTGGAAAAACACCAGGTCACCCTCCTGCTGCTCGTTCCTCGCCCGGAAGAAGTGGTTGAAGCCAACATCGAACAGAGTCGCCGCCGAGGCGAAACTGGCGATGTGCCCGCCCAGCTCAGAGGCCTTGCGGTTGGCCTGCACCACCATGGCCATGGCGTTCCAGCGGATATAGGCACGGATGCGCGCCTCCATCGCCTGGTCGCCCGGATAGGGTGGCTGCCGGGTGAGGGGAATGGTGTTCACATAGGCCGTGTTGGCCGAGAACGGCAGGTTCACACCGGAGCGGCGCGCCTTGTCGATCATGCGTTCGATCAGGAAGTGCGCGCGTTCCGCACCCTCGTGCTCGAGCACCGCCTCGAGGGCCTCGAGCCACTCCTGGGTCTCCTGCGGATCGATATCGGGTCTGCTGGTCATGGGTCGCCCCCGCTGCTGAGTGATTTTCGGACCGGACTGACACATAGCCGGCCCCGACGATTGGGGGCAATTCAAGCAAAGCGCGCATAAAAAAGCGAACTTATTTTTGAGTTTCCTTGAAAATCAATGAGTTGGCATATTACTTTTATAAGACGATCATCTCAGAATTACCCCTTCGAGTCATATCTCATGCACAAAAAATCCCGCCGCACCATCCGGCACGGCGGGCCCGTCTCGAGTAGAGGATCGCCGCGCTGCGGCTCAGTGCAGGTCGTAACCCCGCTCCTCGTGGAGCACCAGGTCGAGACCTTCCTGCTCTTCGTCGGCACTCACGCGCAGGCCCAGCAGGACATCCACCAGCTTGAGGATCACCCAGGTGAGCACGGCAGTGAACACCGCGGTGGCCAGCACGCCAATGGCCTGCACCTTGAACTGACCCACCATGCTGTCGATACCCTTGGCAAAGCCGTAGCCGCTGAACACGCCGAGCGAGGTGGCAGAGAAGATGCCGGCCATCAGGGTGCCGATGATGCCGCCCACCCCGTGTACCGGGAACACGTCCAGCGAGTCGTCGATCTTGAGTACGCGCTTGACGTACAGGGTGGCGTTGAAGCACACGAAGCCGGCGATGATGCCGATCAGCAGGCCGCCGGCCGGCCCCACGAAGCCGGAAGCCGGGGTAATGGTGCCCAGACCGGCCACCATACCGGTGACCGCACCCAGCACGCTGGGCTTGCCGAAGCGGATCCACTCCAGGGACAGCCACACCAGGGTACCGGCGGCCGCCGACAGATGGGTGACCAGGATGGCCATGGCCGCATTACCGTCGGCAGCGAGGGCGGAACCGCCGTTGAAACCGAACCAGCCAACCCAGAGCATGCCAGCGCCGGCCACGGTCATGGTCATGTTGTGCGGGGGCATGGCCGTGTCCGGGAAGCCGCGACGCGGCCCGAGCACCAGCGCGGCCACCAGGGCTGCGACCCCGGCGGTGATGTGCACCACGGTACCGCCGGCGAAGTCGTACAGACCCATCTCGCCGAGCCAGCCGCCACCCCACACCCAGTGGGTGACCGGCACATAGACCAGCATCAACCACAGGGCCGAGAACAGCAGCATGGCCGAGAATTTCATGCGCTCGGCAAAACCGCCGATCACCAGCGCCGGGGTGATCACGGCAAAGGTCATCTGGAACATCATGAACAGCGACTCGGGGATGCTGCCCGAGAGTGTCTCGCGGCCGATGCCGGCCATCATCACCTTGCTCAGGTCGCCGATCCAGGCATTGCCCTCGCCGAAGGCCAGGCTGTAGCCCGCCACCAGCCAGAGAATGGAGGCCAGGCCAGCGATGGCGAAGCACTGCATCAGCACCGACAACACGTTCTTGCTGCGCACCAGGCCACCGTAGAACAGGGCCAGTCCCGGCAGGGTCATGAACAGTACCAGGGCGGTAGAGGCCATGATCCAGGCGGTATCCGCCCCGTTCATGGTATCTCCAGCCAGCGCCGAAGCCGGCAACAGCAGGGCCGACAGGATCGATGCTTTCAGGCTCTTGCGTATCGTCATTTCAGGCTCCCCATAACAGGTCAATGGTGTTGTTCGATCGCGCACTACAAGCAAATTTAATGCCCACTTTTGGGGCATTGTAGATTCAACCACTTACACCACCACCGATACGCTACGCCCAAACTTTGGGCACCACAGGTCGCCCTGTTGTGGTGCGCCACGCCAGAAATTGCACCATAATGGGGCGCATAAAAAAGCCGGCGTCCCGAAATGGAACACCGGCGAAATCACCAAGGGGAGTCTATCAATGAACCGTCAAGTTCATTCAGGCAATCGCCTGTACCCCATGAGACCAGCCGAGGGGCGGCAGGTTCCCGGAAAGGCGAATTCTTTTCACCTCCCTTCGCCCCAGCGCGCACTCAGCTCGTGCGGCACCCCCAGGTGGTCGAGCACCCGGGCAACCACGAAATCCACCAGCTCCTGTACCGTCTGCGGCCGAAAATAGAATCCGGGATTGGCCGGCAGGATGGTCGCCCCCGCCTCGGTCAGGCGCAGCATGTTGCGCAGGTGGATGGCCGAATAGGGCGTCTCGCGCAGCACCAGGATCAGCGGTCGGCGCTCCTTGAGGGCCACGTCGGCGGCACGGTCGATGAGGTCGTCACAAATCCCGTTGGCGATCGACGCCAGGGTCCCGGTGGTACAGGGACAGACCACCATGGCCGCTGGCGGATTGGTTCCCGAGGCCACTGGCGCAAGCCACTGCTGGCGGCCGAACACCCGCAGACGCTCCGGCGCGCAGCCGAAGTGGCTCACCAGCGCCTGCTGCTGGCCGGCCGTGTCGGACGGCAGGCGCAGGTCGGTCTCCATGTTGACCACCACCTGTCCGGCCTGTGACAGCATCAACTGCACCTCACGCCCGGCGGCAAGCAACTGTTCGATCAGACGCAAGGCATAGGCCGCCCCCGAGGCACCGGTGATGGCCACCGCGATGGCCTCGCTCATGCCATGCCCCCCCGTCGCTGCAAGGCATCGAGAATCCGTTGATGAATGTTCTCGAACCCGCCGTTGCTCATCACCAGCACCACCTCACCGGGCTGGACCTCGGCGGCCAGACACTCGACGATGGTCTCGGTACTGTCACTCACCGCCAGTGCCGACCCCAGCACACCGAGGGTGGCGCCGGCATCCCAGGCCAGACCGGGCGGCTGGTAGAGGTAGACCCGATCGGCGACACGCAAGGCGTCGGCCAGGCGATCGGCCATCACCCCCAGGCGCATGGTATTGGAACGCGGTTCGAGCACCGCATGGATACGCCGCTCGCCCACGCGCGCACGCAATCCCTCCAGGGTGGTGGCGATGGCGGTCGGGTGATGGGCGAAATCGTCATACACCGCCACCCCGTCCACCTCGCCGCGCAGCTCCATGCGCCGCTTGACGTTCTCGAAGCGGCACAGCGCCTGGACACCCTGCGCCGGCGGGACGCCGGCATGGCGCGCCGCGGCCAGCGCCGCCAGCGCATTGGCGATGTTGTGCCGACCGCCGAGCGACCATTCGACCCGGCCGACCCGTTCGGCCTCGCAGACCACCTCGAAAGCGGAACCATCCGCAGCGGCCACCTCGGCATGCCAGGTCGCCTCGAACTCCGGGTCGAAATGCTCGACCGGAGTCCAGCACCCCCTGTCCAGTACCTCGTGCAGATTGCCGTCGTTCAGCGGACTGAGGATCAGCCCGTTACCGGGCACGGTGCGCACCAGGTGGTGAAACTGACGCTGGATGGCCTCGAGGTCGTCGAAGATATCGGCATGATCGAACTCCAGGTTGTTCATCACCAAGGTGCGTGGCCGGTAGTGCACGAACTTGGAACGCTTGTCGAAGAAGGCGGTATCGTACTCGTCGGCCTCGACCACGAAGAAGGGGCTCGCCCCCGCACGCGCCGAGACACCGAAATTGCGCGGCACCCCGCCGATGAGGAAACCCGGCGCCAGGCCCGCCTGCTCCAGTATCCAGGCCAGCATGCTGCTGGTGGTGGTCTTGCCATGGGTGCCGGCCACCGCCAGCACCCAGCGGTCGCGCAACACCTGCTCGGCCAGCCACTGCGGCCCCGAGGTGTAGGGCAGACCCTGTTCCAGCACGTATTCCACCGCCGGGTTGCCGCGCGAGAGCGCATTGCCGATCACCACCACGTCCGGCGCCGGTTGCAGCTGCGCCGGATTCCAGCCCTCCATCAGGTCGATACCGGCCTGCTCGAGCTGGGTGCTCATGGGCGGATAGACATTGGCGTCCGAACCGCTCACGGTGTGGCCCAGCTCGCGCGCGATCAGCGCAATGCCGCCCATGAAGGTGCCGCAGATGCCCAGGATGTGGATGTGCATGCAGACCCAGCCCCCGACTCACTCGAAACTCGTCTGCCCGGCCGTCTCGGGCAACAGCAACCAGGACAGCAGGAACATCACGCTGTAGGCGACCGTGATGAGGATCGCGAGCAGCAGGTTGACCGCCAGTAACACGCCCCGCGGGGCAGCGGAGTCTGGCATGTCCCGCGGACCGAGACGCAGGAGAACCAGCGCGCGGAAATATCGCAAAAGGGCGTTCATGCCGACAATCTACTACGCCGTGCGGTACTATGCCATGCGCCTCGCAACCCTTGACGCATCATGCAAGAACACCTGATCGACAATCCCGACACCCTGCAGGCCCTGTGCAGGGAACTCGCTGGCAGTGAATGGCTGGCGGTGGACACCGAATTCATTCGCGAGCGCAGCTACTATCCGCGGCTGTGCCTGATCCAGGTAAGCAACGGCGAGACCGCCGCCTGCGTCGATCCGCTGGTCCTGGGGGATGCACTGGCGCCCTTTCTCGACCTGCTGTTCGACGGCAGCATCCTCAAGATCTTCCACGCTGCCCGGCAGGACCTGGAGATCTTCTGGCACGACTGGGGCCGCTTTCCCCTGCCCCTGTTCGACACCCAGCCAGCGGCTGCCCTGCTGGGGCATGGCGACCAGATCGGCTATGCCAACCTGGTCAAGCGGGTGCTCGGTGTCGAACTGCCCAAGGACCAGTCGCGCACCGACTGGTCGGCGCGCCCCTTGAACGACGAGCAAATCCGCTACGCCCTCGACGACGTGATCTACCTGGGCCAGCTCTACCTGAAGATCCGCGGCAATCTGTCAGACCGCGAGCGCCTGCAATGGCTGGCCGCCGACTTCGCCACTCTCACCGACCCGGCCACCTACGAGCCCGACCCGCGCGAGGCCTGGAAACGGGTCAAGGGCCGCCAGCACCTGCGCGGTCGCCAGCTCGCAGTGCTCGCCGCGCTGGCCGAGTGGCGCGAGAACGAGGCGCGCGCGCGCGACCTGCCGCGCAAGTGGCTGCTCAAGGACGACGTGATGGTAGAAATCTGCCGACGCCTGCCACGCAATATCGAGGCCCTGGCGAAGATACGCGGGGTCGAGGCCGGCCTGGTGCGCAGGGAGGGAAAGACCCTGCTGGCACTGATCCAGCAGGCCGCCGCGCTGCCGCGCGAGGCCTGGCCCAGCGAAAAGCGCCGTCCCAACCCGCTGACCCCCGAACAGGAGGCCATGGTCGACTACCTGACCGCCGCCTTGCGCCTGCTCGCCGCCGAGCACCAGCTGTCACCACAGGCCATCGCCACCCACAAGGACCTGCAGAAACTGGTGCGTGGCGAAGCAGACTGCCCCCTGCTCGAGGGCTGGCGCCGCGCGGTGGCCGGCGAGCCCCTGCAGGCCCTGCTGCGCGGCGAACGCCAACTGGTCAACGAAGACGGCCGGCTGGCGCTACAAGCGGCAAGCCGGGAATAGGACCACCAATCACACCGAGAGCCGCCCGGTGACACCGACTCAGAACTCGTCGAAGCCTGCCTTGCGGAACCACTCGCGCGCCTTCTCCTCATCGCGCGCCACCCCGTTGCCCTCGCGATACATCATGCCGAGGGTGGTCATGGCGCCCTGCAGGCCCTGCTCGGCGGCCTTCTCGAACCACTCGATGGCCTTGCCCGGATTCTGCTCCACACATTCGCCCTGCATGTACATGAAGCCCAGGCCATGCTGCGCCAGACCGAGGCCGGCCTCGGCGGCGGCCTTCATGTACCTGAAGGCCTGCAATTCGTTCCGGACCGCTCCCAGGCCGTTCTGCATCATGATGGCCATGCGGTACTGGGCCTCGGGATCGCCGGCATCGGCCAGCGGCCCCAGCATGCGCACCGCGGTGGTGAAATCCCTGGCCTCGAAGGCCGCGATGCCCGAGGCCAGTTCCATGTCCAGCCCGCCCTTGTCGTCTTCGCTCATTTCTGTTCTTTCCTGTGTCGTGGCCGGTAGCCGGCCGGTCTTATCGCCACGGTGTTGACGACCTGCGCGCAACACCGCCCGTGTCGGTCATGCAGCCCGTATTCAAAGGTCGGGGTCGCCCGCCCCCGCGCCGCCAGCTCGGCGCCGATCGCCTCGACCTGCGCATCGGTGAACACGAAACGCAGCTCCAGGTCGGTGCGCCCCTCGTGCCGGAAATCGATGTGCATCGCGCGCGTCCACACCTGGTGCCCAGGAAATACCCGGTTGCAGGCCAGCGCCGCGATCGGATCGGCCAGCGCGGCGATGGCGCCGCCGAACATGCCGCCCCCCGGGTTGCGATTGAAGGCATTGAGCGGCAGCAGGATGCGCACCCGTCGCCAGTCGTCGGCCAGCTCCAGGACCCGCACCGACATGGCACGAAAAGGCGGATACCATTCCAGGCGCCGCGCGGGTGAGAGTCCGGGCCATCGTCTGATCCATCGGTACATGCTTATATCACCTGCGATCCGTACACCGACCGCGATCTTTTCGGGGTTGTCGAGCCTCTGTTCGGCGGCTCAGGGCCGTGCGTCCGCCTGTCCTCCCTGCTATTCTGCGCGCTCCGAAGTCCCTTGCGCCAATCCCGCATGCAGACCGCGCTCACCGACCTCATCCGCGATACCCCGCAAGGCCGCGAGGCCGACCGCATCCTGCGTGCCTGCGTGCATTGCGGCTTCTGCACCGCCACCTGTCCCACCTACCAGTTGCTGGGCGACGAGCTGGACGGCCCGCGCGGCCGCATCTACCAGATCAAGCAACTGCTCGAAGGTGAACCACCGACAGCGGTGCTGCGCGAACACCTGGACCGCTGCCTGGTGTGCCGCTCCTGCGAGACCACCTGCCCCTCGGGCGTGGACTATCACCGCCTGCTCGACATCGGCCGCGAGGTACTCGAGGAGCAACTGCCCCGCCCACGGACCCAACGCGTACAGCGTGGCCTGATGCGCTGGCTGTTCGGCGATGCCCGCCGCTTCACGCCCGTGCTGGGGCTGGCACGAGGACTGCGCCCCCTGCTGCCCGCAGCGCTGCGGCGCAAGATCCTGCCCCGCCCGGCCCCGCTGCCGATCACACCGGTCACCGCTGAACGCCGCATGCTGCGCCTCGAGGGTTGCGTGCAGCCGGCGCTCGCCCCCGACATCGACCAGGCCCTGCAGCGCCTGCTCGGCCACCTCGGCATCGCCGTCGAGACCGTCTCCCAGGCCGGCTGCTGCGGCGCCTTGCCGCAACACCTGGACGCGCCGGAACAGGCCCGCGCCCTGGCCCGTCGCAACATCGACGCCTGGCTGCCCGAACTGGATGCGGGCGCCGAGGCGCTGGTGGTCACTGCCAGCGGTTGCGGCGCGCACCTGCACGACTACCCGGCACTGCTGGCTGCGGACCCGGTGTATGCCGAACACGCCCGACAACTGGTGGCAAAGCTGCGTGACCCGGTACAGATACTCGCGCAGGAAGACCTCTCGCGCCTGCCCCTGCGGCCACGCCCGCAACGCATCGCGGTGCACACCCCTTGTACGTTGCAACACGGCCTGCACCTGAACGGCCAGATCGAAGCCCTGCTCGAGTCACTGGGCTATCAGCTGGTACCGGTCGCCGAAGGCCACCTGTGCTGCGGTTCGGCCGGTACCTACGCGCTCACTCAGCCGACGCTCTCGCAGCGCCTGCGCGAACGCAAGCGCGCAGCATTGACCATGGAACACCCGGAGCTGATCGTCACCGCCAACATCGGCTGCCTGAGCCACCTGCACGACGAGGAAGGCCCGCCGGTGCTGCACTGGCTGGTGCTGCTCGCCCGCGATCTGGAGACGACCTGATCAGCCCCGCAGCCAAGACCGCCAGGCATCGAACAGCTCGATGCTGGTAGCCGCCATGGCAATGCGCGGACGCAGGCTGAGATCACTCATGGGACATTCGTCGAAGTCCTCGTACAGGCCACCGATCCCGCCCGCCTCGTGCAGCACCAGGCTGCCCGCGGCATAGTCCCAGAGCTTCTGTCCACCGTGCAGATAGACCTGCACGCGCCCGGCGGCCAGCCAACACCAGTCCAGCGCCACCGAACCGAAACTGCGTTGCGACCGGTAGGGGGCGGCGCGCGCCAGGCGCTCGATCAGCGGCGCAGGCAGGCGCTTGAAGTCCACCATGGCCATCGCCTGCGCCAGCCCCAGCCCCTCGCCGGCCAGGCGCAGGGGCTCGCCGTTGAGCCAGGCCCCCTGGCCGCGCAAGGCACTGAAGGACTCACCACGCAGTGGATCGAGTACCACCCCGGCCTGGATCAGGCCAGCGCTCAGCAGTGCCAGCGAGACGCCGAAGAAGGGGATGCCGGAGGCAAAATTGGAGGTCCCGTCGAGCGGGTCCAGCACCCAGAGAGCGCGATGGCACTCGTCCATCAGACCGAGCTGCCGGTCGTCGCTCATCTCCTCGCCGAGCAACGCGATCTCCGGCCAGCGTGTGGCCAGCTCGTCGAACAGCCGGGCCTGCATGCCCAGATCGGCATCGGTGATCAGACTGCCGTCGGCCTTGGTACGTGCCCGCACATGCTCGAAGCGCGGCAACAGCTCACGCTCGGCGGCCTGCGCCAGCAGGCGTTCGAGCTCCCGCAATGTGGCGATGTCCAGCATTTCAGATGTTTTCTCCCGGCCCCGCAGTCGGCCTCTTCATTTTCCGTCGAAGGTGGCGAAACATAGCACGCGCAATCCAGCGACGCAGGTCATGGAGCATCGGGGATTGCCGCGCCCCACGTCTTGGCCTAGTCTGGAACACGAAGGCAGAGAACCGCGAGAACAGGGAACAATCGTGACCAGGGACGCCAAAGACCGTCCGCGCAGCGTACCGGGGAGCTGGTTGATCGCCGTCCTCCTGGGACTGCTGCTGGCCCAGGCGACAGGCGACACGGCGACGATGCAACGCGCGCTCTTCCTGCAGGCCGAACAGGCGATCGAGCAAGGCGATGCCACACGTTACCAGCGGCTGTTGCGTCAGCTCCGCAACTACCCCCTCGTTCCCTACCTGGAACTGGCCCGCCTGCGCCGCGATCTGGCACATGCACGCCCCGAGGAGGTCCACCACTTCCTGCAACAGCACGCCGGCACCCCGGTGGCCGATCTGTTGCGCCGCGACTGGTTGGACCTGCTTGCGCGCCAGCGGCGCTGGCGACTGTACCTCGCAGACTATGTGCCGCAACACAGCATCCAGCGCCAGTGCCATCACCTCCGCGCCTTGATCGAGACCGGCCGGGCGCGTGAGGCCTGGTCCAAGGTAGAGAAGATCTGGCTGCACGGGCGCTCGCGCCCCCGAGCCTGCGATCCGGTGTTCGCCGCCTGGGAGCGTGCCGGGAAACGTACCGCGGAGCTGACCTGGCAACGGATCGCCCTGGCGATGAAGGCGGGCCAGATCCGGCTGGCCCGCTACCTGGGCAAGAAGCTCGACAGCAGCGAGCGCGATTGGGTGGAGCGCTGGATCCGCGTGCATCGGCACCCCAAGGCCATCCTCGACGATCCGGGCTTTCACACCACGCACCCCTGGCGCGAGACCATCCTGCTGCATGCCATCGAGCGTCAGGCGCGCAACGACGGCCTGGCGGCACTGCGCCTGTGGCGCACGGTACGCAAACGCTACCCCTTTACCCGAGAGCAGCGGTACGCCATCGCACGACGCATCGCCCTGGCCCTGGACCACGACGACAGCAAACAGGCCTATGCCTGGATCCTGTCGGTCAAACCGGTCGCAGGCGACACCCGCCTGTATACCGCCCGGCTGAACGCGGCACTGCTGCGTGGTGACTGGCAGCAACTGCTCACGGACCTGCCGAACTGGCCGGCCGATGAACACAACAGCGAACGCTGGCAATACTGGATGGCGCGTGCCCTGGAAGGTACCGGTCGCCACGAGGCTGCCCGCACCTTCTACCAACGGCTGGCAAAGCACCGCTCCTACTACGGTTTTCTCGCCGCCGACCGCATCGGCGCCCCCTATCATCTGCTCGACCGCCAGACCCCTGCCGACCCGGCCGTCATCGCCCGGGTCCGACGTCTGCCCGGGGTGCGCCGCGCCCTGGAACTGCATGCCCTCGCACGCAACGGGGCGGCTCGCCGCGAGTGGCACTACGCCACCCGCCGGATGGATCGGTCGGCACTGCAGGCTGCCGCCCTGGTCGCTGAATCGGCGAACTGGTACGACCAGGCCATCTTCACCCTGGCACGCACCGGCTACTGGGACGATCTGCAACTACGCTTCCCGCTGCAACACCGGGAGATCGTCATCGACCAGTCCCGGCAGAACGCACTGGATACGGCCTGGATCTACGCAGTGATCCGCCAGGAGAGCGCCTTCATGTCCGATGCCCGCTCACGGGCTGGCGCACTGGGCCTGATGCAACTGATGCCCACCACCGCGCGCACCCTGGCCCGACGCAGACTGGGACTCGGGCGCCTGCCCGGCAGCCGCCTGCTCGACCCGGCCTTCAACATCCGGCTCGGCAGCGCCTATCTGAAGGAACTCAAGGAAAAACTGGCCGACAACCCGGTATTGGCCACCGCCGCCTACAATGCCGGCCCACACCGCGTCGACCGCTGGTTGCCATCCCAGCCGCTGGAGGCCGACATCTGGGTGGAACTGATCCCCTTCAAGGAGACCCGACGCTACCTGCGCCGGGTGATGAGCTATACCGTGATCTACGACAAGCGCCTGGGGCGCAAGCCCCGCCGCCTGAAAGAACGTATGAAACCCGTGCTGGCGCGTAACGAAGGTGGTTCCACCGGCGCCTGAGACCCGCTGGCTCGATCACTCAATCCGCGGGTTCGCCGGATGCCGTGCCCAGCATGGCCACGCGCGCCTGCCGCAACTGCTCAGGTGTCATGCGCCCCACCAGGTGACGAATGTACTCCTCCGCGCGCTTGTTGCCCCCTGCCTGTGCCCTGAACATGCCCCACATCTCGGCTGGACACCGGAGTATTCCTGACCTAGGA